>NZ_JBMSDW010000002.1:0-463142 GCF_049445895.1 Neotabrizicola sp. VNH66
ATCCAGATCCGCATCGCCATCATGAACAGATACAACGCCCTCGGCACCGCCGAGATCACAGCCGTTCGCTGAACGCAGAGCGGGAAAGGGTCACCTTGGCCTCCATCCGATTAACGCAACAACGCCTATCACCTCCATCCTGTTGATCTCGACGCGCCGCCTCGCACATATGCGCTTGAGGATTTTACTGTCCGAATGCCCAAGAGCGCGAGCAAAAACACCATCTCGTCTTCGGGGCTTGCAAGCGTCGATGAGTTGGAGCCGCTGCCCCTCCCTTCTAACCTGATGGAAACCGTTCCGTCCGATCCCAAATGGGTGGAAGTGATTGTGACCGGGCAGAACCCGCCTGGACATGATTACTCGTCGCGCTCGGAGTTGGTTTTCGCAACGGCCGTCTGGTTGCTTAGCCGGGGTGTTCAGCCCGGTCATGTGCTTTCTATTCTCACGGCCCCGGATTTGGGCATTAGCGCACATGTTCGGGAAAGCCCCAACTATCTGAAGTACGCGCAGCGGCAGGTAATGCGGGCGATGGCGATTGTCGAGGCGAGCGCTGGCGGCTGGCCGGTGCTTAACGAAAAGCTCCAACCCGTTCCCAGCCACCCGAAGAATGTTCGGCATGCGCTTGCTTGCCAAGGTGTGGACGCACAGCGCAATCTTTTCACGAAGGTGGACGAGTTCAACGGAGCAGGGCTGGATGGCCGCGATCTGAACGATATCGCGGATATCCTCTGTAGTCAGTTTCATCGCGACCTCGACTTTGTTGCGGTGCCGACCGCAATCAAACGGGAGCTGCTGGCGATTGCGCATGAGAACCACTACCACCCCGTGATCGACTACCTTGATGGTCAGGTGTGGGACGGAACGCCCCGGATCGACACGTGGCTGACCGATTACTGTGACGCGGACGACAGTGATCTTAACCGCGAGTTCGGCAGCAAGCTGTTGATCGCTGGGGTGCGTCGCATCAAACAGCCGGGTGTCAAGTTCGACACGATGCTGGTCTTGGAGGGTGCGCAGGGGGCCGGGAAGTCACGGGTTGCACAACTGCTTGCGGTGCGACCTGAATGGTTCTGTGGAAGCCTGAACCTCACGAGCGATGACAAGACCAAGGCCGAGTTGCTGGCACGTGCATGGATCGTCGAATGCCAAGAACTGGATGGATTGAACAAGGCCACCAGTCAGAGCCTTAAGCGGTTCCTGAGCACTGCCATTGACATGTTCAGGCGTGCCTATGGCCGCGATGCTGGCGAATACCGGCGGCACTGTATCATCCTCGGGACCACCAACGAGGGAGCGTATCTGCGCGACCTGACGGGCAATCGGCGCATCTGGCCTGTCGTGGTCAAGCAGATCGACCTTGCCCGCTTCAGCGCCGATGTGGATCAATTGTGGGCCGAAGCGGTGGTGAGGGAGGCGACAGGCGAGTCGATTACGCTATCGCCGCATCTGTGGCCCGCTGCCGCCAACGCGCAGGGCCAGCGGATGGTCGAGGATGCTTATGCAGACGTTCTGGAGGATAGCTTCGCGGAACTGACTGGGCGGGTTTCCATGGACAGCATAAAATTGCTGCTCGGTGTCGATACCGCGCGTATGTCGCCCACCGACACGCGCCGGATCAAGGCTGTCATGGCCGGGCTGGGGTGGGAATATGGCACCCATCGCCTGCACGATCTCGGGAGGATCGACAAGATCCAACGTAAAGGCTTCGCACGTGGTGATGTCGATGAGTGCAAGGTCGAGTACATTGCCCGGCGGATCGACGGGGGCATCGTGGTGATTCATCGCTTCGACGAACGCCACGGCGAGGAGCCACCCTTCTGACCAAGCGGGCGTACCATGTAACGTAACATAAGGGCAAAACTGGCCTGCACTACCCGGCGGGGCGCTACGGTGCCCCGCCCTTTGTTTTCTGAAACCTTCCAACTTAAGTTACGGTTACAAGTTACAAATTAAGCGAAGTCGCGGCTTGGGCTTTCCTTCGCAAGCCCTCATGTGCCAAATATTTCTCTTATGGTTCAGCAAATGGTTCAGCAAAAAGAGCTCAGAATTTGATGGATTGCCCGTGGCCGTCTCCGAGGTTCTGCCGGGCAGAGTGTCGGTGCCATTTCGCCAAAGCAAGTTATGCTGCTGCGCACGCCGGGTAATTGTGGCCCTACACGGCCCCCAACACCGCTGTAGGGCCATTTACGGGGCCGTGGTGGGCTATGTATGGCGGGGCGCTGGGGCACATAGGCACCCCGGCCCACGCCGCTAAAGCCCGCGCCGTAGCGCCATGTGTGTCAGCCCTGTATGTCCAGCGTCAACGTCCGCCACTGCCCGCTTTCGGGGAGATGGGTGATTGTTCCTGTGAAGGTACCGCGGATCATCGCGCCAAAGCCATTCTGTGCGTCGAAATGCCCCCACACCGCATAGACGCAATCGCCGAGATAGCCGGTGCCCTTGTCAAACCGGGACGGGAATTTTGCCGTGGACGGCGCACGTAGCCCATTTCGGACATCGGTCTGAATCATAATGTAGGCCATGCTTTCCTTTCCCTCACATCCTGCCAGCCGGGCCGCTTTCGCCTTCTCCGCTCGTTGCGCGGCCTCTGCCGCAAAGACCTCGGGCCTAAGGGCCTCTAACTCTGCCATCCACCGATCATCATCCCGTTTGATCGCGGCAAGGTAGGCATCTGGGTCAGTCTGCCTCATCATGGCCAGCTCGGCTTCGCGCCGCTCAGCTGCGATGTTTGCGGCGGTCACAAAGAAGAACCCCGCCACGCAGATGATGGCACTGGCCTTGGGGCGGCTTTTGAAATGAGGAAAGCCCCTGCCGGTCAGCAGGGTGAACAGGCCGACCACGACAAGACCCCCTGTCAGGGCGGCGACAGCAGCCGGGGCGCGGTCCTTGAACAGGCTGAGGGCGTAGCCCAGGAAAAAGACTTCGGCTATCGCCAGTTGGAAACGAAGCAGCTTTGCAAACATCGGGGTGTCCTGAAAAGGGCATGTCGGCGTGAACCTTGCCTCTGTAGTGGCGCTCCGACAATCGAAAAAGAGACTCATAGTCTGTAGATCAATAATCTACATATCGGCCGTATGCCCGCATGGACATCAAGTCGGTCGTGGGCAGGAACGTGAAGCGTTACCGGGAGATGAAAGGCATCTCGCAGGAAGCGCTTGCCTTCGACGCTGACCTGCACCGCACCTATGTCAGCGGCGTTGAACGTGGGGTCAGGAACCCGACGGTTCTGATCGTGGCCAAACTTGCGACGGCGCTGGGCGTTGAGCCTTGCAAGCTTCTGGAAATGCAGGGGTAATTCTGGAAGCGTGGTGCCGCTGAAGGGACTCGAACCCCCGACCCCATCATTACGAATGACGTGCTCTACCAGCTGAGCTACAGCGGCACGCTTCCATTTGAGGCCCTACTATGGCCCTACACATTTTACAACCGCCTCTGTAACCTTTTGGTTTTACACATCATTCCGCAGCGGACCCGCTACTTACGAATGACGTGCTCTACCAGCTGAGCTACACCGGCATCCTGCCCTGACTGCCTGAACCCCGATCGGAACGCGCTGGATGTTCCGTTGCTGATGTTCTGGCCGTTTTCCTGCGCGGGCAAGACCCTGCACGAAACGGGCATTCATGTGCAGTGGCGTTTAATCGCTCCATGGTGGAAGCGCAAGGCCCCAATCACGGCGGCGCGGCCAGATTGCAGCGGGGAGCTTCAGGCCTCGGCCGCATGCAGCGCGAAAGCGGCAATGGCCTCGGGGTCAATGGGCTTGTGCAGCACCTCGAGCCCCGCACGTTCCGCGGCGCGGCGCACCTCGGGCGAGCGGTTGGCGGTGACGATGCGCACGGGACGGGCGCCGAAGCGTTCTTTCAGCGCCAGCGCGGTTTCAACCCCGGTCATCCCCTCGCCCAGCTGATGGTCGATCAGATAGACATCCGGCACGATGCCGATCTCCTCCAGAAGCGCCAGCGCCGCCTCACCCGTCTCTGCCTCCAGCACGCTGACCCCGCGGCGTTCCAGAAGCAGCGAGATGGCGCGGCGCAGGTCCTCGTCATTCTCGACGAGAAGGGCGATCCGGTCCGCCGCGGCCTCGGCCCCCGGGTCGGGGCCGTCTCCGGGACGTGCGCGCATCAGTGCGGCCGGTGCCAGGGGCAGATCCACCGCGAACATGGTACCAAGGCCGGGCGTGGACCGCAGCGTCAGCGGATGGTCCAGAAGCGCGCAGGCCCGGTCCACGATGGCCAGCCCCAACCCCATGCCCTCGGCCGCTGAAGCGGTGCCCTGCACCCGGTGAAACTCGCGGAAGATCTTCTGCTGATCTTCGGGGGCGATCCCCGGGCCGGTGTCATGTACCTCGACCCGCACGCCGCCCGGAATGCGCCGCGCGCCCACCAGCACCCGGCCTGACACGGTATAGCGCAGCGCATTGGAAATCAGGTTCTGCAGGATGCGGCGCAGATAGGTGGCATCACTCATCACCGTGGCGCGGCAGGGCAGGATATCCAGCCGCAGCCCCTTCTTTTCGGCCATGTGCTGAAACTCGTCGGTCAGCTGCACCAGCAGATGCGCCAGCGAGACCGGGCCGATGTCCACCTCGGTCCCACCCGATTCCAGCCGAGAGATGTCCAGCAGCGCTCCAAGGATCGCCTCCACGCTGAGAAGCGCGTTATGCGCCTTTTCCAGCGTGCTGCCCGAGGCCCCCGCATCGTCGCGCGCCGCCGCCACGAACAGTTTCGCCGCGGACAGGGGTTGCAGCAGGTCGTGGCTTGCCGCGGCGACAAAGCGGACGCGGGTGGCATTGGCCCGCTCGGCATCGCGCAGGGCGACGGACAGGTCATTGGTACGGGCGGCCACCCGCTCCTCCAGCCGTGCATTGGCGCGCAGCATGGAATGGATGGCCATCCGTTCGCGCGTGACATCGGTGAAGGACATCACGAACCCCCGCTCGGGCATTTCCTGCGCGAAGACATCAAGGATGATGCCCGACAGGTGCTGGAGTTCGAACGACAGGGGCGGGCGCAGCGTCTTTTGCCGCACCCAGGACCACAGCTCACCCGCCGAAAAGCCGTCACTGAACCGCACCTGCCGCAAAAGTGCGGCGGACAGCGCGGCGAAGGACCGGCCCGCCGAAAGCCGCTGGTCCGGAAGGTTGAGCAGCAGCCCCAGCCGGCGGTTGGCCCCCACCAGCCGCAGGTCGGGACCAAAGATCGCAACGCCCTGATTGATATGGTCCAGCGTGGCGCGGATTATCCGGGCCTGCTGGTCCAGAAGCTTGCCCCGCTCTGACCGTTCAGCGCGGATGATGCCCGTCACGTCGGTCTGGAGGACGACGACCCCGCCCTCATCCGTGGGCTGTTCGCTGACCTGAAGCCAGCGGTCGCCGGTCAGTTCCACGAAGAACGGCGCCCCGTCCTCATGATGGCGCATCCGTTCGGCCACCCAGTCCTCGGGCGCCATCCCGAGGGGCAGCGCCAGATGGGCCGAGCGGCTGATCCGGCCAACATAGTCATCAAAGGTGGTGCCGGGGCGCAGTACGGCGCGCACGTCGTCCAGATCGCGGCAGAACCGGCTGTTGCACAGGACCAGAAGCCCGTCTTCGTCGAACAGGGCAAAGCCTTCGTCCACCGCCTCGATCGCCTGCGACAGATCTCGCCGGGCCTTGCCCGCCTGCGCATTGGCGGCATTCAGCAGCCGCAGGGTGGTTTCCAGATCTGCGGTGCGCTTGCGGACCAGGTCCTCCAGCTCGGCCGCGCGCTGGAACAGGCCCCAGGCCGACCGGGCCTCGCCCTCATGATGCTCAGACCTGCGGATCAGCGCCTCGGCGATGGTCAGAAGCTTCTGCACATTCGCCTCGGCCGGGGCGGCGGGGTCGATCAGGCTGTCGGAAAGCCGGGTCATGCCTCCTCCGCGGCCAGCGTTCCGGGCGGATAGAAGGCCAGCCCGGTGATCGTCTGGTTCAGGTGCAGCGGGCCGGATTGTTCGCCATAGGTGTTGAACCCGGCAATCCGGTGGCCCGACAGGATGCGGGCGACGCGGCCCGCCATCTGGGTCTCTTCCGCCTCGATCCGGCGCAGGATGCAGTCGAAGGCCAGAATGGCCAAGGGTTTCGCGGGCCGGTCCAGTGCCGTGAGCGCCTGTTCCAGATGGCCCGCCAGATCGCAGGGCCGCGCCAGCGACAGGACCACGCCTTCGTCGATGGCGGAAAAGAACACGAACCCGCCCTCCGCGGTCACCCGCTGGATGGCGCGGACATGGTGGCGGGTGCCCACCCGCACCACCAGAGGGTTCAGCGCAAAGGTCGTGACATCCAGACACTCGGCCGTGCGCCCCAGAAGCCGGGCATATTCCGCGGCCGCCGGTTCATCGTTCAGCCGCCGCACCGTGCGGGTGGCGGGGTCGGCCCCGGTCACCACCATGCGGATTTCGGTCGGCTCCAGATGGTCCAGGCTGAAGGGTCGCAGGTCGCAATTGCCGCGCAGCACGCAGACCACGGCGGCATCGCGGTGAAGCTGGCCCTGAGACAGCACGAAGGTCTGTTCAAAGCGGGTGCCATCCCCCGCCGATCCGCCGACCAGCGGCATCGCCCCGGCCCCGGCCGAAAGGGCCGCGGCCAGCTCATCCTCGCGGATCGACAGCCCGTCCACCAGCAAAAGCGCGAATTCCGCAGACAGGTGGCCATGGTCCATCGCAAGCCGGTGGCGGGCGTCCTGCATCGCCTCAGCGATCCCGGCCCCGGTGGCACGCGACAGGCCGGTGAAGACCAAGGCCTCGGCCGCGAAATGGCGCGCGGGAAAGCCAAGCGCCACGATGCTGCCCGACTGATAGCCGCCGGGCGTCAGCTCTCCGGAAGTGGTGCAGCCGACCACGCGCGTCCCGGGAAAGACCGCGACCGACCGGGTGGCCAGCGCGGGCAGGTCCGCCGCGGGCGAGAGAAACAGCAGTACCAGTGCGAAGGGCCCAGCACCCAGCCCGCGCGCAAGGGCGGCCATCGGATCGGGATCATCGGCGCGGGCAAAGGCCTGCGCCACCTGAACCTGACCGCCGGACATCTCCTCTCCCCCGCTGGCGCGCACCCCCTCCCCGGGGTGCGGGGGGTCAGGCGTCGGAGACAAGATTGGCGAAGCTCGCCTCCTGGGCGAACAGCACCGCCTGCATCCGGGTCTGCACCCCAAGCTTGCGCATGATGGCCGTAACATGCGCCTTCACGGTCGTCTCGGCAATCGAAAGCTCATAGGCGATCTGCTTGTTCATCAGCCCCATGCCGATCAGCTGCAGGATCTTGGCCTGCTGGCGGGTCAGCAGGCTCAGCCTTCGCACCGCCTCGTCGGATGCGGCCGGCGCGGCCTGTTCAAGGTCGATCCCGCTGACATGGATCTCGCCCCGGGCGATGGCGGCGAAAGCCCGGCCAAACTCGCCCCGGTCGGCATGTTTCGGCACGAAGGCGTTGATCCCGGCTTTCAGCGCGGCGCGCACCACCCGCATCTCATCCAGTGACGAGACGATGACGATGGGCGTCTCCGGCGCGGCCTGACGGATGCGGACCACGCCGTCCAGCCCGTTCACATCCGGCAGGTTCAGGTCCAGCACGATGACATCGGGCTTTTCCTTGTCGGCCAGACGGTCCAGTGCCGCGGCCAGAGAGCCGACGGCCCCCACCTCGGCAATGCCCACCGGCCCGGTCAGCGTCATGGCCAGCGCATCGCAGAACAGCGGGTGATCATCCACGATCAGCGCGCTGCGCAGCACGCGCATCTCGGGCGGGAGGGCGGGAGGTGAGACCATGGCCGTGCGGGCTCCCCGGAACTGCTGGCGGTAGCTTATCATCTCGCGCCTCCGGTTATTATCCTGTTGTGGGGCGGAAAAGGCCGGGCGTCCAGCGCCCGGCCTTCAGGGATCAGTTGGCCATCGCCAGTTCCTTGGGCAGCTTGAAGGTCCAGACCATGCCACCCTGGTTCAGGTAATTGACCTTCTTGGCCACTTCGCCACCCCAGAGCGGCACCGCCCCGCCCCAGCCAGAGATGATGGAGACATATTGCTCGCCATCCATCTCAAAGGTGACGGGTTGCCCCACCACGCCCGAGCCGGTCTGGAAGCTCCACAGCGTCTCGCCGGTTTCGTCATCCAGCGCGATGAAATCGCCCTCGGGGGTGCCGAAGAACACCAGACCGCCCGCCGTGGTCATCACGCCACCCCACAGCGGGGCCTCGTTCTTGTATTCCCACTTCACCTCGCCGGTGTTGGGGTCCATCGCTTTCAGGCTGCCGATGTAATCCTCGAACAGCGGCTTGATGGTAAAGCCCGCGCCCAGATAGGCCGCGCCCTTCTTGTAGCTGATCGGCTCGTTCCAGATGTCCATGCCCCATTCGTTCGAGGGCACATAGAACAGGCCGGTCTTCTGGCTGTAGGCCATCGGCATCCAGTTCTTGCCGCCCAGGAAAGACGGCACCGCAAAGACCTGCTGGCCCTTGCCGCCTTCGGCTGCCGCATCGGGCGCGCCGGGGCGGTTCGCCTCGTTGTAGATCGGGCGGCCGTTTTCGTCGATGCCGCTGGCCCAGGAGATTTCCTTGACGAACGGGTAGGCCGCGACAAATTTCCCGTCCTCGCGGTTCAGGATGTAGAAGAACCCGTTGCGGTCGGCGGTGGCAAAGCGTTTGTTGCCGTCCTTGTCGGTGAAGCCCACCACCTCGTTCACGCCGTCAAAATCCCAGCCTTCGCGCGGCGTGGTCTGGAAGTGCCATTTGATCTCGCCCGTCTTGGGGTCGATGCCCAGACGGCTGGCGGCATAAAGGTTGTCGCCGGTGCCGTCGTTCTTTTCGCCCGCATCGCGCAGCCAGCTGTTCCACGGCGCCGGGTTGCCCGCGCCGAAGACCAGCGTGTCGGTGTCGGCGTCATAGGCACCGCCCAGCCATGTGGCGCCACCGCCGGTCTTCCACATATCGCCCGGCCAGCTGGCGTTCAGCGTGCCGGTCATCGTGCTTTCCTGACCGTTCAGCGTGCCCATGTGGCCTTCGATCACCGGGCGGGTCCAGACCGTCTCGCCAGTTTCGGCGTCCAGTGCGCGCACCTCGCCCACGATGCCGAATTCGCCGCCCGAGTTGCCGGTGATCACCAGCCCGTTCACGATCAGCGGGGCCGCGGTCAGCGAATAGCCTTCCTTGTAATCGGCGATCTTCTTGTTCCAGACCACATCGCCGGTCTTGCGGTTCAGCGCGACCATGCGCGCGTCCAGCGTGCCGAAATAGACATTGTCGCCATAGATCGCCGCACCGCGGTTGATCACATCGCAGCAGGGCAGAATGCCTTCGGGCAGGCGGGCATCGTATTGCCACAGCTCCTTGCCGGTCTTCAGGTCGATCGCATAGATTCGGCTGTAGCTGCCGGTGATATACATGATCCCGTCATAGACGATCGGCTGGCTTTCCTGCCCGCGCTGCTTTTCGCCCCCCAGCGAAAACGCCCATGCGGGCACCAGCTTGTCCACATTGTCCTTGTTCAGCGTCGTCAGGGGCGAGAAGCGCTGCAACCCGCGGCCCATGCCATTGGTCAGCACATCGCCGGCGGTTTCGGCATCCTTGGCCAGATCTTCCTCGGTCACCTGGGCCTGCGCGGCACCCGCACAGGCGATTGCCGCAACTGCGGCCAGTACAAGGCTTCTCATCGCTGTCCTCCCTCGGAACCGCCCGGGAAGGGGGCGGTCATCGGGGGAATGATGGGCGATAACGGCGGCGTGATGAATTCGACCTTGGTCTTACGACCCTGTCCTCGCCGTCAGAACAACGGCGCATATTTTCCGTTGTCGGCGTCCGGCGTCACCTCGTCCAGATCGTAGCCTGCGGCCTGCAGCCGTTTCGCCACCGCCAGACCCGCCTCTGCCGCCTCATCCACCAGCGCGCGGCCGCGGTCTTCGTCCTGCACCACGCCGCGGCCCCGCATCAGGTCCAGCCCATAGTTGAACTTGCCCACCGGATCGCCTGCCTCGGCCGCGCGGCGGTCCCAACCGGCGGCGGCATCGGGGTCTTCGGGCGCACCCAGCCCGTTGTCCTCCAGCTGGCCCATCCATGTCATCGCACCCGTCCAGCCGTCATTCGCGCAGGCCTCGAACAGCTTGCGCGCCATCTCATGCCGGCCGGATTTGGTGATGTAATAGCCCGCGGCACAATTGGTCATGCTGGTGTCGCCTTCGGCAATGTCGCGCATCACCCGGTTCAGCGTCAGCTCCTCGGGGTTCAGGGTGCCGCCCTCGTCCTCCACGCTGTCAGGCACAGTATCCGCCATGGCCCCAAGGGGCAGCAGGCACAACAGAAGCGCAATTTTCCGCATGGTTTCCTCCGATCAACTCTGGCGTCAGGCTAGCATGGCGGCCCGCCCCGCGCGCCGGGCTTGGGGTCGTAGATCGGCGCAGTCACGCCTTGCGTGCCGCCAGCCCGCGCGCCGGATCATAACCCCAGACCGCCAGCGCCCCGAACAGCACCAGCGCCCCGGTGGTCACCACCAGCGCCAGCGCATTCGGCTGCAGATAAAGCGCAAACCGGATCAGCTCGACCGCATGGGTAAAGGGGTTCAGCTGGCACAGGTCGCGCAGCCGGGGCGAGGCTTCGGCCATCTTCCACAGGGGGTAAAGCGCCGAGGACAGGAAGAACATGGGGAAGATCACGAAGTTCATCACCCCTGCGAAATTCTCCAGCTGCCGGATCAGCGAGGACAGCAGAAGGCCAAGCGCCGCCAGCATCATACTCGCCAACAGGATCGCGGGCAGCGCCGCCAGATAGCCCGGCCACGGGAAGCGCACGCCCCAAAGCGCGGCCACGGCCAGAAAGGCATAGGCCTGCAGCGTCGAGATCAGCGCCGCCGCCACCAGCCGGCAGAACAAAAGCCACCAGCGCGGCAAAGGCGCGGTCAGCAACAGCCGCATCGACCCCATCTCGCGGTCATAGACCAGCGAGAGGGAGGATTGCATGCCGTTGAACAGAAGGATCATCCCGACCAAGCCGGGGACGATATAGACCTCATAGGTGATGTAGGTCTGGTAGGGCGGGGTAATCGACAGGCCCAGGGCTGCCCGGAATCCGGCGGCAAAGACGAAAAGCCAGACCAAGGGCCGCACAAGGGCCGAGACGAGGCGCCCTTTCTGGCCCAGAAACCGCAGGGCTTCCCGCAACAGGATGGCGCGCAGCGCGACAAGCCAGATCATCCCGGGACCTCCGCGGTCAGGGACAGGAACCGCGCCGTCAGATCGCCGCCGCCGATCTCTCCGGCCACGCCATCGGCCAGAATCCGGCCGCGGTGCAGGATGACCAGCCGGTCACCGTCCGCCACCTCATCCACCAGATGGGTGGCCCAGAGAACGCACATCCCCTGTGCCGCCAGATCATGCACATGGGCGGTGATCGCCCGGCGGCTGGCGGCATCAAGGCCCACCGTGGGTTCGTCCAGCAACAGCACCTCAGGCCGGTGGATCAGCGCGCGGGCAATCTCCATCCGCCGCCGATGCCCGCCGTTCAGCGCCGCGGCCTTTTCGCCCGCGCGTTCGGCCATGCCCAGCCGGTCCAGTGCCGCATCGCTGCGCCGCTCGGCCTCGCGCCCGGAAATGCCATGCAGGGCCGCGAAATACAGCAGGTTGCGCCGCACCGTCAGGTCAAGGTCAAGGGTCGAGGACTGGAAGACCACGCCCATCCGCGCCAAGGCCGCCCGCGGCGCCGTGGCCAGATCGTGCCCCGCGACGGAAATCCGCCCGGTCCGCGCGGTGAAAAGCCGCGTCAGCAGGCCGAACAGCGTGGATTTCCCCGCCCCGTTCGGCCCCAGAAGCGCGCAGAACTGCCCGGGCGCCACGGCAAAGGACACCTGATCCAGCGCGCGTTTCGCGCCCCAGTCATGGCTGATCCCCTGAACCGCAAGCCCGGACATGATCATTCGATGGTGATGCTGACCTGCTGGCTTTCGCCGGTCGATCCCGGCACCTTCAGGAAATAGCTCCCCGGTTTCACCGCGATAAAGCTGATCTCGGCCTCGCCCGCCTCGTCGAACTCAAGCGAGTCGATGCCAAGGGGGCGGATCTCGATCCCCTCGATCACGATCTCATTGACCCAGACGGCGCGGAAGAAGCCCGCGCCTTCCAGCGCCAGTTCCTGACTGCCGTCCGCCTCGATCGTCAGCGTGTAGTATTTGCCGGATTTCAGGGTCAACGGTCCGCCCACCGGGGCGCCCGCCGACAGGATCAGCTTGCCCAGATCCTGCCGGTTGGGGGCGGACAGGAGCCCGGCAAGGCCCAGTTCGCTTTCTTCCTCCTCCTCTTCCGCCATCGCGCCCATGGGCAGGGCAAAGGCCAGCATCGCGGCCATCAGAATGCTGCGGTTCATCATATCCTCCCTTTGAAATCCGCCCCTCAGGGCCGCATCGCCGCGCCCCAGGGGAAGCGGCCCACCTTGACCGACTTCACCGCCGCGCGGGACGCCACGTCGATCACCGTCACATCGCCCGACACGCCGTTCGTGGTGAAAAGCTGCGTGTGGTCGGGCGAAAAGGCCATGTGCCAGACCCGGCGGCCGACAAGGATATAGCCCTCCACCTCATAGGTTTCGGCATTGATCACGGCCACATGGTTCGACGGCCCAAGCGCCACGAAGGCAGTCTTGCCGTCCGGGGTGAATTCGAACCCGACCGGCTGGATCAGATCGGCATTCACGCCGGTGATTTCGAACCGCAGCTTCTGAGTCTCGGCCTGTGTGGCGGTGTCGAAGACCGTGACCGTACCGCCGATTTCCGAAGAAACCCACAGTTCCGCCCCGCCCTTGGTGAATTCGGCATGACGCGGGCGGCTGTCCACCAGCGTATTGGCGAAAATCTTGTTGGTCGCGGTGTCGATCCAATGGGCCATATTGGTCGTCTCGGAGGTGGTGATCACCACCTTGCCGTCGGGCGAGACGGCCATCCCCTCCGGCTCGATCCCCACGTTGATCTGCGCCACCACCTTGCGGGTTTCGACATCGACCACGGTTGTCACCGCGTCATCCTCGTTGGCGATCCACAGATGTTTGTCATCCGGCGCCAGAACGAATTGTTCGGGGTCCTCGCCCGAGGGCAGATCGTGCAGGATTTCCCCCGTGGCGGGGTCCATCACCTGCACCGTGTCACTGTCCGAGGCGCAGATGTAGACCCGGCTGTAATCCGAATTGAAGGTGATCCCCCGCGGCCGTTCCCCGGTCTCGATGGTGCGCACCACCTCCAGCGTGTCGACGTCGATCACGCTGATGGTATCGTCCTTTTCATTGGTCACCCAGATTTCCCCGGCCAGCGCCGGCAGCGGCAAGGCGGTCAGCAGAAGGGTGGCGATGTGCCGTTTCATGTCATCCTCCAAAGGCGGTGCAGGCGCTTTCGGGGCGGTCGGTCCCGAGGCTGTCCATTTCATTGGTCTGGTGCAGGAACCCGTCCAGCGGGGCCAGCTCCACCAGCGCGCGGGCATTCACCACGGCCATCGGCTGGCGCAGCTGCCCGTTCCAGCCGCGGTAGCTGAGGCTGCGGCCCTTGAACCCGTCCAGCGCGAAATCCTTGGACAGGATGTAGTCGCGCAGCACCGCCGGATCGGCGGAATTGGTGCGCGTCACCGCCTCACCCACCGTGCGCAGCGCCGTCCAGGCCGCATAGTCGCGGGCCAGCATGTCGCGTCCCGCGGTCTTTTCGAACCGGTTCTGCAACTGCACCGCGCCCCATTGTTCCAGCACGGCCGCCCAGCCTTCGCCGCGCAGCCCGTCGGACCCTGCCACCGGGCGCGGCAGCCATGTATTGTCCTGCACATAGCGGGCGAAATCGTCCGCCTCATCGGCGATCAGCAGCACGTCATGATCGGGGAAATCCTGCGTGAACAACGGGATTTCCTGCCCCGCCGCACGCCGCAGGTCGGTGTCGAAGGTCCATGCCTTCTCTGCCAGAATCTCGACGCCATATTTCCGGGCCGATGCCTTCAGCACCGCGGCAAAGACCTGATCTTCGGACCGGGGGCCGATCACCAGCACCGTCCGCGTCCAGCGGCGTTTCACCAGCACCTGCATCAGCGCATCGGCGCGCATGGCGTCTTCGGGGATCGTGTGCAGCACATTAACCCGGCAATCGGCACCACGCAGCGCGCCCTCCCCGGCAGAGACGTTGAAGATCAGCGCGCCCTTGGCTTCGGGCAGGTCGGCCACGGCCAGCACATCCGCCGCGGGCGCATCCAGAAACACGATGCGCGACCCCGCCAGCGCCGCCGTGGCCGCCGCCGCCAGATCGCCGCCCGGTTCGACTGAGACCACCTCCAGCGCATAGGCATGACCCATGAAGCTGCCGGTCGTCATCGTATCGGCCAGCGCGACCTCGGCCCCGGCGATGCCGCGATCCTCCGGGATCGGATCAAGGTTCGACAGGACGGGCGGCGCCTCGACCTCCTGCCGCAGATAGACCATCGGGATCTGGATCTCGGCCCGGGCGGGCGCAAATCCCGGCAGGGCCAGCGCCAGCGCCAGTGCGGCCAGCTTCGGTGCAGTCATCGGCTTTCCTCCCGGGGCCAGACTGCGGGCTGGCCCCCGCGCGCGAAATACGACCATGGTCCTATCCGTGCCTGCGACCTTGGTCGGATTTCCGCGGCGCAGCGCGGCCCCTATCGTCCGGAACAGGAAACGCGAAGGAAGCACCCATGTCCGCGATCAACATGCGCGCCGCACTGGCCGCCGCGGCCGTTCTGGGCATCGCCCAGATGGCCCTTGGCCACGGCGATGTGGCCCCCCAGCCGGTCAACACCGATGCCCTGCCCGATGTGGGCGAGGAATGGCTGATCGAAAACCCCTACCGCGAAGACAAGGTCGGGGCCGAGACCTGGGCCAAGGCGGTGGAGATCGGTTCCTCGGGCTACAACCAGAACTGCGCGCGTTGCCATGGTCTGGGCGCGGTCTCCGGCGGGCTGGCCCCCGACCTGCGGTTCCTTGAGGCCGCGGAATATGGCGACGAATGGTTCATGGAACGGTTCCGCCACGGCTATACGCAGGATGGCACCACCAAGATGCCCGCCTTTGCCGAGGTTCTGGGCCAGAAGGCCGGCTGGGCGATCCGCACCTATATCGAAACCCGGCCCGAAGACGGCGCGCTGGACGCCCATTCCGACCGTCTGCATGCGATCCGGGACGAGCTGGCCTCGGGCACGGTGGCCGATCCCGCCGCGCTGAAGACCGAGCTGGAGGCGATCGCGGTCGAGGTGAAGACCGCCTCCGGCGCGCCGGTCGCGGACAGTGTCGCCTCGCAGGCGGCGCGGATGCTGACCGCCGATGCCGCCAGCTGGAAAAAGGCCGCCGAGACGCTGACGGTGGGCCTGTCGGCCACGCACTGACATGCGCCGCCGCCTGCTTCTTGGCTTTGCCCTTTGCGCTGCCCTTCCGGGCGGCGCCTTCGCGCGCTGCGAAGATGTGGTCCCCCAACCCAAACCCCAGAACACCCCCGCGCAGGATGTGGGCCGGGAATTCGACACGATCCTCGACTCCGGCTTCATCGAATTCGCCGTCTATGAGGATTTCTTCCCGTGGTCCTATGAGGAGAAGGGTGAGGCCCGCGGCGTCGATATCGAGATCGGCCGCATCATCGCCGCCGAACTGGGTGTCGAGGCGCGGTTCCGGCTGGTGCAGGCGGGCGAAACGCTGGAAGCGGACCTGATGAACTATGTCTGGAAGGGTGCCATCGTCGGCGGGCGGGTCAGCGACCTGATGCTGCATGTGCCCTATGACAGTGCGCTGGTCTGCCGGATCGAGCAGGTGACCTTCACCGGCCAATATGCGGCCGAGACGCTGGCCGTGGCCTATCGCCCGGCGGATTATCCGGAAAAACCGCCGACCCCGGCCTTCTTCCGCTATGATCCGGTGGCGGTGGAGAATGACTCGATTTCCGATTTCTTCCTGACCTCGATGCTGGGCACGGCGGCGAAGGTCCGGCGCTTTCCTTCGGCGCAGGCTGCGGTGGATGCGTTGGCCGCGGGCGAGACCATGGCCGCCATGGCCCCGAGGGGAGAGCTGGAGGGCGGCGTCACCCGCCATCCCGACGCAGGCCTTGCGGTGCACGAACCGCCGCTGATGGGCTTTGCCCGCGGTGGCTGGACCTTGGGCGTGGGGGTGAATTTCCAGCACAAGGATCTGGCCTATGCGGTGGATATGGCGCTGGAAACCGCGCTGGCCGACGGGCGCATCGCCGCGGTCTTTGCCGCGGCCGGCCTGACCTACAGCCCGCCCGGCCGCTGACCGCCGAATCAGCCCTGCGGTGCATCGCCCGCCGTTGGCAGGAGAAGGTTCTTCCCCGCAACCACCCGTCAGCGATGCCCTGCTTTGTTCTGCCGGAGCGCCGCAGCGCAGAGCATCCAAATTAACACGACTTATTTTATAGAGATTGATTTAAGGACGCCCCGGCCGCAGCCTAGGGTTCAGACCTTACGGATGGACCCTTGCCATGCCCCTGAACCGGCGCGCTTTTATTGCTGCCAGCTCTGCCCTTGCCCTGTCGTCCCTTGCCGGTCGTGCGCGGGCCGAGGCGCTGTCCCCCGACACGACACTGATCGTCGCGGACCAGAGCGAACTGATCCGGAACCTTCTGGATGCCACCGGCGCCTCCAGGAGCCTGCCGTTCCGGCTGGAGCTGCCCAATTTCGCCGGCGGCCCCGCCATCCTTGAGGCGATCCGTGCAGGGGCGCTGGACATCGCCTATGTCGGGGACGTGCCGCCGATTCAGGCCCGCGCCTCGGGCACGCTTTTGCCGATCATCGCCACCTTCACCCGCGAGGTGGCGCAGTACCGGCTGGTCAGCCGCCCCGGTCTGGTGGTGGAAAAGCTGTCCGATCTGCGCGGGCTGAAGCTGTCCTATGTCGAAGGCTCAGGCCGTCAGGTCTATCTCATCGAGGCGCTGAACCGCGGCGGCGTGGCGCTGGATCAGGTGGAACTGGTGCCCCTGCGCGTGGCCGACCTGCCCGATGCCGTCCGCTCGGGCGCGGTGGATGTGGCCGTGCTGCAGGAACCCCATGTCACCAGACTGAAGAACCAGATCGGCGCGACGCCCGTCCTTGACCCGGAAGAGCGCAGGCTGCTGCCCGCCACCAGCTATATCTATGCCCGCCCCGAGGTGCTGGCCGATCCGCAGAAATCCGCGGCCATCGCGGCCTTTCTGCCGGCCTTCATCCGCGCGGCCGGATGGAGCAACGATCACGCCGCCGACTGGGGCAAGTTCTACTACACCAATTTTCAGGGCATCTCGCCCGAGGACACCCGGGCCATTCTGGACGCGCAATCGCCACTGGTCTTCCAGACCTCGGCCGAGGCGACCCCCCATCACCAGAAGCTGATCGACATCCTGTATCAGGCAGGTGCGCTGGCCGAACGGTTCGACGCGGCCGGGTCCTTCTCGGACCAGTTCGATCCGGTCGTCCTGTCGAACCGCTGATCCGCAGACGAGGCGCACCCATGGCCGATATCTCGACCCTTGCACCCCTACGCCGCACCGCACCGCGGGCGGAAAGACCGCGGGCGGGGGCACCTGCCCGGCTGACGCCCGGCCGCCTGCCGCAATGGGCGCGGCTGGCCGGTCCGCTGTTGCTGCTGGCGGTGTGGGAGGGTGCGTCGCGTCTGGGATATCTGTCGCCCTATACGCTGGCCCCGCCCAGCCAGGCGGTGGCCATCGGCTGGGCGATGCTGTCCGACGGCACCCTTCTGCCGCATCTGGCCGCCTCGGCCGCGCGGGCCTATTCCGGGCTGGCACTCGGGGTGCTGGCCGGGCTGGTGCTCGCGCTCCTCTCCGGATTGACCCGCACGGGCGAGGCGCTGTTCGACGGGCTGGTGCAGATCAAGCGGGCGGTGCCGACACTGGCGCTGATCCCGCTGGTGATCCTGTGGCTGGGCATCGGCGAGGCGATGAAGGTCTTCCTGATCTTCACCGCGGTTCTGGTGCCGGTCTACATCAACACCCATGCCGCCCTGCGCGGCATCGACATCGGCCATGTCGAACTGGCGCGCACCCTTGGCCTGACCCGGGCCGAGTTCATCCGCAAGGTCGCCCTTCCCGGCGCGCTGCCCGGCTTTTTCGTCGCGCTGCGGCTGTCGGTCACCATGTGCTGGACCGCGCTTGTGGTGCTGGAACTGATCAATACCCAAACCGGCATCGGCTATCTGATGAACCGCGCGCGGGACTGGGGCCAGACCGACATCATCGTCGTCGGCATCTTCATCTATGCCGCGCTTGGCCTGCTGTCCGATGCTGCCGTGCGGCTGATCGAGGCGCGGGCCCTGTCCTACAGAAGGTCGCTTGGATCATGACCCTGCATCAGCCGCCTGCCCCGGCCGTCACACTGCGCGATCTGAGCCGGTCCTTCACCGGCCGCGGCATTCTGGACCGCATCTCGCTGGACATTCCGCGGGGACAGTTCGTGGCCCTTCTGGGCGAAAGCGGATCGGGCAAAACCACGCTGCTGCGCGCCTTAGCCGGGCTGGACGAAGAGGCCGAGAGCCATGGCCATTTCACCGTGCCCGACCATGTATCGGTGCTGTTTCAGGATGCCAGACTGCTGCCGTGGCTGTCCGTCATCGACAATGTGACCCTGGGGCTGCGGCGCCCCCATGCCCGGGCGGCGGCGCAGGACATGCTGGCCGCCGTGGGTCTGGGTGACAAGGCCGATGTCTGGCCCGCCACGCTGTCGGGCGGGCAGAAACAACGCGCCGCGCTGGCCCGCAGCCTGCTGCGTGAACCTGCGCTTTTGCTGGCGGACGAACCTTTCGGTGCGCTGGATGCGCTGACCCGGCTGAAGATGCATGCGCTTCTGTTCCGGCTGGTCAGGAAGCAGAAGCCCACGGTCATTCTTGTCACCCATGACGTGGACGAGGCGCTGCTGCTGTCCGACCGGATCCTGATGCTGAAGGACGGCCGTATCGCGGGCGATTACATGATCCGCCTGCCCCATCCCCGCCGCGCCGGCCACCCCGATTTCGAGACGCTGCGCCTGCGCCTCTTGCGCAGCCTTGGCGTCGAGAACGAAACCGTCTGAAAGGAGCCGCGCCATGCCGCGCCAGCTGCACCTGAACCTGTTCCTCATGCCGCGCGGTCATCATGAAAGCGCATGGCGCCATCCCGCCTCCTCCGCCCGGTCGCTGACGGATCTGGAGCTTTACGCCGGCGCCGCGAAGATCGCCGAAGCCGCCAAGTTCGACGCGGTGTTTCTGGCCGATGCGCTGGTGGCACAGACGAACGGCGGGCTGGTCGCCTCCGGCGCGCTGGAGCCGATCACGCTTCTGTCGGCACTGGCCGTGCTGACGGAGCGGATCGGGCTGATCGGCACCGCCTCGACCACCTATAGCCTGCCCTATACGCTCGCCCGTCAGTTCGCCACGCTGGACCATCTGTCGAAGGGCCGCGCGGGGTGGAACATCGTCACCTCATGGGCGCCGCAGGCCGGTCTGAATTATGGCCGGTCCGAGGATGTGGGCCATGGCGAACGCTATGCCATCGCCGAGGATTTCGTGCAGGCGGTGGATGCGCTGTGGCGCAGCTTTCCCGCCGCGGCCATTCTGGATGACCGGGCCTCGGGGCGCTATTTCGACCCTGCGCAGGTCCAGCCGGCGCATCACCGCGGGCCGCATTGGCAGGCGCAGGGGCCGCTGAATGTTCCCGGCAGCCCGCAGGGCCGGCCGGTCTATATCCAGGCGGGCCAGTCCGAGGACGGCCGCGCCTTTGCCGCCCGCTGGGCCGAGGCCATTTTCACCGCCCATCTGGGCAAGGACAGCGCCCGCGCCTTCTATACGGATGTGAAATCCCGGGCCGCCGCCTTCGGACGCCGCGCCGATGACATCCTTGTCCTGCCCGGCATCTCGGCCGCCATCGGTTCGACCCAGGCCGAGGCCGACCGCGTGTGGGAGGAGTTGGACGCCCTGACCAGCCCGGAAATCGGCCTTGCCCGGCTGTCGGCGCGGTTCGGCGGGTATGACTTCACCGGCGTGCCGCTGGACCGGCGGCTGAAGGCGTCGGACTTCCCCGATCCGGCCCGGGTCGATGCCTCGAAAAGCCGCGCCACGGGCTATGTCGATCTGGCCCTGCGCGAAGAGCTGACCCTGCGGCAGCTTCTCCAGCGGCTGGCGGGCGCGCGCGGTCATTTCACCCTGGCGGGCACGCCCGAGAAAGTGGCCGATGTGATCGAGGACTGGTTCACATCCGGCGCTGCGGACGGGTTCAACGTGATGCCGCCGATCCTGTATCAGCAGTTCGAGGTCTTCGCACAGGAAGTCGTGCCGATCCTGCAGAAGCGCGGCCTGTTCCGCACCGGATACGAAGGCCGCACCTTGCGCGAACATTTCGGACTGGCCCCAGTGGCCCCCGCAAACCATCTGCGCCTGTCAGCCTGACGGCGGGTGATCCATCCGCGCCCTTTCCCCGTATCCCTTTCAAAGCCGATGCGGGGAAAGGTGCCATGACCCAGATGATCCTCCTTTACCTCGTGACCGTGGTGGTCTTCCTCGGGCTGGATGCCGCGGGGATCAACTGGCTGATCCGCCCGGTGTTCGAACGGCATGTCGGCGGGCTTCTGGCCTCGCCGTTGCGGCTGGGTCCGGCCGCCCTGTTCTATCTGGCCTATGTGGCGGGTGTGCTGTGGTTCGTCTCATGGCCCGCGCTGAAGGAACAGGCGCCGGGTCAGGCCCTGTTCAACGGCATGGTGCTGGGCTTCCTGTGCTACGGCACCTATGAGATGACGAATTATGCCACCCTGCGCGACTGGTCGCTGGAACAGGTGGCGGTGGATCTGACATGGGGCACCTTCCTGACCGGCGTTGCCGCCTGGGCGGGGGTGGCCGCGCTGTCGGGGCGGCTGACCTGAAAAGCGGCCGCTAGCCCATCCGCCGGGTCAGCCGCAGTGCCAGCCCGCGCGGCAGGATGCGCAACAGAGCCACGGCCAGCGTGAACCGTTTCGGGAAATGGATCAGGAACCGCCGCCCGCGCAACCCGCGCAGCACATGGGTGGCGGCCTCTTCCGCGCTGATGATCGCGGGCATCCTGAACGTATTCTTCTCGGTCAGCCGGGACCGCACGAAGCCCGGGCAAACCAGTCGCACATCCACCCGGGGGTGCAGTTCCGCCGCCAAAGTCTCGGCCAGATTGTTCACCGCGGCCTTGGTCGCGGAATAGGGCTGGCCGCCGGGCAGCCCCGTCCAGCCCGCGACCGAGCCGAAAAGCACGAACTGCCCGCCATCGCGGAGCAGCGGCGGGCAGGTCCGCGCCACCTCCAGCGTGCCAAGGATATTGATCTGCACCATCAGGGCGGCCTGCTGCGGGTCGATTTCGGCCACAGGCGCAGGATCATAGACGGCAGCCGTGCAGATCAGCGCGTCCAAAGGCGGCCCGGCGCGCAGATACGCCACCGCATCGGCCAAAGTCTCCGGCCGCGCCAGATCCAGCGGCAGAACCTCGGCCCCGCCACAATCCGCCGCCAGCCGCCGCAGCGCAGCTTCGTCGCGGGCGGACAGGATCAGCCGCGCACCTTCGGCCGACAGCGCGCGTGCGACGGCCTCGCCCATGCCCGCGCTGGCGCCGATGATCCAGACCCGCCGCCCGGCAAAGCCCGCCATCGGCCTCAGATCCGGAAGATCGGCTGCAGCAGCCGCGGAATCATCGCGCGGAACCGCAGCGGCGCATCGGTGGCGGCCAGACAGATGCAGGGCTCCCCCTCGCCTGCCACGGGCTGATGGTCGATCTCGTCATGGGCGCATTCCACATCCCCGCGCGAGAACCGCCCCTCGCAATCCGAAAAGCTGCCCTGCAGCACCAGCGTCATCTCCAGCCCGCGGTGACCATGCTCCGGGACCGCCCGCCCCGGCGGGATGTAAAGCAGCCGAAGCGAGCCTTCGGCATCGTCGGACAGGACCTGTTGCCGGATACCGCCGCCCAGCATCCGCCATTTGGGCGGATTGCCGTCCAGCGCCTCCATCACGGCGGCAGGGAATATCCCCGAAGGACGCGGCCCTGCGGGCGGCGGCGGCGCATCGTCCAGCGCCAGCAGCAGCCGGTCCCGCAGGCCTTCGGCCAGAGGTGCAGCCTCGGAACAGTCAAGAAGCGCGCCGCCGAGGTGATCTTCTGCCTCGGCGGCCGCGCGGCACTCGTCACACAACGAAAGATGCGCGGCCACCACCACGGCAAAGGGCCGCGGCAGACTGCCCGCACAATAGCGGTGCAACAGATCGTCAGAGAGGTGATGGTGGATGATGTTCGTCATGGTTTCAAATCCCGCAGCTCTTGCCGCAGTCGTTCAAGGCCCAGCCGGATGCGCGATTTTATCGTGCCAAGCGGCAGGCCGGTCAGTTCGCTGATCCGGCTGTGGGCTAGGTCTTCCATATAGGCCTGTTGCAGCACCCGGTTCTGTTCGGGCGACAGCTTGCCCAAAGCGGCGCGCAGCCGGGCCGCCTCCTGCGCCAGACCAAGGATCTGCGCGGCATCCGGCTCGCTGCCCTCCGGCTCCTCGACCACATCAGGCAGCGGCGGCGGCCTGCGGCGGGCCAGATCAATCTGACGATTGCGCGCGATGCGGTAAATCCACGCGCTTGCCTCGGCCCGGTGGGGGTCGAACTGCGCCGCCTTGTGCCAGACGGCCAGCATCACATCCTGCACGACATCCTCGGCACTGCCGTCGCGCAACCCGCCACGCATCAGCATGGCCTTCAGCCGCGGGCCGAAATGGTCGAACAATTGCCCGAAAGCCTCGCGGTCGCGGCGGTCGCGCACCGCCAGCAGGGCCAGCGTCATCGCGCGCGCAGCGTCGGCGGGGCGCGCGGGGTCTGGCCCGGTCTCTTCGGGCGGGGGGCTGGTCATGCAGGTCATCTCCGCGATCAAACCGATGTGACCTGCCTGCACCTCGCTGCGCAAGCCCCCGGCCACCGTCTGGTCCGTCTCAACAAAGGGTCTGTCATGATCCACCGTCATGGCGGGGATACGGCGCCCTGCGCGGGATGGATCACCCGCAGGGGGAATTTTCCGCAAGGCGGCAGATTGCACTGATCCGGGCCGGATCAGGCTGCGTAACCCTTTGGAGAACCCGCAAAGACGGAGAAAGACCCATGCCCTTCGACCTGACCCGCGGCGCCCCGCAGCGCATCGCCATCATCGGCGGCGGGATCGCGGGGCTGTCGGCCGCCTGGGCGCTGGCCCCGCACCACCATGTCACCCTGTATGAAGGCGAGGGGCGGTTGGGCGGCCATGCCCGCACCGTTCTGGCCGGGCGACGCGGCGATCAGGCGGTCGATACCGGATTCATCGTGTTCAACTATGTGAACTATCCGCATCTGACCGCCTTGTTCCGCGATCTGGATGTGCCGGTCGAGAAAAGCAACATGAGCTTCGGCGTCTCGCTGAATGGCGGACGGCTGGAATATGCGCTGCGGTCGGGTGACGCGCTGTTCGGGCAGCGGCGCAATCTGCTGTCACCGGGCTTTCACGGCATGATCCGCGACATCCTGCGCTTCAACGCCGGGGCCGAGACGGCAGCCCGCGGGCGACCCGATCTGAGCATCGGCGCGCTGCTGGAGGAGATGCGGCTGGGACAAAGGTTCCGAGACAACTACCTTTTCCCGATCTGCGGCGCGATCTGGTCCACGCCAGCCTCGGGCATCGGCGCCTATCCTGCCGAGGCGCTGATCCGCTTCATGCGCAACCATGCGCTGATGACGGCGGGTGGCCAGCACCAGTGGTGGACCGTCACCGGGGGCAGCCGGAACTATGTCTGGCGGCTGGAGGCGGCGCTTCTGCGCGCGGGCGTGCAGATCCGCACCGGCGCGCAGGTCACGGCAGTGCAGCGCGATGATGCGGGGGTGACGGTGCAAGGTGCCGATTTCCCCGCCGAACGCTATGATCAGGTGGTCTTTGCCAGCCCGGCCGACCGGACGCTGGCGATGCTGGCCGATGCAACGCCCGAGGAGCGCGCGGCCCTTGGCGCCATCCGGTTCCAGCCGAACCGCGTGGTGCTGCACTGCGATCCGGCCGTCATGCCGCAGCGCAAAAGATGCTGGAGCGCATGGGTCTACCGCACCGACACCCCCGGCCCGGCGGGCAGCGGGGTCGGGGTCAGCTACTGGATGAACCGGCTGCAGAACATCCCCGAGGATGACCCGCTTTTCGTCTCGCTGAACCCCGAAATCCCGCTGCGGGAGGAGGCGATCTATGACGAGGTGACCTTCCGCCACCCGGTTTTTGACCATGGCGCGCTGCAGGCGCAGGACGCGATTGCCGGGCTTCAGGGCCAGCGCCGCAGCTGGTTCGCGGGCGCGTGGCTGCGCAACGGGTTTCACGAAGACGGTTTCGCCAGCACCCTTCGTGTCGCGCGGCGGCTGCTGCCCGAGAAGGTGTGACCATGACGCTGACCCAGCGGCTGCAACGGGGGGAGGTGCTGCATATGGTCGCCACCGTCACCCATGCGCGCCGCGGGCCGTTGCGCCATGCGTTCCGGTACGGCACCGATTACCTGCTGCTGGCGCCGGAAACGGCATGGGGTCCGGCCCTTTTCTCGCGCAACCGCTGGAACCTTTTGTCGGTCCATGACCGCGACCACGGCGGCCCGCGCGGCGCGGGAACCGGGGCCGCGTGGGCGCGCGATCAGTTCGCCCGGGCCGGTCTGTCGGTGCAGCCGGATGACACGATGGCGCTTCTGACGCAGCCGCGGCTTCTGGGCCATTGGTTCACCCCGGTCAGCTTCTGGCTGGTGCTGCGGGGCGATGCGCTGGTTTCGGCGATTGCCGAGGTCAACAACACCTTCGGCCAGCGCCATTCCTATCTGTGCCGCCCTCCGGGCGATGACCCGATCACGCCGCAGGATACAATCCGGGCGGAGAAGGTCTTTCACGTCTCGCCCTTTCAGGATGTGGCGGGGGAATACCGCTTCAACTTTGCGCTGTCGCCGGACCATCTGGCCCTGCGCATCGGCCACAGGAACGGCGATCAGGGGCTGGATGCCGCCATGGCCGGGCCGCTGAAACCGCTAACCAACCGCGGCGCGCTGGCCGCCTCTCTGCGCCGGCCCGGGGGCAGCCTGCGGGTGCTGGCGCTGATCTACTGGAACGCGCTCCGCCTGAAACTGAAAGGCGCGCGCTACCGCCGCCTGCCCGCCCCCCCCAAACAGGAGATCACCTGATGCCCTTCGCGCGCCTGATCGAACGCCGCTTCCTTGCCGCGCTGGAGGGGGTGCAGCACGGTCGCCTGCGGCTGACCCTGCCCGATGGCAGCAGCCATGTCTTCGGGCAGGGGCAAGAGGTCGATCTGGTCATCCGGGATCGCGCCGTCCTGACCGCCATCGCCGCCCGCGGGGATGTGGGTCTGGGCGAGACCTGGGTCGCCGGTCTTTGGGAGACCTCCGATCTGGAGGGGCTCTTGTCGCTGGCCCTGCGCAACATCGACCGGCTGTCCGCCTTTGCCGAGCCGCGCGGGCTGGACCGGCTGCGGATGCTGATCGGGGACCGGCTGTTCCGGCTGAACTCGCTGCGCGGATCGTCGCGCAACATCCGCGCGCATTACGATGTGGGCAACGAATTCTACCAGCTCTGGCTGGACCGGGGGATGACCTATTCCTCGGCGATCTTCGCGCCGGGCGACGATCTGGAACAGGCACAGGACCGCAAGAACGACCGCATCCTGTCGCGTCTTGGCCCGGGCGAACGCGTGCTGGAAATCGGCTGCGGCTGGGGCGGCTTTGCCGAAGCCGCAGCCGGCCGCGGCCGCCATGTCACGGGCTTGACCCTGTCGCCGTCGCAAAAGGGCTATGCCGATGCGCGGCTGGACGGGCGGGCCGACATCCGGCTGCAGGATTACCGGCAGGTACAGGGCACCTATGACAACATCGTCTCGATCGAGATGATCGAGGCCGTGGGCGAACGCTACTGGCCCACCTATTTCGCCACGCTGAAGGCCCGGCTGGCCGAAGGCGGGCGGGCGCTGGTGCAGGCGATCACGGTGCCGGATGCGGAATTCTCGCTCTATCGCCGCCGGTCGGATTTCATCCGTCAGCACACCTTTCCCGGCGGCATGCTGCCCTGCAATGCGGTGATCCAGCGCGAGGCGGCCCGCGCCGGTCTGGCGCTGCGCGATACCTTTGCCTTTGGCGAGGATTACGCGCGGACCTGCCGGATCTGGGCGGAGCGGATGCTGGCCGAACGGCCGCGCATCCTGCGCTTCGGCTATGACCAGCGGTTCCTGCGCAGCTGGCAATTCTATCTGGAGGGCTGCGCCGCCACCTTCGCCACCGGCCGCACCGATGTGGTGCAGCTGGAACTGGCGCACGCCTGACGGGCCCTCATCCCTTCAGTTCGGCCGTGATGCGGATGGGGCCGGCCTCGCCCTTCAGCTTGGCCCGGTAGATCACAACGCCTTCGACCACCCGCATCACATAGGTGCGGGTTTCGCCGAAAGGGATGGTCTCGACCCAGTCCACCACATCCACATCCGCCTGCCGCGGGTCACCGAATTCGGTGATCCAGCGGCGCGGACGCCCCGGCCCGGCATTATAGCCCGAGGCGACCAGCGCGATGGCGGGACCGAACTCTTCAACCATGCGGCCCAGATAGGCCGCGCCCACCGTCACGTTGAAAGCCGGGTCCGTCAGCAGGCGGCCGGGCGTGTACTCCAGCCCGATGTCGCGGGCCATGCGCTGGCCCGTCTCCGGCAACACCTGCATCAGCCCCTGGGCATTGGCATGGGACCGGGCAGCAGGGTCGAATTCGCTTTCCCGCCGCGCAATGGCCAGCGCCAGTGCCCGGCTGACGGCCAGACCGTCTGGCACAAAGGCAGGCACCGGGAAGTAGGCCCAAGGGATGATCGCCCCCCGCTCGGCCGCCTGTTTGGCGATCAAGAGGGCAATGTTCGGCTCCTGCATCTGCATGGCCATATCGGCCAACTGCACCCGTTCGGCATCGGTCAGGCCTTCCCCCAGATGCAGGAAGAACCGCTTCGCCAGCGCCCGGTCGCCCGCCGCCGCCAGAAGCCGTCCCGCCGCCAGAACCGAAGACCCGGCAAACCGTGCCTGCCGCCAGTCGGCCGGACGCTTGTCCTCCAGCAAAGCGGGGTTCAGCGGCAGGTCCAGCTTTTCGGCGGCCAAAAGGCCATAATAGGCGGTCTGGTGCCGCGCGGCCGACAGGAAATGCGATTCCGCCGCCTCGACATTGCCGCGCGCCTCTTCGGCGCGGCCCTGCCAATAGGCGGCGCGCGACAGGCTGATGGGGGTGGACACGCCCGCCAGCAGATGGCTGAAATGCTGAAGCGCCGTGTCGGGCTGGTTCAGCCGGCGCAAAGCGATGAAACCGGCCAGAAACTCCAGATCCGCATAAGAGGCGCCCGCGCTCAGCCCATGGGCCGCCGCGATCTTGTAGGCATCCGCCGCCCGACCCTGCCGCATCAGCCAGCGCGCCAGAAGCGCCCGCCGTTCGGCCCAGGCCTCGGGCCGACCCAGCCGGTCCGCCGGTTGCGCCAGCAAAAGCGCCGCGGCATCTTCATAAAGGTCGCGCCGCATCCGCCAGACAAAGCGTTCATAGGCCAGCCCCGGATCATCGGCGAGCGCAGGCGGCACCGCCTTGATCAGCGCATCCACACCGTTCTCATCGGCCCGCAGCGCCATCCGCGCCCGGGCCAGCGCCTGCACATCCGTGGGCACACGCGGCAGCATCCGCAGCGCCTCGGCCCGGCGGCCCGCCCATAGCAGGTTTTCCAGCCGCAGCCGGTCTGCCGCGGCCACCGCCTCCGGCAGAAGCGCGATCAGCGCCTTTTCTTCGTCAGAGGTAAAGGCCAGGTCGGCCCAGGCCCGCATCGCCTCGGTCTCGGCATTGGCACGGTCGCCCTGTGCCAAAAGCGCCCGGACCAATGCAATGGCACCCTCGGCCGTGGCCGGGGCCTCCTTGCCGAAGAACCCTGCCACACGCGCGGGCGTCGTGGATCGCGCCGCCGCCGCTTCTCCCTTCTGCTTGAGCAGAGGCAGGCCGGGCCAATCGGGGCGGCGGGCCAGAAAATCCTCGTAATCGCCCAGGGTTCCGGTGCCGTCACGCAGCATGGTCCACAGGACAACATCGCGTCCGACGCCCGACGGTGCCACCGCCAGCGCCCCGTCCCAGTCCTTGGTGGCCATCAGCTGCAGCGCGGTCTTCATCGCCTGCACCTCATCGGCGCGGGCGGACAGGGCGGGCATCAGCGCAAAGAGCACGGCCACGGGCCGCAGGAGGAGATGCAGACGGACGATCAGGGACATGGGCCGAAATCTGCCAAAGGCGGGCACCGGCCACAACCCACGTTCCCGTCAGCACCGCCGCTTGGCAAGTCTTCGCCGCAGGGATATGGAGGGCGCGTTCGACACGGGGCGACTCTGCCCCCCATACGAGGAGATGCGTGCCATGATCCAGGGATCGATTCCCGCGCTGGTGACGCCGTTCAAGAACGGCGAACTGGATATGGATACGCTGAAAAAACTCGTGGACTGGCAGATCGAGCAGGGCTCGACCGGCCTTGTCCCGGTGGGGACGACGGGTGAAAGCCCCACGCTCAGCCATGAAGAGCATGAAACCGTGGTCGAGGCGGTGGTGAAGTTCGCTGCGGGCCGGGTGCCGGTCATCGCGGGGGCGGGCTCGAACAACACGGTCGAAGGCATTCGGCTGATCCAGCATGCCGAACGGGTCGGCGCCGATGCCGCACTGGTCGTGACGCCCTATTACAACAGGCCGACGCAGGCCGGGCTTTATGCGCATTTCAAGGCGCTGCACGATTGCTGCAATCTGCCCATCATCATCTACAACATCCCCGGCCGGTCGGTCGTGGACATGACGCCCGAGACGATGGGCCGTCTGGCCGCGCTGCCCCGGATCATCGGGGTGAAGGATGCCACCGGCAAGATCGAGCGGGTGTCGATGCAGCGCGCCAGCTGCGGCCCCGATTTCATCCAGCTTTCGGGCGAGGATGCCACCGCGCTTGGCTTCAACGCGCATGGCGGCACGGGCTGCATTTCGGTCACCGCGAATGTGGCACCGAAGCTGTGTGCCGAATTCCAGCAGGCCACCCTGCGCGGCGACTATCGCACCGCGCTGGAATATCAGGACCGGCTGATGCCGTTGCATGAGGCGATCTTTATCGAACCGGGACTGGCGGGCGCCAAATACGGCCTGTCTCTTCTGGGCCGCTGCGCCGAGG
The DNA here is from genome assembly GCF_049445895.1 of Neotabrizicola sp. VNH66. NCBI lineage: Bacteria > Pseudomonadati > Pseudomonadota > Alphaproteobacteria > Rhodobacterales > Paracoccaceae > Neotabrizicola > Neotabrizicola sp. VNH66. Next base: position 29,170 of record NZ_JBMSDW010000002.1, read on the forward strand.
ATGTGCGCCTGCCGCTGGTCGGGCTGACCGACGGCACCAAGGAACGCATCCGTGCGGCGATGGTTCATGCCGGGCTCATCAACTAAAACCGCACCGCAGGCCGGGCTGTCGCCCGACCTGAAGGGCGCGCTTCTGATGACCCTCTCGATGGCGGGATTCGCCGTCGAGGATATGTTCATCAAGCTGGCCTCCCGGCAGATGCCGGTGGGTCAGGTCATGGCGATCATGGGCTTCACCGGGGCGCTGGTCTTTGCGCTGATGTCGCTGCGCGCGCGGGAGCAGGCGGTCCCGCGTGCCTTTCTGCTGCCCGGCCTGATGGTCCGTTCCGCGTTCGAGATCGGCGGGCGGCTGTTCTATGCGCTGGCCATCGCGCTGACGCCCTTGTCCACCACCTCGGCCATATTGCAGGCCACGCCGCTGGTGGTGATCGCGGGCGCGGCGGTGCTGTTTCACGAACCCGTCGGCTGGCGCCGGTGGGCCGCCGTGCTGGTGGGCTTTGCCGGGGTCATGCTGATCCTGCAACCGGGGGCTGGCGGATTTTCCGCGCTGTCGCTGCTGGCAGTGGCCGGGATGCTGGGCTTTGCCGGGCGCGATCTGGCCACCCGGGCCGCACCCAGGGTGCTGTCCAACCGCCAGCTGGGCACCATCGGCTTTGCCATGCTGGGGGTGGCCGGGCTGATCGTGCTGGCTTTCACCGGCGGGCTGGTCTGGCCCGCGCCGCAGGGCTGGGCCTTCCTTGCGGGCTGCACGGGCTTTGGCATCGTGGGCTATCACGCGCTGACCGGGGCGATGCGGACGGGCAGCGTGGCCGCGGTCACGCCCTTCCGCTATACTAGGCTGATCTTCGCGTTGATCCTTGCGGTTCTGGTGGTGGGTGAACGCCCGGGGCCGGAGGTGCTGGCCGGATCGGCCCTTGTGGTGCTGGCCGGGGTCTATGGCCTGACCCGCAGCCGCCGCGCCGATGCCATGGCCGGGCGGGGCTGATCCGCACAGTCCCATTCTCGACGGGCCCATTCTCACAGGCCCATTCTGCTGACTGGACAGATGCGGCCTGCGCGCCTATCTCATCGCTATCATGGTTCAGAAATCCGACCCCAATTCCAAACTGATTGCTGAAAACCGGCGGGCCCGCTTCGATTACCATATCGAAAGCGATCTGGAGGCCGGTATCATTCTGGAAGGGTCCGAGGTGAAAAGCCTGCGGCAGGGCGGGTCCAACATCGCCGACAGCTATGCCAGCGTCGAGGGCGGAGAGCTGTGGCTGATCAACGGCTATATCGCCCCCTACCGCGAGGCGAAGACCTGGGGCCATGAGGAGCGGCGGCGGCGCAAGCTGCTGGTCTCGCGGCGGGAACTGTCGCGGCTGTGGTCGGCCACTGCGCGCGAAGGCATGACACTGGTGCCGATCCGCATGTATTTCAACGACCGTGGCATCGTGAAGCTGAAGCTGGGCATCGCCAAGGGCAAGAAACTGGCCGACAAGCGCGAAACCAGCGCCAAGCGCGACTGGGACCGCCAGAAGGCCCGCCTGCTGAAACAGGGCGTCTGATCCCGGTTCGGGGGAACGAAACCCCTTCCTTCCCCTGCCCCGACGCCGCCCGCTGCGCGATCCTTGGCCCATCTCCGCCGGGCAAAGGGCCTGCGGACAGGACAGGGGCAAGATATGGAACTCATCCTTCAGCTAATCGCGGGCGCCGTCGGCGGCAATCTGGCGGGCAAGGGCGTAAAGCCGGTGGACATGGGCACGCTGCTGAACACGGTGGTCGGGCTGGTCGGCGGCCTGGGGGGCGGACAGCTTCTGGGGATGCTGGGCCTTACCGGCGCGGGTGAGGCGGCGGCGGCCGCGGGCAATCTTGATATTGCAGCCATCGTGCAAAGCATCCTTGGCGGCGGCGTGGGTGGGGGTGCGCTGGTCGCCATCATCGGCACATTGAAGAAGGCGCTGGTGAAATAACGCCGCATCTGCGGGTCGGGCGGCATGCACCGGCCCGCACACCCTTGCGCCGCGGGCCGCAGGGGCTATAGGGACGGGAGATTCCCGTTGCCCCGAGACCGCCATGCCGCTCATGCCTTCTCCCGCCGACGATCCCAGAACGCTGGTCTCGACCCAATGGCTGGCCCAGCACCTGCGTGACCCCGATCTGCGCATTCTGGATGCCAGCTGGTATCTGCCCGGCTCGGCCCGGGATGCGAAGGCGGAATATGCCGCCGCCCATATCCCCGGCGCGCGCTTCTTCGACATCGACGAATTGTCAGACCAGCGCAGCACCCTGCCCCATATGGCGCCCCCCATCGAAAAATTCATGAGCCGCCTGCGCGCCATGGGCGTGGGCGACGGGCATCAGGTGGTGGTCTATGACGGCTCCGGCCTGTTCTCGGCCGCGCGCGTCTGGTGGCTGTTCCGGCTGATGGGCAAGATGGATGTGGCCGTGCTGGACGGCGGCCTTCCCAAATGGCAGGCCGAAGGGCATGAGACCGAGGACCTGCCCCCGGTGATCCGCGACCGCCACATGACCGTGCAGCGCCAGAACCATCTGGTGCGCGACGTGACGCAGGTGGCCCATGCCGCGAAACTGGGTCAGGCCGAGGTGATCGACGCCCGTGGCGCCGCCCGCTTTGCCGGTGAAGCGCCCGAACCGCGCCCCGGCCTGCGCGCGGGCCATATCCCCGGCGCCCGCAACGTGCCCTATGACAGCGTGCTGAACCCCGGTGGCACGATGAAAGACCCCGCCGCCCTGCGCGCGGTGTTCGAAGCCGCGGGCGTGGACCTGTCAAAGCCTGCCATCACCTCCTGCGGATCGGGCGTCACCGCCGCCGTGCTTGCGCTGGCGCTGGAGCGGATCGGCCACCGCAACTGGTCGCTCTATGACGGGTCCTGGGCGGAATGGGGCATGTATGAAGATCTGCCGGTCGAAACCGGACCGGCGCAGCCGCGACCCTGAAAGGAAGGGCAAATGCTCGAGGCTCTGAACCCGCAGCCGCAGGACAAGATCCTGCAACTGATCGCCATGTTCCGCGAGGATGCGCGGACTGACAAGATCGACCTTGGCGTCGGCGTCTACAAGGACGCCACTGGCCTGACCCCGGTCATGCGCGCGATCAAGGCGGCCGAGAAAAAGCTTTGGGAGACCGAGACGACCAAGACCTACACCGGGCTTGCAGGCGAACCCGCCTATAACGCCGCCATGGTGCAGCTGATCCTTGGTGCGGGCTTTGCCGACCGCGCGGCCTCCATCGCCACACCCGGCGGCACCGGCGCCATCCGGCAGGCGCTGGAGCTGATCCGCATGGCCAATCCGGCGGCCAAGGTCTGGCTCTCGGCGCCGACCTGGCCGAACCACCCGTCCATCGTGAAGTTCCTTGGCATGCCGATGGCGGAATACCGCTATTTCGACGTCGCCAGCTCGGGCATCGACTTCGCCGGGCTGATGGCCGATCTGGCGGGCGTGGCTGCGGGAGATGCGGTCCTGCTGCACGGCTGCTGCCACAACCCGACCGGCGCCAACCTGACGCCCGCGCAATGGGATGAGGTGATCGCCCTTCTGCAGGCCAAGAAGGCCGTGCCCTTCGTCGATCTGGCCTATCAGGGCTTTGGCGACGGGCTGGATGCCGATGCCGAAGCGACCCGCAAGGTGGCGGCGGCTTTCCCCGAGGTGCTGATCGCCGCCTCCTGCTCCAAGAACTTCGGCATCTACCGCGAACGGACCGGCGTCCTGATCGCCCTGACCTCGCCCGAGCGCAAGGCGGTGGTGCAAGGCAACCTGAACTTCCTGAACCGGCAGAACTACAGCTTCCCGCCCGATCACGGCGCACGTCTGGTGACGATGATCCTGGAAGATGCCGCCCTGACCGCCGACTGGAAAGCCGAGCTGGAAGAGACCCGGCTCAACATGCTGACCCTGCGCCAGCAACTGGCCGACGAGTTGCGCAAGGCCACCAATTCGGACCGTTTCGACTTCGTCGCCCATCACCGCGGCATGTTCAGCCGCCTGGGCCTGACCGAAGCACAGGTCGTCCGCCTGCGGGAAGAGGCCGGGATCTACATGGTCGGCGACAGCCGCATCAACATTGCCGGGCTGAACGCGCAGACCGTGCCGGTGCTGGCCCGCGCCATCGCCGCGGTTCTCTGAGCCTCACCCGCGGCGGGGGCGCTGCCCCCGCACCCCCGGGATATTTGGACCAGTATGAAATACTTTGTGCTTTCATACTGGGGACCAATATCCCCGCCGGAGGCACGCCGAGCCGGTTGGCGCTTGCGCCAGAGGCGAGAAAAAGCAGTGCCGCGGCCCCGGAACGGGGCGGCGGCTCCGCCTGATTAGCCGGCTCAGTTCCCCAGAAGCTCGTTCAGGATCTGCTCTGCCAGATCATCGCTTTCCACCGGACCAAGCTTGGTGCCCGCGGGCGGGTAGTCGGTGGCCCCGCCGTCATAGACCGGCGCATTCGGATCGTCGAAATAGGGCACATCCTCGGGCTGCACCGGCACATTGTCGCCCGGCCCCGCGCCGGTGAAGGCACTTTGCGGGATCTCCTTCGGCAGTTCCTTCGGCGGAACGCCTTCGTTGATCCGCGTCATGACCTCGTGCCAGATCTCGGCCGGCAGGCCACCGCCCGTCACGCCCTGAAGCGGGGTGTTGTCGTCATAGCCCAGCCAGACGCCCACGACATAATCCGCCGTGAAGCCCACGAACCATGCATCCCGGGCCGAGTTCGTGGTGCCGGTCTTGCCCGCCGCCTCGCGCCCGTTCAGCCGCGCACGGGTGCCGGTGCCCTGTTCGATCACCTGCGTCATCATGTAGATCAGCGCATGGGCCGCGGTTTCGCTGATCACCCGCTCGCCGATGCCGCCGCCCTGCCCGAACAGCGGATCGTTCTCGCCCTGCAGCTTCAGCGCCACCAAGCCGTAGGGCGTGACCGAGGAGCCGCCGTTCAGGATGCCCGCATAGGCGCCCGTCATCTCGATCAACGTCGATTCGCTGGCACCCAGAGCCAGCGCCGGGCCGTCGGCCAGATTTTGCGCCACGCCGAAATCGGTGGCGACCTTCTTCACCAGATCCCGGCCGACCAGTTCCTGAATCTTCACCGCCGGGATGTTGCGGCTTTCGGCCAGGGCCTGGGTCAGCGTGACCATGCCCTTGAACTTGCCGTCATAATTCTTGGGTGTGTAGTTGCCCGAGCCCGGCACATAGATCGTGTAGGGGCTGTCGTCGACGTAATCCAGCGGCGAATAGCCCAGATCCATCGCCACCGCATAGATGAACGGCTTGAACGCCGATCCGGTCTGCCGCAGCGCCTGTGTCGCACGGTTGAAATCGCCCGCCTGCGGAATATCGCGTCCGCCCACCATGCCGCGCACGGCGCCGTCCGCGCTCATCACCACGATGGCGGCCTGCGCCTTGGACCCGGCCTTCACCTTGTTCTCGAACACCCAGGCCAGCGCGTCTTCGGCCTGTTTCTGGATCTTCTGATCCAGCGTCGTCTCGATGATGACATCCTCGGTGGTGTCGCGCGCCAGATAATCGGGCGTCGTCTCCATCACCCAATCGGCAAAGAAGCCGCCGGATTTCTGCCGCGCCGCCTCGGTCGGGCGGGCGGGGTTGGCGCGGGCCTCGTCGGCTTCGGCCTTGGTCAGGTAGCCCTGCTCCTCCATCAGCCCCACGACCACATTGGCGCGGTTCTGCGAGCGTTCCAGATTGCCCGTGGGGGCCAGTGCGGAAGGGGCCTGCAGAAGACCCGCCAGCATCGCCGCCTCGGCCGGGGAGACATTGGCCGCGGACTTGCCGAAATAGCGTTGCGAGGCGGCTTCGAACCCGCGCGCCCCGGCGCCCAGATAGGCGCGGTTCAGGTAGATCGTCAGGATCTCTTCCTTGGAGTATTTCATCTCCATCGCAACCGCGTAGGGCACTTCCTTGACCTTGCGCCAGACGCTGCCCGCGCGGCAGTCCCGCTCATAATCGGCTTCGGTCTTCCAGACTGCGGCATCATAGGCCACGCCAAGGCACAGCAGCTTGGCCACCTGCTGGGTGATGGTGGACCCGCCGTTGCCCTGAAAGGCGCCGCGGCCCTCGCGCAGGTTGATGGCAATGGCGCTGGCGATGCCCCGCGGGCTGACCCCGAAATGCCAGTAGAACCGTTTGTCCTCGGTGGCGACCACGGCATCATGCAGATAGGGGCTGACCGTCTCGGCGGTGATCTGGCCGCCGAAGGTTTCGCCGCGCCAGGCAAAGACCTTCCCCTCGCGGTCCAGAAGCGTGACCGAGCCGCGGGCGCGACCATCGAGCAGCGTCGAAAGATCGGGCAGCTGTGCATAGAAGTAGAAGACCACGCAGCCGAAGAGAATCGCGGCCACGGCGGTCACGCGCCACAGAACCGCCCAGATCATCCGCCAGACGAACAGGAAGAAGCCGACGATGAACCCGTGCCGCCGGGGCGGGCGCGGGCTGCGGGCCGGTTTCTTCGCGGCTGCAGGCTTCTTGGCCGCGGGCGCTTGCCCCCGGGCATACCTTTTATCTGCCACAAGGGGGCCGCGCCCCCCATTCCCTGTTGCCATGCCGCCTGCCTGCTTCGCGTCCGGCTTTGCCTGCGGGGCGGGGTCCGCCACGCTGCGCGCCTGTTTCTGGTCCCGGACCATAGCCTGAAATGTTGCGGATGCGAAGGGCAAGCGCCTTCGATTCGGCTTTCACATTTGCCCGCTTTTTAGGCCACTCCCACGTGACTCGCCCATCATTCGCACAAAAACCCGGCTGAACCGCTCTCTTCAGCGCCGTTTTCTTGTGCTGCACCGGCGAAATTCTGCCTGCTCACGCCAAGGGCCCGCTCCCCGGGTTCCTGCCAGAAAAAAGGGGATGGATGTGAAACTCATCATTGCAGCACTCAAGCCGTTCAAGCTTGACGAAGTCCGCGAGGCGCTGACCACGATCGGCGTGCGCGGGATGATGGTGACCGAGATCAAGGGGTTCGGCAGCCAGTCGGGCCACACCGAAATCTATCGCGGCGCCGAATATGCCGTGAACTTCGTGCCGAAGGTGCGGCTGGAAATCGTGGTCCCCGATGCCCTGGCGGACCAGGTCGTCGAGACCATCGCCAAGACCGCCAAGACCGACAAGATCGGCGACGGCAAGATCTTCGTGCTCGACGTGGAACAGGCGGTGCGCGTCCGCACCGGCGAAATCGGCGACGACGCCCTCTGACAAGCGACCCAGGGAAGGGGAAATCCTGAAAATGAACAAGTTTACCAAATTCGCTGGCCTGACGACGCTTGGCGCGTCGCTTGCAGCCAGCCTGCCCGCCTGGGCGCAGGAGGCGGCGGATACCGCGGCGGCGGCGGTCGAAGAAGTGGTCGAGGCCGTTCCGACCGTCGACACCGGCGATACCGCCTGGATGCTCGTGTCCACCGTGCTGGTGCTCTTCATGATCCTGCCGGGCGTCGCCCTGTTCTACGGCGGTCTTGTCCGCACCAAGAACATGCTGTCGATCCTGATGCAGACCACCGCGATCACCGCGCTCTGCATCGTGATCTACGTGCTTTACGGCTATTCCTTCGCCTTCGGCGGCGGAGAGGGCCCCTATTTCGGCGGCTTCGCCAAGGTCTTCCTGGCCGGTGTCACGCCTGACAGCCTGTCCGGCACCATCCCGGAATATGTCTTCATCGCCTTCCAGATGACCTTTGCCTGCATCACCTCGGCCCTGATCATCGGCGGCTTCGCCGAGCGCATCAAGTTCAAGGCTGTGCTGCTGTTCGTCTTCCTCTGGGTCTCGATCGTCTACTTCCCGGTGGCGCACATGGCCTGGGATGCGAACGGGCTGTTCTTCGGCTGGGGCGTGTTCGACTTCGCCGGCGGCACCGTGGTGCACATCAACGCGGGTATCGCGGCCCTTGTCGGCGCGATCTGCGTGGGCAAGCGCGTGGGCTACGGCAAGGACAACATGGCGCCGCACTCGCTGACGCTGACGCTGGTCGGTGCCGGTATCCTGTTCGTCGGTTGGTTCGGCTTCAATGCGGGTTCGGCGCTGTCGGCCGGTACGCTGGCGGGTCTGGCCATGCTGAACACCTTCACCGCGACGGCGGGCGGCATCCTGGGCTGGGTCATCATCGAAGTCATGGCGCGCGGCAAAGCCTCGATGCTGGGTGGCGCTTCGGGCATGATCGCGGGTCTTGTGGCCATCACCCCGGCCGCTGGTGCCGTGGGTCCGGTCGGTGCGATCCTGCTGGGCGCACTTGCCTCGCTGGGCGCCTACTACTTCGTCGCTGTCGTGAAGAACAAGCTGGGCTATGACGACAGCCTGGACGTGTTCGGCATCCACGGCATCGGCGGGATCATCGGTGCGGTCGGCGCGGGCATCTTCGCGGCTCCGGCTCTGGGCGGTCAGGGCTTCCCCGAAGGCCGCGGCATGGGCGAGCAGCTGTTCTATCAGGTCTCGGCGATCGGCATCACGATCATCTACTGCGCTGTCGTGTCGTTCATCCTCTTCAAGGTGGTGGGTGCCCTGACCGGTGGTCTGCGCGTCGCCGCCGATGCCGAGCGTGAAGGCCTGGACATCACCTCGCACGGCGAAAGCGCCTACCACTACTAAGCGGTTCGGGCGGGTCCCCGTGGGATCCGCCCGGAAACCTCTCCCAAAGTTTCTCCCGGCGGCGCTTCTCCCTCCTCCCATGGGCGCCCCGAAAGCAGAAGGCCCGCAGGTTTCCCTGCGGGCCTTTCTGATGTGCGGGTTCCGCTGCGGTTACATCGACTGCATGTCGGCGATCAGCCGGTCGATATCGCCCTTGCGCTTGTCCAGCATGGCGCCGATCTCGGTCCGCTCGCTGGCCAGCATGTTCACGCCTTCGATGATGATGTTGAAGAACAGGTTCTTCCCGGCCCGGTCCGACACATGCCAGCGCACTTCGAACGGGCTTTCCCCCCTCAGATAGGCGGTCGAGATCACCTCGAAGTAGCTTTTCACCGGGCGGGCGTCGGTCACCTCGATCTTGCCGCCGATGAACTCGCGGAAACGGCGGCCGTATTTGCGGCTGATGTAGCCTTGGAACGCCTTGGTGAAGGCTGCCTTCTGCGCATCCGATGCGCCGCGCGCCGCCGTGCCAAGCGCCGAGATGGCAATGGTGGGCACATCGGCATATTGCACGAACAGCTTTTCGAACGCCGGATACATCTGTGCCTCGGACTTGCCCGAGTTGATGATGCCGTTGATGTCATCCACCGCCCGGCCGATCAGCGCCCTGGCCTGATCGGTGTTCAGCGCCCAGACCGGCAGCGCGCCAAAGGCCGCCGCGGCAGCAAGGCCGGTTCCGACGAACAGGCGGCGGGAAACCATGGTGTTACTGGCCATAAAGATCCTCGTAAGGGTCGATAAATCCGTCATCTTCGCCCGCGGGCGCCTCTTTCCCCAATTCGAACCGGCGGTTCTGGAGATAGAGAAGCCGCGCCTGCGCGTAGCTGTCCGCACTTTCATATAGGATCGAGTCGATCGTGCCGGAATAGCGGAAACGATCATCCAGCTTGGAAAGCACCGCTGCCGCGGTCACAGCTGCGGCATCATTGCCGGTAAAGACATTGCCCAGCGGGTTGAAGGCGATGTCCACCGCCGTGCCAACAGCATCGCGCGCGGTCGAGGGGCCGAAGCCCGGCAGTTCCACATAGGGACCCTCGCCCACGCCCCATACCGCCAGTGTGGTGCCGAAATCATTGTCTGTCTTGGGCATGCCCGCCGCCGTGGCGAAATCGTTCAGCCCGCCCAGACCGAAGGTCAGGTTCAGCCCCAGACGCAGCGTGTTGGTCACCGCCTGTTCCAGCTTCAGCTGCAGGATGTCATTGGCGATCACCCCCGGCAGTTCCAGCGTATCGGCCACATTGTTCACCCCGCGCCGCAGCGGATCGGGAACCACCGTGCCATAGACCTTGGACGCCGGACGCACGGCAACCGTGTCCAGCCCCTTGTTCAGCCCGTGCGTCGCGCGGTTCAGCGGCTCCAGCGGATCATGGATGCCCTGATCGGAAGGGGTGGCCGCACAGCCGGCCAGAAGACCGGACAACAGCAGCGCCGCCGCACCAGTCCCGCGAAGGGGATTCGGCAAGGTAAAATACAGTTTCATCGGCTCAATCTGCAGGACAGGCCCGGGTTGCGCAGGCTCGGGTCGGGTCAGCCTTACGGCTTGCCCCCCCACAAGACAACCGCCTTTCGCAGCGGCAGAGGCCAAACGGCGGGGAACGGCCAAGGATGAGGCAGCATCGCAACCGGAACGGCAATTTCACGCGCAAAATTTCACGCGCGCACCGCGCCGGACATCACAAGGCAAGTCGCAAGGCACATCCCGCAGCCGGGCAAGGCGTTTCCGCTGCCAGAGAACGCCGGAGGCTGGGTTCAAGCAGACCCTTGGCGCGGCGGGCCGGGGCGGCTAGGCTCCGCCCGCAAACCGCGGAGAAGACCATGACCATCGAAGCCCGCCTCGCCGAACTTGGCGTCACCCTGCCCGACGCGCCTGCGCCCGCCGCAAATTACGTGCCCTTCGTCATCACCGGGAACCTCGTCCATGTCTCGGGCCAGATCAGCCAGAACGAAGCCGGGCTGATCACGGGCAAGCTTGGCGCCGATCTTTCGGTGGAACAGGGGGCCGCGGCCGCACAGCGCTGCGCCATCTCACTGCTGTCGCAGGTGCGGCGGGCCTGCGGGGGCGATCTCAGCCGTCTGGTCCGCACGGTGAAACTGGTGGGCTTCGTGAACTCCACCCCCGATTTCACCGATCAGCCCAAGGTCATCAACGGCGCCTCGGATTTCATGGTGGCCGCTCTGGGCGAGGCCGGGCGCCATGCACGCTCCGCCGTCTCTGCCGCCTCGCTGCCCTTCGGCGTCGCGGTCGAGATCGAAGGCATCTTCGAGATCCGCTGATGGCCCGCGTTGCGCTGCCGCCCGGCCTGCTGCGCCTGCCCGTGGCGCATCGCGCCCTGCATGACCGGGCCGCCGGGCGGATCGAGAATTCGCCTGCTGCGATCCGCGCCGCCATCGACCGCGGCTATGCCATCGAGATCGACCTGCAACTGTCCGCAGACGGGCAGGCCATGGTCTTCCATGATGAAGAGCTGGACCGGCTGACCCCGGAAAAAGGCCCGCTGAACAGCCGCACGGCCGCCCAGCTGGGCCGGATCCCCTTGCGGGGCGGGGCGGACACGATTCCCACGCTGGAGGCGGTGCTGGCGCTGGTCGCCGGGCGGGTGCCGCTGCTGGTGGAACTGAAGGATCAGACGCTGACCATGTCCGACTCCGACGGCAGGCTGGAGGCTGAGGCGGCGCGGCTGCTGTCGGCCTACGGTGGCGAGGTGGCGGTGATGTCCTTCAACCCGCACAGCATCGCCCATATGGCGCGGCTGGCCCCCGGCCTTGCCCGCGGTCTGACGACTTCGGCTTATGGTCCCGAGGACTGGGCGCCGCTGCCCGCCGAGACCTGCGCCCGCCTGCGCGGCATCCCGGATTATGACCGGACAGACAGCAGCTTCATCAGCCATGAGGCCGCCGATCTGTCCCGCCCCCGTGTGGCCGCACTGAAGGCGCAGGGCGCCGCTGTCCTGTGCTGGACCATCCGCTCCGCCACCGCCGAGGCCGAGGCGCGCAAGGTTGCCGCGAATGTGACCTTCGAAGGCTATCTCTCGCCCCTGCCCGCTTGACGCGCCGCAAAGCCACCGCATCTTCATCTTGTCCCAAATACCCTGCGGAGGTCCGGGGGCGCAAAGCCCCCGGTCGGCCCGCCACCCGGAGCGACGATGCCCGATCTGGCCCTTCTGGACAGCCTGACCGAAATCCCTGCCGCCGATTGGGACGCGCTGGCAGCACCGGAACAGGCGGCGGGCCGTCCCGTCGATCCCTTCACGACACATCGCTTCCTTCTGGCGCTGGAAGCATCCGGCTCCACCGGCAAGGGCACCGGCTGGTTGCCGAAACCGCTGGTTCTGCAGCAGGACGGGCAGGTGGTGGCGGCGATGCCGCTTTATGTCAAAAGCCACAGTCAGGGCGAATATATCTTCGACCATGGCTGGGCCGAGGCCTTCGAGAATGCGGGCGGTCGCTACTATCCGAAGCTGCAGGCCGCGGTGCCCTTCACCCCCGCCACCGGCCGCCGCTTTCTGGGGCCGGACCAGTTTCGCCGCCCGCTGATGGAGGGGGCCATCGGGCTGACGCAGGGCAACGCTCTCTCCTCGCTGCATATCACCTTCTGCACCGCGGAAGAGGCGGCCGATCTGGCGGGGCACCTGGGCACGCTGCACCGCGTGACCCAGCAATTTCACTGGGAAAGCCGCGGCTACGGCGATTTCGGCGATTTCCTCGCCGATCTCTCCAGCCGCAAGCGCAAGATGATCCGCAAGGAACGCGAGACGGCCCGCGCCCATGGCCTGACGATCCGTGCGCTGACCGGAGATGCGATCACGCCCGACCATTGGCGGGCGTTCTGGACCTTCTATCAGGACACCGGCAGCCGCAAATGGGGCAGGCCCTACCTGACGCGTAAAGCCTTCGACGCCTTCCACGCCACGATGCGCGATGACATCCTGCTGATTCTGGCCTTCGATGGAAACCGCCCGGTCGCGGGCGCGTTGAACTTCATCGGGCGCGACACGCTCTATGGACGCTACTGGGGCTGCATCGCGGATTACCCCTGTCTGCATTTCGAACTCTGCTACTATCAGGCCATCGACTGGGCTTTGGCCCATGGCCTGACCCGAGTGGAGGCGGGGGCGCAGGGGGAACACAAGCTGGCCCGCGGGTATCTTCCGGCCGAGACACATTCGCTGCACTGGATCGCGGACCCCGGCTTTCGCGCGGCGGTGGACCGCTACCTGCAGGCAGAACGCCGCGCCGTGGACGAGGAAATCGAAGTGCTGACCGCCTACGGCCCGTTCCGTCGCGGCGGCGATCAGGAGTAAGGGGAGAGACTGCCATGCTGACCTTCTACACCAATCCGATGAGCCGGGGCCGCATGGTCCGCTGGATGCTGGAGGAACTGGGCGAACCCTATGAGACGGTCGCCCTGAACTATGGCCCGGACATGAATACGCCCGAATATCTGGCGCTGAACCCGATGGGCAAGGTACCCACGGTGGTGCATGACGGCCGGGTGGTCACCGAAGTGGCCGCAATCTGCACCTATCTGGCCGAAGCTTTCCCCGAAAAGGGCCTGATGGCCGAAGACCGCGCCGCCTTCTACCGCTGGATGTTCTTTGCCGCGGGCCCGCTGGAGGCGGCGGTGGTGAACAATTCCTTCGGCTGGAAGCCGCCGCAGCGCCGCGATGAGGGGCGGCTGGGTTATGGCAATCTGGACCGGGTGGTCCGCACACTGGCGGGCCATCTGGAGACGCATGATTACGTGGCCGATGGCCGGTTCACCGCCGCGGATGTCTATATCGGCGGCCATGTCGGCTGGGGCCTGCAGTTCGGTACCCTTCCGGCCGAGCCCGCCTTCCGCGCCTATGCCGCGCGCCTGCAGGACCGGCCCGCCGCACAATCGGCCAATGCGCTGGACGATGCGCTGGCGGGGGCACGCTGAGATGGCCGCGCTTCTGACTGCTGAGGAACGCAAAGACCGCCTGCCCGCCCTGGGCGACACCGGATGGCAGGCGGTGCCGGACCGCGATGCCATCCGCAAGATCTGGAAATTCCGCAATTTCTCGGAAGCCTGGGCCTTCATGTCCCGCGCAGCGCTGGCGGCCGAGAAGATGAACCACCACCCGGAATGGAAGAACACCTACAACGTGGTGGATGTCACGCTCTCCACCCATTCCGCGGGCGGGCTGACGGCGCTGGACACCGATCTTGCCGCGAAGATGGACGGTTTCGCCCCGGGGGTTGAGGTGCAGACCGACCATGGCGCGGAAATCCTGTGCCTGTGCCAGATCAAGGGCGGCTGAGGCTGGCACGGGCCGCTGGCCGCCGCTATACCGGGCACAGCACGGAAACGGGAGACGACGATGGCAAACCCCACTGCGGCCATGCTGGTCATCGGGGATGAAATCCTGTCGGGGCGCACCCGGGATTCCAACCTGCATTTTCTGGCGGGCGAACTGACCCGCGCCGGGATTGATCTGGTCGAGGCGCGGGTGGTCGGCGACACGCATGACCAGATCGTGACCGCGGTCCGCGCGCTGTCGACTGCGGTGGATCACGTCTTCACCTCGGGCGGGATCGGCCCGACGCATGATGACATCACCGCCGATGCCGTGGCCGCCGCACTGGAGACGCCGATCACCAAGCGCGCCGATGCCATGGCGCTTTTGCAGGCCCATTATGACCGGCAGGGCGTCCCCTTCAACGAGGCGCGCCAGCGCATGGCCCGCATCCCGGATGGTGCCACACTGATCGACAACCCGATCTCGGTCGCGCCGGGGTTCATCCTTGGCAATGTCCATGTCATGGCGGGCGTGCCCACCATTTTCGAAGCGATGGTCGCCTCGGTTCTGCCACTGCTGACCGGGGGCGCACCCCTTATGTCGCAATCCCTGCGCGTCCTGCGGGGCGAGGGCGAGATTGCCGCCGATTTCGGCGCGCTGGCGGCGGAATTTCCGGATCTGTCGATGGGGTCCTATCCCTTCACCCTGAACGGCGCCTATGGCACCAATCTGGTGATCCGCGGCACCGATCCGGCCCGCCTGAACGAGGCGATGGTCCGGCTGACGCGGCTGTTCGGATGACGCCCGATCTGCTGTCAGAGGTGATGGAGGCGACCTGGCCCCCCGCGGCGGCCTGGCCCGCGGGGCCGTTTCTGCTGCGCGACGGGGCCGGGGGCGGCAAGCGCGTGTCCGCAGCCACGGTCGAGGATGACTGGACCGCCGCCGATCTGGACGCGGCGATTGCCGGGATGGCCGATCCTTTGTTCTGCCTGCGTGAAGGGGATCAGGCGCTGGATGCCGCACTGGAGGCCCGCGGCTGGCGGGTGGTCGATCCGGTGGTGGCCTATGCCGCGCCGGTGGTCGCGATGACCGGCGATCTGCCGTTCCTGACGGCCTTTCCGCATTGGCCGCCCCTCGCCACCGCCTGCGAGGTCTGGGACGAAGGCGGCATCGGCCCCGCCCGTCGCGCCGTGATGGAGCGGGTGGCCGGGCAGAAAACCGTCATCCTTGGCCGTATGGCGGACCGCCCCGCAGGTGCGGCTTTCGTGGCCTGCCATGGGGAAGAGGCCATGCTCCATGCGCTGGAGGTGCGGCCGGCGGCCCGGCGGCAGGGCACCGGCGGCCATATCCTTCGCGCCGCGGCGAACTGGGCCGCGGAACAAGGCGCCACCCGGCTTTCGCTGGTGGTGACAGAGCGGAATACCGCCGCCCGCGCGCTGTATGAACGGGCGGGGATGGTGCTTGCGGGGCAATATCATTACCGCGCACCCTGAGGCCCGCCGCTTTAGGCCGCGATGCGGGATCGACAGGAGACCGGCGTGACAGCCCGCCTTTGCCCTTTTGCCCTGCTGGCAGCGCTTCTGCCGGGCGTCCCCCGCCCCGCCGCAGCGCAGGATCTGACACTGCCCGCAGCGCCGCGGGACTCAATTGTCATCACGGCCGAATTCGACAGTTATGACCTGCCGGTCGGCGGCTGGAAGAACGGCACCCTGCCGGTGGAGCGGATCGAGGGCATGGTGCAGCGCCGCGCCTGGCGGCTGGAGGCGGGCGACCTGACGTTATTGTCGGTGCTGGCGCCGCTGCGCGAACAGCTGCAGGCGCAGGGGTTCGACATCCTGCTCGATTGTGAGACGCGGGTCTGCGGCGGCTTCGACTTCCGCTTTGCCACAGAGGTGCTGCCCGAACCCGCCATGCATGTCGATCTGGGTGATTTCCGCTTTCTGTCAGCCCGCAAGGGCGACCGGGCGGCCAGCCTGCTGATCAGCCGCTCGGCCAGTTCGGTCTTCGTGCAGATGATCAGTGTCGGCCCGGATGCACCGCCGGAGCCCATCGCTGCAACCGAACCGGCGGTGCCCCTGCCATTGCCCTCTCCTGTCACCGCCCCTGCCCCCGCGGACACCGGCGATCTGGCTGCCCGACTGGATCAGGGTTATGGCGTGGTTCTGGACGATCTGCTTTTCGCCTCGGGCTCTGCCGCGCTGGCAGAGGGCGACTATGCCTCTCTGACCGCGCTGGCCGCGTGGCTGAAGGCCGATCCGGACCGCATGGTCCTGCTGGTGGGACATACCGACGCCTCGGGCGGGGTGACATCCAACGTGGCCCTGTCGGAAAAGCGGGCGCAGGCGGTGCGCGGCGTTCTCATGTCGCGCTTTGGCGTGAACGGGCGGCAGGTGCAGGCCCAGGGCGTCGGCCCGATGGCGCCCCGCGACACCAATGCCACTGAAGAGGGCCGTCGCAAAAACAGAAGGGTCGAGGCCATTCCGGCCCCGACCTGAGGTGGCGCACCGGACGGCGGGACCGGGCGCGGGAAAAGATCAGACGCGGATCACCAGTTGTCGGGCCCCTTGTCGATGAAGCGGCGGGCCAGAAAGTCGATGAAGGCGCGCACCTTGGGCTGGGTGAACCGGCCCGGCGGATAGACGGCATAGATGCCCAGAATTTCGACCGGCAGTCCGGGGATGGCCTCTTCGACCTCTCCCTTCTTCAGCGCATCGGCGTAAAGGAACGAGGGCAGATAGGCGATGCCCAGCCCCGCAGTGGCGGCGTTCAGCAGGCTTTGCCCGTCATTCACCGTCAGCCAGCCGTTGGACCGGACCTGCCGCTTTTCGCCCGAGGGCGCGGTGATCTTCCAGACGTTGCCATTGGCCTGATTGGAATAGTGCAGAAGCTTGTGGTCGTTCAGATCGTCGATCTTCAGCGGGCGGCCGAATTTCTGGAAATAGCCGGGCGCGGCGATCATCCGCTTGGTCGTCTCGGTCAGCTTGCGGGCGCGGAGCGAGCTGTCCTCCAGCTCTCCCACCCGGATGGCCATGTCGAACCCTTCCGAGATCAGCTCCACATAGCGGTTGTTCAGCACCATGTTCACGGTGATGTCGGGATATTCCAGCAGGAAATCCCCCAGAATGGGCGACAGCAGGTTCACCCCGAAATCGGTGGCCACGCTGATCCGCAGAAGACCCGAGGGCGCGGATTGCATGCTGGTCACCAGCGCATCCGCCTCGCCTGCGTCATTCAGCACCCGGCGGGCGCGGTCGTAGTAGGCAAGGCCGATTTCCGTGGGCGACACCCGGCGCGTGGTGCGGTTCAGAAGCCGCGCCCCAAGTCGCGCCTCCAGCGCCGAGACATGCTTGGACACGGCGGATTTGGAAATTCCCATCTTCTTGGCCGCATCCGTGAATCCGCCCTGATCGACGACGGTGGCGAAGGCTTCCATTTCTGTCAGACGGTCCATCGGTGTCCCCAAAGGCAGGCAATTGGCTGTTCAGGACCTTTCTTGCCGCCGAAATCGGGCAGGATCGCGGCGCGGGGGCGTCCGATCCGGGGAAATAGCGGGGATCGTTGATGGCATGGAAACGAATTGCGGCAAAATCCCCGGCAAGGCTCCGCCTGTTTCCGGGGGGTGGCAGACGGGCGGCGGACTTGGGCAGAAAAGCCCCGCCGCGGGAGGCCGGACCGGCGGGGGATGCCCGCCGACCGGGCCGCACACTGGACAGCGGGCCGTGGCGGGACCAGATCAGCCACCGGGCCGCAGCAACCATGGCCCCGCCCCGCGACGGGAAATTCCCCGCAGGGACCCTGACGAAGACAAAGGAGAGATCCGATGAAACGCATGGCATTCTGGACCCTGCCCCTTGGCCTGATGCTGGCCGGGGCCGCATTGGCCGAAACGAGCCCGGCGGAAATGACCGTCCTGCCGGAAGACAGCGATGCCAGCGGCGACTGGTCGCTGGCCGAGATGCAGAGCCTGTGGCCCGACCTGACGGCCGAGGGTTTTGCCGCGGTGGACACCAACACCGACGGCGTGATCGACGCCACCGAGTTTCAGGTGGCTGTGACCAATGGTGTTCTGAAACCCGCCGAGGGCGGCTGACACGCCGCGCGGGCCGCGCCGGGGCACCGATCAGACTTCCCCAAGGCTGGTGCCCCGGCCGATGACCTTTCCGCGGCGCGGGTTACAATCGCGCCGCCAGCCGCATCGCCTGATCTATCGCGCGTTTGGCATCCAGTTCCGCCGCCACATCGGCCCCGCCGATCAGGTGATGCGCGATCCCGGCCGCGGTCAGACGATCCGACAGGCGCCGGTCCGGCTCCTGCCCCGCGCACAGGACGATTGTGTCAACCGGCAGCGTCTCGACTGTTTCCCCGTTGCGGACGGTAAGCCCCTCTGGCCCGGCCTTTTCGTAGGTCATGCCTCCCATCATCCGCACCCGTTTCGCCTGCAAGGTGGCGCGGTGGATCCAGCCGGTGGTCTTGCCCAGCTTGCGGCCGGGCTTTTCGGGCTTGCGCTGCAACAGCCAGACCTGCCGGGCGGGCGGATCCGGCTGCGGTTCGGTCAGGCCGCCGCGATCCTGCCACGGGGCCGAGACACCCCATTCCCGGCGCCAGTCTTCGGGGTGCACGGTGGGGCTTTCGCCCGCCTCGGTCAGATATTCGGCCACGTCAAAGCCGATGCCGCCCGCCCCCACCACGGCGACCCGCGCCCCGACCGGCCCGCCGCGCAGCACATCCGTATAGGACAGGACATGCGCGCCCGGTTCCGCCGGGATGCCCGGATCGCGGGGCAGAACGCCGGTGGCCACGATCACCTCATCATAGCCGCGCAGGGCCTCTGCCGTAGCCTCCTGCCCCAGATGGACTGTGACGCCCGCCCGGTCCAGCGCGGCACGGAACCAGTCCACAAGGCCGTGGAACTCCTCTTTCCCCGGCACCTGCTTGGCCAGGTTCAGCTGGCCGCCCACTTCGGTCGCTCGGTCGAACAGCGCGACGTTGTGGCCGCGCCCTGCCGCGGTGATGGCCGCGGTCATGCCCGCAGGCCCCGCGCCCACCACGGCGATGCGTTTGGGCGTGGCGGCGGGCGCCAGCACCAGCTCCGTCTCATGACAGGCGCGCGGGTTCACAAGGCAGGAGGTCAGCTTGCCCGAGAAGGTATGGTCCAGACAGGCCTGATTGCAGGCGATGCAGGGCGCGATTTCCGCCGCGCGACCCGCCGCCGCCTTCACCATGAAATCGGCATCCGCCAGCCAGGGCCGCGCCATGGACACCATATCCGCCATGCCTTGGGCCAGCAGATCCTCGGCCACCGCGGGGGTGTTGATCCGGTTCGAGGTGATGACGGGAATCCTCACCTCGGGCCGCAGCCGCCCGGTCAGATGCGCAAAGGCCGCCCGCGGGACCAAGGTGGCGATGGTCGGCACCCGCGCCTCGTGCCAGCCGATGCCGGTGTTCAGGACGCTGGCGCCCGCAGCTTCAATCGCGCGGGCCAGCGTGATGATCTCATCCCAGGTTGAACCACCGGGAACGAGGTCGATCAGCGAGATGCGGTAGACCAGCACCTTGTCCGGGCCAAGCGCGGCCCGCACCCGGCGCACCACCTCGACCGGCAGGCGCATGCGGTTTTCGTAGGGACCGCCCCAACGGTCGGTGCGGCGGTTGGTGTGGGTCACCAGGAACTGGTTCAGGAAATACCCTTCGGACCCCATCACCTCGACCCCGTCATAGCCCGCCTCGACAGCGCGGGCGGCGGCGGTGGCGATGTCCGAGATCTGCTTTTCGATCCCTTCCTCATCCAGCTCTCGCGGCGGGAAGGGAGAGATCGGGGATTTGATGGCGGAAGGCGCCACGCATTCGGGCGAATAGGCATAGCGGCCCGCATGCAGGATCTGCATCGCGATATGGCCGCCTTCCGCATGGACCGCATCGGTCACGCGGCGGTGGTTGGCAATGTCCTTGTCGGAAAACAGCCCCGCCGCCCCGGGGAACACCCCGCCTTCCCGGTTGGGCGCCATGCCGCCCGTCACGATCAGCCCCGCGCCCCCCCGCGCGCGCGCCGCGTAGAAGGCGGCCACCCGGCCCCAGTCGCCGGTTTCCTCCAGCCCGGTGTGCATGGAGCCCATCAGGCTGCGGTTGCGCAGCGTCACGCCGGACAGGGTGATCGGCTGCAGAAGATGGCTGAAATGGGTCATGGCGGGTCCTCCGGCAGGGAAGATGCCGTGACGCGCGCGTCAAGTCATCCGGAACGCGGCGTCATGGCCGGGCTTCTCGTCAGGCCCCGACCGCGGATCGCGGCGCACCGACGACAGGGCGCAGGCATGGGAGGAGGGTCAGAGCGACAAAAGCCCCGGCAGCGCCGCCATATCATCGAACAGCGGCACGCCAAGGGCAGCCAACCCCCGCGCCGCGGGGGCCTGCGGCCCATGTCCCGCATAGCCAAGGCAACGGATTCCCGCCTCCAGTGCCGCCCTGGCGCCCGAGGGGCTGTCCTCGATCACCACACACCGGGCCGGGTCTGCCCCGCAGGCGGCTGCGGCGGCAAGATACAGGTCCGGTGCGGGTTTCGGGCGCCCGATCGCCTGCCCGGACAGCGTGGCCCGGAACCGCCCGGTCAGCCCGTGCTGCCCCAGCGTGATCTGCATTTTGTGCGGCGTGCCGTTTGAGCCCACGGCATAGGGAATCCCCGCAGCATCCAGCGCGTCGAAAACCGTCAGGATGCCGGGGATCAGCGGCACACCAGCCTCCAGCACAGCATACATCCGGTCATAGAAGCGGGGGGTCCAGTCCGCAGGCAGCGGGGTTCCGCCCGCCCGCACCCTTTGCGCCACCGTCTCGATGGTGCCGCCCATGTAAGAGCTCTCCAGCTCTTCCGCCGTCAGCACCAGCCCGTGACGGGCCAGATCCTCGATCAGCAGCAGCGTGGTCGGCGTTTCGCTGTCCACGATCACCCCATCGCAGTCGAAAAGAACGGCTGCCGGTCTCATGCCGGGCCCCGCAAGAGGGTGACGAGCGTGTCGCCATAGCGGCGTTGGTCCAGCACCTCGAAGCCGACGGGCGGCACCGGCGCGGTGCCATCTTCCCAGACCACCATCGCGCCGGGGGCCAGCCAGTTGCCTTCGATGGCCGAGGTCAAAGCCGCCTCGCCCAGCCCCTTGTGATAGGGCGGGTCAAGGAACACGAGGCCATAACCCGGCCCGCGGTTCGGCCCCAGCTTCGTGGCATCGCGGCGCCAGACATCGGTGGTGCCCATGGCCTGCATCTTTTCGATGTTGGTCCGCAGCAGGGCCCGCGCCTTGGTGCCGTCATCGACAAAGGCCACCCGCGCGGCACCGCGGCTCAGCGCCTCCAGCCCCAGGGCGCCGGTCCCGGCGAACAGGTCCAGCACGCGCACGCCGGTGACCGGATCGCCATAGCCACCATTGATCAGCAGGTTGAAGATCGCCTCGCGCACCCGGTCTGAGGTGGGGCGCAGATGGGCTGCGGGATCGCCCTCGCCCACATCGGCCAGAATCAGGCCGCGACGCGCACCGCCGATGATCCTCACAGCAGGGCCTTCAGATCGGGGGCGCCGGCCACCAGATCGGGGTCGGGCGATTTGCCCGCCTCGATCAGCCGCTTGCCCACCATATAGGCCCGCGCATCGCCCATGGCGTCGATGGCCAGAAGCTCCGCCCCGCGGTAATACCAGAAGGACGGCGGCGGGCCGGGCCGGGTGACCACACGGTCATAGCCGGTGTTCAGCCCGGCGATCTGCAGCTTCAGGTCATATTGATCGGACCAGAACCACGGCTTGGCGGTATAGGGCTTGTCCGCCCCCAGCATGTTGGCGGCGACCGCCTCGGCCTGATCAATCGCATTGCCGACCGATTCCAGCCGGATCCGCCCGCCGCGATACGGGAAGGAGGCGCAATCCCCCGCCGACCAGATCGCCGGGTCAGAGGTGCGGCCCCGGTCATCCACCGCGATGCCGTTGTCCAGCACCAGCCCGGCGGCGGCGGCCAGATCGCTGCCCGGTGTAATGCCAATGCCGGTGATAATGAAATCGGCCGCGATCTCCTGCCCGTCCGCCAGCCGCACGCCGGTGGCGCGGTCCGTCCCGGTGATCCGGTCCAGCGCCGCGCCTTCCAGCACGGTCACGCCGTGGCGTCGGTGCAGACCGGCGATGAAGGTGGACGTTTCCGGCGCGGCCACCCGCGCCAGAATCCGCGGTGCAGCTTCGACCAGTGTCACCTCCACCCCGAATTTGCGGGCCACGGCCGCCGCCTCCAGCCCGATATAGCCGCCGCCGATCACCACGGCGCGGGCGCCGTCGCGGAACTCGGCGCGCATGGCATCCACATCGGCCAAAGTCCGCACGGTATAGACGCCGGGCAAATCGCCGCCGATGGCCGCAGGCAGGCGGCGGGGGGCCGATCCGGTGGTCAGGGCCAGTTGGTCATAAGGAATGACCTCCTCTCCGACCGTCACGGTCTGCGCCGCCCGGTCGATGGCGGTCACCGGCTGGCCCAGACGCAGCTCTACGCCGTTCTGCGCCCAGAACTCCGCCGGGCGCAGCCAGAGCCGCTCTTCGGGCATGTCGCCCAGCAGATAGGCCTTGGACAGGGGCGGGCGCTGATAGGGCGGCGCGGGTTCTGCGCCGATCATCGTGATCTGCCCGTCATGACCCAGCGAGCGCAGCTTTGCGGCCAGCGCGGCCCCCGCCTGTCCGGCGCCCACGATCACCACCCGCATCGCATCCCCCTCTGGCAACTTCCGGGGCGGACCCTATAACTTTACCCGCAACAGGCGCAACGCGCGAGGAGACGGACATGACGGAAATCACGGTGGGGGCAAAGCTGCCCGGGGCAAAACTGCTGCGCGCGGGCGAAAAGGGCCCGGAGGCGGTGGATCTGGCCGAGAAGCTGGCGGGCCGCAAAGTGGTGATATTCGGGCTGCCCGGCGCCTATACCGGCACCTGCTCGACCGCGCATGTCCCGAGCTTCATCCGCACCAAGGACAAATTCGCCGCCAAGGGCGTGGATGAGATCATCTGCATCTCGGTCAACGACCCCTTCGTGATGAAGGCCTGGGGCGAGGCGACCGGCGCCACCGCCGCCGGGATCACCTTCCTGGGCGATGCCGACGGCAGCTTTACCAAGGCCATCGGCCTTGCCTTCGACGCGCCGCCCGCGGGCCTCTTCGGCAGGTCCAAGCGCTATGCCCTGCTGGCCGAAGACGGCGTGGTCAAGGTGCTGAATCTTGAACCAAGCCCCGGCCAGTGCGACATTTCCGGCGGCGAAGGGCTGCTGGCCGCGCTCTGACCCCGGCCCGGCCGCATGACGCGGCCTCGGCTCTGGCCTTTTTGCCTTTCGCCGCCTATGTAGGGCGGCGAAAGGAACCCGGCCCATGGAAGAGACCCGCGCCCGCATCACCCGCGAAGGCATCCGCATCTATGAGGACGCCGATTTCGCCGGCATGCGCGAGGCCGGGCGTCAGGTGGCCGAAATCCTTGACCTCTGCGGTCCGCTGGTCAAACCCGGCGTCACCACGGCGGAGATCGACGATTTCATCCGGGCCGAAGTCGAACGCCGGGGCCTGACCTCCGCGACCATCGGCTACAAGGGCTATCAGCACGCCTCCTGCATCTCGATCAACCATGTGGTCTGCCACGGCATCCCGGGGCCGAAGGTGCTGGCGGAAGGCGACATCACCAATATCGACGTGACGGTGATCGTGGACGGCTGGTTCGGCGACTCGAGCCGGATGTATGTGGCGGGCCGCGCCCCCCGCAAGGCGGAACGCCTGATGGAAGTCACGCATGAGGCGCTGATGCGCGGGATTGCTGCGGTGAAGCCGGGCAATACCTTCGGCGACATCGGCCACGCCATCCAGACCTTTGTCGAGGCGCAGCGCATGTCCGTTGTCCGCGACTTCTGCGGCCACGGGCTGGGCCGCGTCTTCCACGCCCCGCCGAACGTGCTGCACTATGGCCGCGCGGGCAAAGGCCCGGTGCTGGAGGAAGGCATGTTCTTCACCATAGAGCCGATGGTGAACCTTGGCCGCCCCGAGACCAAGGTGCTGGCCGATGACTGGACCGCCGTCACCCGCGACAAATCGCTCTCGGCGCAATACGAACATTCCATCGGCGTCACCGCCACCGGCTGCGAGATCTTCACGCTCTCGCCCGAGGGCAAGTTCTTCAAGACCTGGGACTGATGGCGGCGACCCGCGGGACGCAGATGCTGACCAAGGCCGGGGTGGCCTTTGCGCTGCATCCCTATGACTATGACCCGAATGCCGAAAAGATCGGGCTGGCCGCGGCGGCAGCGCTTGGGCTGGACCCGGCGCTGATGCTGAAGACGCTGATGGTCGAGGTGGACGGCAAACCCGCCTGCTGTGTCATTCCCGCGGGCGACAGCCTGTCGATGAAGAAGGTAGCTGCGGCCTTTGGCGGCAAAGCGGCGGCGATGATGCCGGTGCCCAAGGCCGAGAAGCTGACCGGCTACCATGTCGGCGGCATCTCTCCCTTCGGGACGCAGCGCCCGGTGCCGGTGGTGATCGAGGCCGCGCCCTGCACTGCTGCAAAGGTCTGGATCAACGCCGGGCAGCGCGGGCTTCTGTTGTCGATTGCCCCCGCCGATGCGCTGCGGGTGCTGGGCGCCAAGGCGGCACCGCTGACCGCCTGAAACTTGCATTTCCCGCGCGGGATTTGCGCCTGACGCATGGCTGCCCTGTCCGCCGCCCTGCGCAGTCGTGATTGCGTGACCGTATTCTGCATCCTATCCCTGCCCCACCCAGCACGGAGAGACCGATGTTTGAAGACCGCATCCGCCACCCCGCCCTGCGCGACCGGATCATGTCCGCCGCTGAGGCGGCCGCGATGATCCGCGACGGCATGGTCGTGGGCATGTCGGGCTTTACCCGCGCGGGCGAGGCGATGGCCGTGCCGCTGGCCTTGGCCGAGCGGGCAAAGACCGACCCGCTGAAGATCACCCTGATGACCGGTGCCAGCCTGGGCCATGACCTGGACAAGATCCTGGCCGAGGCGCATGTGACCGCACGGCGGATGCCGTTCCAGTCCGACCCCGGCCTGCGCCGCGCCATCAACGCGGGTGAGGTCATGTTCATCGACCAGCACCTGTCCGAAACCGTGGAACAGCTGCGCCGCGGCCAGATTCCCGGCGTGGATGTGGCGGTGATCGAGGCGGCGTCGATCACCTCGGACGGCGGGATCATCCCCACCACCTCCATCGGCAATTCCGCCTCTTTTGCGATTCTGGCCAAGAAGGTGATCGTCGAGATCAACCTGAACCAGCCGCTGGCGTTCGAAGGCCTGCACGATGTCTTCATCCCCACCTATTACCCGAACCGCATGCCCATTCCGGTGGTGACGCCGGACAGCCGCATCGGCCTGCCGTGGATTCCGGTGGACCCTGACAAGATCGCCGCCATCGTGATCACGCAAAAACACGACAGCGCCGCCGCGATCAGCCCGCCCGATGACGACACCCGTGCCATTGCGGGCCATCTGATCCGGTTTTTCGAATCCGAGGTGGCCGCCGGGCGTCTGACCCGCCGTCTGGCGCCCTTGCAGGCCGGGATCGGCACGATTGCAAACGCCGTGCTGCACGGGCTGATCGACAGCCCGTTCGAGGATCTGCGGATGTACTCCGAAGTCCTGCAGGATTCGACATTCGACCTGATGGAGGCGGGCAAGCTCAGCTTCGCCTCCGGTTCCTCCATCACCCTGTCGGCGGAGAAGAACGCGCAGGTGATGCCGCAGTTCGACCGCTTCAAGCCAAAGCTGATCCTGCGCCCGCAGGAGATTTCCAACCACCCCGAGGTGGTGCGGCGGCTTGGCCTGATCGCCATCAACACCGCGCTGGAATTCGACATCTACGGCAATGTGAACTCCACCCATGTCATGGGCACGCAGATGATGAACGGGATCGGCGGATCGGGCGATTTCGCGCGCAATGCCATGCTGTCGGTCTTCGTGACGAAATCCATCGCCAAGAACGGGGCGATTTCCTCGGTGGTGCCGATGGTCAGCCATGTCGATCATACCGAGCATGACGTGGATATTCTGGTGACAGAGCAGGGCCTTGCCGATCTGCGCGGTCTGGCGCCCCGAGAACGCGCGGTGCGGATCATCGAAAACTGCGCCCATCCCGACTGGAAGGCCAGTCTGGCCGATTATTTCGACCGTGCCGTCAGCTTCGGCGGGCAGACGCCGCACATTCTGGAGGAAGCGCTGAGCTGGCATGTCCGCCTGCGCAAGACCGGACGGATGTAACGTCAATGTAATCGGTTACATTGCCACTTT
Organism: Neotabrizicola sp. VNH66; assembly: GCF_049445895.1. Classification (NCBI taxonomy): domain Bacteria; kingdom Pseudomonadati; phylum Pseudomonadota; class Alphaproteobacteria; order Rhodobacterales; family Paracoccaceae; genus Neotabrizicola; species Neotabrizicola sp. VNH66. The sequence continues at coordinate 55,336 of NZ_JBMSDW010000002.1, forward strand.
CAAAGCGGTTTGAAGAACTGTAACCTGCCCGAAGGCAAGGGCAGGAGGATTCGTCATGCCGCAGATCCGCGTCACCGTCTGGGGTGAAAACGTTCATGAGCGCACGAATGACGTGGTGCGCGGCATCTATCCCGCCGGCATGCATCAGTGCATTGCCGATGCGCTGAACAGCGCGCCGGGCATCACCGCCACCACCGCCACGCTGGACCAGCCCGACCACGGCCTGCCGCCCGGGCGGCTGGAGGAGACCGACGTTCTTCTGTGGTGGGGCCATTGCGCTCATGGCGAGGTGAGGGACGAAGTGGTGGAGCGGGTGACCGAGGCCGTCTGGTCCGGCATGGGCGCGATCTTCCTGCACTCAGCCCATTTCTCAAAACCTTTCAAACGCTTGATGGGCACCCCCTGCAACCTGACCTGGCGCGAAGCGGGTGAGCGGGAGCGGCTCTGGTTGACCTCGCGCAATCATCCGATCGCCGCAGGCCTGCCGGATCACTTCGAACTGGAACAGGAAGAGATGTATGGTGAACCCTTCGGCATCCCCGATCCGATGGAAACCGTCTTCGTCTCGTGGTTCCAGGGAGGAGAGGTGTTCCGCTCCGGCGTGACCTACAAACGCGGCGCAGGGAAAGTGTTCTATTTCCGCCCGGGGCATGAAACCTACCCGACCTATCACGACGCCAATGTGCAGCGGGTGATCCGCAATGCGGTGGAATGGGCCTTCAATCCCGCCCCGCGGCTGGCCGATCCGTCCGACGCGCCGAACGTCCCGGTTGAAAGCGCTTTGGAACCGATTGAGCACCGCGGCCCCAGCCTGCACGCCCATGGCGAGGAGGGGTTCCGGTGACCATCCGCCTGCTGATTCTTGGCACCGGGGGCATGGCGAACAGCCATGCCGAGGCCTTTGCGAAAATCCCCGGCGTGGAGTTGGTGGCGGGCGTGGACATGCGGCCCGGGCCGCTGGCCGAATTCTGCGCGAAACACGGCATCCCGAATGCCTTCGCCACGCTGGACGACGCGCTGGCGTGGGGCCAGTTCGATGCGGCCACCAATGTGACACCCGACGCGGTGCATTGCGCCACCACCCTGCCCCTTCTGGCCGCGGGCAAGCATGTGTTGTGCGAAAAGCCGCTTGCCACCCATGCCGGCGATGCCGCCCGGATGGAAGCGGCGGCGGCGGCGGCGGGCGTGGTGAACATGGTCAACCTGACCTACCGCAACGTGCCCGCGCTGCAAAAGGCCGCTGCCATGGTCCGCGACGGCGCCCTGGGTCCCATCCGCCATTTCGAGGCGAGCTATCTGCAAAGCTGGCTGACCCAGCCCGCCTGGGGCGACTGGCAGACCGAAAGCCAGTGGCTTTGGCGGCTGTCCTCGGCCCACGGGTCCAAGGGCGTTCTGGGCGATGTGGGAATTCATATCCTTGATTTCGCAACTTTCATCGCGGGCGAAGCGGCCACCGAAGTCTCGGCCCGGCTGGCCACTTTCGACAAGGCGCCCGGCGGGCGGATCGGCGACTATGTGCTGGATGCCAATGACAGTGCCACGATGCAGGTCCGGCTGTCGGGCGGCGCGCTTGGGGTGGTCCATGCCACCCGCTTTGCCACCGGCCATATGAACGACCTGCGGCTGCGGATCTATGGCACTTTGGGCGGGCTGGAGGTGCGGTTCGAAAATGCCATCAGCGAGCTGTCGGCCTGTCTGGGCGACGACCGGCTGACCGCGACATGGCGTCCCGTCGACTGCCCCCTGCTGCCCACCGTCTATGAACGCTTCATCGCCGCCATCCGCGGAGAGGGCGTGGCCGAGCCGACCTTCGCCCGCGGAGCGGAACTGCAGCACCTGCTGGACGCGGCCGAGGCCAGCGCCGCCACGGGCGCCAGGGCGATCGCGCTTTAACCGCCTGTCCGGCGCCGCTGCGGCACGCCGGGCAGGACGCACAGCATCTCATAGAGCAGATTGGCCCCGATCAGCGCGGTATTGCCCGAAGGGTCATAGGGGGGCGAGACCTCGACCAGATCGCCGCCCACGAGGGCCAACCCCGCGCAGCCCCGCACGATCTCCAGCCCCTGCCAGATCGTCAGGCCGCCCGGCTCCACCGTGCCGGTGCCGGGCGCAAAGGCGGGGTCCAGACTGTCGATGTCAAAGCTGAGGTAGACCGGCGCATTGCCGATTTTCGCGCGGATCTCCGCCATCAGCGGGGTCAGGCTGCGGTGCCAGCACTCCTCGGCCTGCACCACCGTCCAGCCCTTGTCGCGGCCCCAGTCGAAATCGTCGGGGCCATAGCCGGTGCCCCGTAGCCCGATCTGGAACACCCGGTCGTTCAGCAGGCAGCCCTCCTCCCACGCGCGGCGGAAGGGGCAGCCATGCGCGGCCTTTTCGCCGAACATCGTATCGTTGATATCGGCATGGGCATCGACATGGATCAGCGCCACCGGACCATGCCGGTCGCGCATCGCCCGCAGGATGGGCCATGTCAGCGTATGGTCGCCGCCCATGGTCAGCGGGATCGCCCCGGCGGCCAGAATTCCGGCGTGGTGGGCAGCGATGATCTCCACCGATTTCTTCAGATCGAAGGTGTTGATCGGCACATCGCCGGTGTCGGCACATTGCAGATGGTCAAAGGGCGCGGCACCGGTGGCCATGTTGTAGGGCCTGAGCATCCGGCTTTCATCGCGGATCTGCCGCGGCCCCAACCTTGTGCCCGGCCGGTTGGAGGTGCCGATGTCCATGGGCACGCCCACGAAAGCCACGTCCAGCCCTTCGGCCGTGGCCTGCGCGGGCAGCCGCATGAAGGTGACCGGGCCGCCGAACCGCGGCATCTCATTCCCGCCAAGGGGCTGGTTGAAGGGCATCGCGGCCTCCTTTCCGGGCAGTGGGCCACAGGGGGGCGGTTCAGGCAAGCCTCATGTCGCATAGCTCCGCACCAGTGCGGCGGCCAGCAGGCTCCACCCGTCGGCCACAACGAAAAACGCCAGCTTGAACGGGAGGGAGACGACGGCGGGCGGCACCATCATCATCCCCATGGACATCAGGATGGCCGAAACCACCAGATCTATGATCAGGAACGGCAGATAGACCAGAAAGCCGATTTCGAACGCGCGCTGGATTTCCGACAGCAGGAACGAAGGCACCAGCACCGACAGCGGCGCCTCAGTCATGGGGGTGGGCTCGCGCGGGCGTAGGGCATCCAGCGTGGCAAAGGTTTCGGCATCCATCCTTGCGGTCATGAAAGCGCGGAACGGGCGTGCCGCCTCAGCCAGCGCCTGCGTCACGTCGAGTTCGTTGCGGGAAAACGGGCCGATTCCGTTCACCCAGGCCTCGGTGAAGACCGGGTCCATCACATACCAGGTCAGAAACAAGGCCAGCGTGATCATCAGCATATTGGGTGGCGCCGATTGCAGACCGATCCCCTGCCGCAGGATCGACAGAACGGTCACGATGAAGGGAAAGCAGGTCACCATCACCGCAAGGCCCGGCACGATCGACAGCAGCGTGATCAGCAGGAGAAGCTGCACCGAGCGCCCGGCCAGAGTATCGCCGCCGCCCAGATCCAGCGTCAGGTCCTGCGCCCCCGCCGGAAGCGCCAGCAGAAAGAGCAGGAGAAGGGGCAGAAGGAGCCTCACAACCCGTCCTTCATGCTGGCCACCTCGGTCACCCGCACGGCCAGCTGCCCGGCCGGATCGCCCTCGACCTCGGTCAGTTCGCCCCGCGCGATCAGCCGGTCGCCGATATACAGCTCCACCGGGTCGTCCACCCGCCGGTCCAGCGGCAGGATCGCATCGCGCGACAGGCGCAGCAGGTCTTTCACCGCAGGCCGCGCCCGGCCGACCGAGATGGTGATCTCAATCGGCACCTGCGCGAACGGGTTGGTCTCGGTCAGGTCATCCATCGGCCCCACGCTCCTGTGCAAGGGTGAAGAAGCCGCGCACGGCGGCGGTGATTTCGGCAATCGCGCGGGTCAGATCGACCTTCGCCTCGGCTGGGCCAAGGCGCAGATAGACCTGCCCTTCGGCAAGGGTCGGCTCCTCCTCGATCCGCAGCGGCAGACCGGTCGCCTCCCGCACAAGCGCCTCCACCGGGGCGCGCACGACGGGGTTCAGGACAAGGACAGCGGGTTCGTCCAGCGCCTGTTCGGCCAAGGGCATCAGCTGCTCCAGCACCACGGGCGCAAGGGTTTCTCGCGCGGTTTCCGGCAGCAGACGGTCCACCATCCCGGTCAGAAGCGGCTCCAGCGCGGTCAGCATATGGGCGCGCACCTCCTGCCAGGTGAAAGACAGGGCCTGCAGGTTGCGCGCCAGATCGGTCTTCAGGACCGACTGGTTTTCCCCTTGCGCGGTAACCGCATCGTCCCAACCCGCCTGATAGCCCTGCTCATATCCGGCCAGCTTCGCCTCTTCGGCCGCCGTCAGCGCCTGTGCCGAGGGATCGGGAGGTGAGTCTTCCTCACTGCCGGGGTCGAATTCTTCCAGCCGCAGCCGTGCCATCACGCCCGCTCCTCATCCGGGTCCAGCCAGCCGCGCAGGATTTCCAGCGATTCCTGCTGCCGTTCCCCGATCAGACGGCGCAGCCGTTCAGCGGGGCTTTCGGGCGGCGAGACGCTGAACGCCGCCTGCTCCACATCCTCGACCAGATAATCGTCCTGAATCTCTCCGGTCAGGGCGGGAAGATCGGTTCCCGCGGGGGGCAGCGCCAGCGGCGCCTCTGCCGCGGTCAGCGCCCGGCGCGAGGAGGCAAGGATCGGCCGCAGCACGAAAAGGCCCAGGATCAGCGCCACCAGCGCCAGCGCGGCAATCTGGATCGCCAGCATCGTATCCACCGGGCCGAAGGCGGGCAGGAACCCGGCCTCAGCCACCGTGCCCGCGGCCGGAGCCGGCTGGAATTCCAGCGACTTCAGCATCAGCACATCCCCCCGCGCCTCATCAAGGCCCACGGCGGCGGCCACCAGATCGCGCAAAGTGGCCAGCTCCTCGTCGCTGCGCGGGGACCAGCTTTGCGTCCCGTCTGCCGCCATGACCATCTGCCCGTCCACCAGCACGGCGACCGTCAGCCGCCGGATGCCGCCCGGCCCGCGTACCAGGGCGCGGCTGGTCTCGGACACCTCATAATTCACCCGTTCGCGCGTTTCGGTGCTTTGCGACTTGCCGCTGCCGCCCGCCGCCGCGCCTTCGGGCAGGTTCGAGGCCACGGTCACGTCGCCGCCCGGCTCGGTCGCCTGATTGGCCTTTTCTTCGGTCTCCGAGGAAATGGCCACGCGGCCCTGCGGGTCGAATTTCCGCTCATTGATCTGTTCGCTTTCGGTGATCAGATCGACAGCCACCTCCACCACGGCCCGGCCCGCGCCGACCCGTGCGGCAAGAAGCCGTTCGACACTGCGCCGGATTTCCTCGGCCCGGGCCGCGGCGGCGGTGCCCGGGGCGGCGGCGGCATCTTCGGGCCCGCCGATCAGCCCGCCGACCGCGTCAATCACCTGCACATCCTCGGGCCGCATCCCGGCCACGGCCGACGCCACCAGATGCCGCAGCGCGCGGGCCTGTTCCGCCGACATATGGCCGGAGGCGGTGGTCACGGTGACGCTGGCCGTCGGCCGGGTATCACGGCGGAAGGCATCGGCGGAGGACTGCGCGATATGGACACGGGCATTGCGCACATCCGGCACCGCCAGGATTGTTCGCGCCAGCTCCCCCTCTTTCGCACGCCAATAGGCCGCATCGAACATCTGCGACGTCGTGCCGAAACCCGTCAGCGAATCCAGCAGCTCATAGCCCGCGCCCCCGGCCGAAGGCAGCCCCTCTCCGGCCAATGTCATGCGCAAGGCATCGCGCGCACCTGCATCGACCCAGATCGAATCGCCCCGCACCTCATAGACGGCATTGCGCTGGTCCAGCGCGACAATGACCTCTCCGGCCGAACGTCCGTCCAGCCCGGCATAAAGCAGCGCCTTCTGCGTTCCGCCCGACATCCGCGCCAGAAGCAGCACCGCCAGAAACACCGCAATCGTCGCCCCCGCAACAATTGCCTTGCGGCGCAGGGGCAGCCCCGCCCAGACCGAGATCACATTCTGCACTTCGCCTCTCCTGCCGGATTCTTCCCGCTGCACCGGAGAATTGAGCTGTTCGTATTAACAATCGGTTAGTGACATTCGGTCTAGTTTCGTTCCCGTCACGGAATGGAGGACGGCATGTCCGAAACTGCCGCGCCCGAAGGGGCGAAACCAAAGAAATCAAGGCTGATGCTGCTGATCGCGCTGCTGCTGCCCGTTCTGGGCGCAGGGGGATTCTACGTCACCTGGTCCGGGCTGATCCTTGCCCCGCATGACGGCCCGGACGCGCCCTCTGTTCAGGTGGCGCCACTGGCCGACATCGCCTTCGTCTCGGTCGATCCGGTGGTGGTCGCCCTTGGCCCCGCGGCGGACAGCCGCCATCTGCGGATGACCGCGCAGCTGGAGGTGTCCAGCCCCCATGCGGCCGAGGTGACGCTGCTCTTGCCGCGAATCCTGGATGTTCTGAACAGCTATCTGCGGGCTATTCCGGTGACCGAGATCGAGGATCCGGCCGCCCTGACCCGCATCCGGGCGCAGTTGCTGCGCCGCATCCAGATCGTGACAGGCGAGGGCCGCGTCCGCGACCTTCTGGTCACCGAATTCATCCTGAACTGAGGCCGGACATGGAACTCATCGCCGATTCGCTTCTGTTTGCGGCCACCGTGGGCGCCGCCATCTACTGCTATGTGCTGGCGGCCCGGCTGCGGCGGTTCACCACGCTGGAATCGGGCATGGGCGGCGCCATTGCGGTCCTGTCGGCACAGGTCGATGACATGACCCGCGCCCTGGAAAAGGCGCAGGGGGTGGCTGGTCAGTCCGAACAGCGCCTGACCGAACTGACGAACCGGGCCGAGGGGCTGGCACGGCAGCTGGAGCTTCTTGTGGCCTCGCTGCACGACCTGCCGGAACCCGCGGGCGCGCCCCCGCCAACAGGGCCGACGGAAGACGCCCGCCGCCCGCGCTTCATCCGCCGCAGGATGGCCCGCGCCGAAACGGTCGAGGCCGCGGAATGACACGACGGCCCGGGCGCGGCACGCTGATGCTGATCGCACTGATGTTTGCGTCCTCGGCGGCGCTCCGGCTGGGGGACGGGCTGGGCAGCTATGCCCGTGCCGCCGAAGGCCCCGCCCCGCCGCCGCCCGCAGAAGGCTGTACCCCTCCGGCAGAGCTGGCCGCCGCCTTTTCCGCACGAGAAGCACGCCTTGCCGCGCGGGAAAGTGCGGTGTCGGAACGGGCGGCCGCACTGACCCTGGCCGAAGACCTGCTCCGCGGCAGGCTGGAGGCGGTCACCGCGGCCGAGGCAGAGCTGCGGGCCACACTCGCGCTGGCCGATGGGGCGGCGGAGGCGGACCTTGCCCGGCTGACCGCGGTCTATGAGACCATGAAGCCCAAGGAGGCGGCGGTCCTGTTCGACGCGATGGAGGCGGATTTCGCCGCCGGTTTTCTGGGCCGGATGCGCCCCGAATCCGCTGCGGCAGTGATGGCCGGAATGTCGCCGGACAAGGCCTATGCCGTCAGCGCCATCCTGGCCGGGCGCAACGCCGGCGTTCCGAAGGAATAGGCGGATTGGGGGTTTCTTAACCCCCCGCCCGCAGGATCGCCGCAGCAGGACGGGAAGGTTCGGATGTTCGGAATAGTCGGTATCGTCGTGATTCTGGTCATGGTCTTCGGCGGCTACATGGCCGCCGGGGGCAAGCTGGGCATCATTCTGCACGCCCTGCCCTTTGAGCTGACCATGATCGGCGGCGCCGCCGTGGGGGCCTTCCTCATCTCGAACGACATGCCTGCGATCCGGCAGACGCTGCGCGACATCGGAAAGGTCTTCAAAGGTCCGAAATGGCAGCCTGCCGATTACCGCGACCTGCTGTGCCTGCTGTTCGAACTGATCCGTCTGGCCCGCGCCAATCCCGTCGCACTGGAGGCGCAGGTGGAGGCGCCCGGCGATTCGGCCATTTTCGCCCGCTACCCCCGGATTCTGGCCGATCATGATGCCGTGGATCTGATCTGCGATACGCTGCGCGCGGCCTCGATGAATTATGACGACCCCCACCAGATGGAGGAGGTGCTGGACAAGAGGATGGAGGCGCAGATGCACCACGCCCTGCACTCCAGCCATGCGCTGCAGACCATGGCCGACGGGCTGCCCGCGCTTGGCATCGTGGCTGCGGTTCTGGGCGTGATCAAGACCATGGCCGCGATCGACCAGCCGCCCGAAGTTTTGGGCAAGATGATCGGCGGCGCGCTGGTCGGCACCTTTCTGGGGGTCTTCCTGGCCTATGGGCTGATGGGCCCGTTCGCGGCCCGGGTGAAGACCGTGGTCGAGGAAGACGGCCACTTCTATCAGTTGATCCGCGAGGTGCTGATCGCCAATCTCCACCGCCACCCCGCCAATATCTGTATCGAGGTGGGCCGCCAGAACGCGCCCCACCGGGTCCGGCCCGAATTCGGCGCGTTGGAAGAGGCGCTCCGCAGCCTGAAGCAGGAGGCCGCCTGATGCACCGCCTGCTGATCGCACTCTGCCTGCTGGCCAGCCCTGCATGGGCCGAGGTTGCCCGCGTCACCGGAGGGGAGCATGCGGATTTCACCCGGCTCGTGATCCAGTCACCGGGTCTGGGCAACTGGCGTTTCGGCCGGGTCACGGAGGGTTATGAGCTGCAGGCCGCAGCGGCGGTGACGGGATACGATCTCAGCCGGGCCTTCGACCGCATTCCGCGCAGCCGCGTCTCGGGCCTCTGGCGGGTCCCTGCCAGCGGGCGGCTGCATCTGGCGCTGGCCTGTGACTGTCATGCCATCGCCTTCGAATTCCGGCCCGGCATGGTTGTGGTCGACGTCAGGCCCGGTCCGGCGCCCGCGGGGTCCGGGTTCGAAATGCCGCTGGACCCGCAGACCTCTCCCCGCGCGCCTGCCGCGCCCCGGATGGCGGAGTATGACTGGCTGGCGGCCCGGCTTGAGGAAACCGGAGCGCCGGACCAGGGACCGCCGACGCTGGACCCGGCAACCGCGGGCGCCCTGCGCGATGCGCTGCTCCGCGAGCTGAGCGAGGGGGTCGCCGAGGGCATCGTCCGGCCCGCCGAACGCCCCCCGGAGGCCCCTGCCGCAGAGGACAGGCCCGTCGCCGGGCTGCGCATCACCTTGGGCGATCTTCCCGGAATGATCGCGGCCACGCCCGGCACCCCGCCCGCGCCCGTGACAGCCGAAGGCGCCACCTGTCTGCCGGACACCGCCTTGAACCTTGGCAGCTGGCTGGCACCCGGCCCGCCCGCAGCCTCGCTCGGTCTGGTGCGGCATGACCTTCTGGCCGAATTCGACGCCCCTGTAACGGCGAACATCTTGCGCAGCGCCAAGGCGCAGATCGCTCTCGGCTTCGGCGCCGAAGCCCGGCAGACACTGGCCCTGATGGAGGCAGCCATCCCGGAGGTGGCCGTTCTGCGCACCTTCTCCTATCTGGTGGATCTTGATCCGCCGCCGGAAAATGCCTTTGCCCGGATGGAAAGCTGTGACAGCGCGGCGGCGCTGTGGGCCGGGCTGGCGCTGGCTCTGTCCGGCGCACCCGCACCGGAACGGATCAACGATAAGGCCATCACCCGCGCCTTTGCGGCACTGCCACCGCATCTGCGGACCCATCTGGGTCCGGTACTGGTGGATTTCGCGCTGTCCCGCGGCAAGACCGAAGCGGCACGGCGCCTGCGCGATGCCATTCTGCGGGCGCCGGTGGACGCCCCCGCCGAAACCGCCCTGACCGAAGCGCGCTATCAGCTGGGCACTGGCGAAGCCGAAGAGGCAGCCCGCACGGCCCGCAAGGCGATGGAGGCAGGCGGCACCACCGCAGCCGAAGCGGCGGTGACACTGGCCGAAGCGGCATTCCGGGGCAACCGCAAGGTGCCGGCGACCCTGCCCGCCGACCTTGCGGCCTATCTGGGTGAGGCACGCGGCACAGCGCGCGAGGCACCTTTGCGCCGCGCGCTGGTTCTGGCGCTGGCCATGACCGGGGATGCCGAAGGTGCGTTCACCGCCGCGAAGGATTCTCCCGCGGATCTGCCCGATCTGTGGCAGATCCTGGCGGCGACTGCGGATCCTGGGGTCCTGATGAGACATGCCATACCTGAAGATTTTCCTGGGGTAACAGCAGCGGATACGGCGCTTATCGTGGCACGGCGGCTCCTTGATCTGGGGTTTCCGGATCAGGCCCTGCGCTGGATCGCTCCGCTGACTGATGCGCCCGACCCGGCGCCACAGCTCCTGACGGCAGAAGCGCGGCTGGCCCTGCGCGATGCCCGTGGCACGGTGCTGGCCCTGTCAGGTGCCACTGATCCGGCGGCAGACCTGCTGCGCGCGCGGGCCTATCTCCAGCTGGGCGATGCGGCCGCGGCCGCGGCGGCATTTGGCCGGGCGGGGGATGAGGCGGGACGGCAAGATGCCCTTCGGATCGCGGGGCTTTGGGACGGGCTGGACCTGCCGCCCGGCGATCCCTGGCAGGCCGCAGTCAAGCTGGCCCGCGATGGCACACCGGCCGCACCGCGCGCCCCGGATGCGCCGATGCTGGCCCATGCGACAGCGCAGGCGGATCAGGCCGCGCAGGCCGTCTCTGCCGTGACAATCCTGCTGGACAGCCTGCCGCCCCTGTCGCCGTAACCCTTTGGAAAGGACAGCTGTCGCAAGCTGCCACAGACCCCGGCCAAAGGCCGAATCTCCTGGATCAGAATGACCCGCCATCGCCTGACCCTGCTTGCGCTGCTTGCTCTGCTCCCCGCAAAGGCGGGCGCAACTCCCGCCGATCTTTGCCGAAGGGCCGCCCATCTGGCCGCCGCCGAAACCGGGGTACCGGAGGAGGTGCTGCTTGCGCTGACCCTGACGGAAACCGGCCGCGGAGCCGGTTCCGCGATGGAACCCTGGCCCTGGGCGGTCAACCATGCGGGGGCGGGGCAATGGGCCCGGGATTCAGCAGAAGCAGAGGGGATCGTCACCGAAATCCTCGCAGGCGGGGCCACCAATGTGGATCTGGGCTGCTTTCAGTTGAACTGGCGCTGGCATGGCGCGAGTTTCGCCTCGGTCGCCGCCATGCTGGAACCGGAGGCCAATGCCCGTTACGCCGCCGAGCTGGTCGCCGCACATTACGACCGCAGCGGCAGCTGGACCAGCGCCGCGGGCGCGTTCCATTCGGCCACGCCCGAAAAGGCGGAGCGGTATCTGGAACGGTTCACGCCCATTCTGGCAACCCTGCTCGAAACTCCGCTGCCGGAGCCGGAACCGCAGGACAGGCCCAACCGCTTTGCGCTGCTGCGGCCCGGCCCGGCCGGGGCGGCCGGATCGCTGGTTCCGCGGTCCGATGGCGCCGGTCCGTTGTTCGGGGCACCGTGATGCAGCTCCGCACTGTCTTCCGCCCCACCGTCCTGCTGGCGCTGGCCCTGATGTCGGTCATCGCCATGATGGTCCTGCCGGTCCCTGCCGGGCTGCTGGATGTGGGGCTGGCCCTGTCTTTCGCGCTGGCGATCCTGATGCTGACGGTCACGCTGTTCATCGAACGGCCGCTGGATTTCTCGGCCTTTCCGACGATCCTCCTCGCCTCGCTTCTGCTGCGGCTGGCGCTCAACGTCTCCTCGACGAAGCTGATCATCGGCCAGGGCCATACCGGCACCGATGCCGCGGGCCATGTCATTGAAGGTTTTGCCAATTTCATCATGGGCGGCAACATCGTCCTGGGTCTGGTGATCTTCATCGTCCTGCTGATCGTGAACTTCATGGTCATCACCAAGGGCGCAGGCCGCATGGCCGAGGTGGGCGCCCGTTTCGCGCTGGACGGGATGCCGGGAAAGCAGCTGGCCATCGACGCCGACATGTCCGCCGGGGCCATCGACCATGAGGAGGCCAAGCGACGACGCGAGACGGAACTGGCCGAGACGACCTTTTTCGGCTCGCTGGACGGGGCATCGAAATTCGTCAAGGGCGATGCGATTGCAGGTCTGCTGATCACCGCGCTGAACATCGTCGTCGGACTGATCGTCGGCATCGGCCTGCATGGCATGGACATGGTCCGCGCGTTTGAGACCTATGCGATCCTGACCGTGGGCGATGGCCTCGTCAGCCAGATTCCCGCGGTGATCATCTCGGTCGCCTCGGCGCTGCTGCTGTCGCGGGGCGGAACCAAAGGCGCGGCGGATGTGTCGTTCTTTGCCCAGCTGAACCGCTACCCCGCGGCGCTGGCCACCGTAGCGGCGCTGATGGTGCTCTTCGCTCTGGTGCCCGGGATGCCCTTCCTGCCTTTCATCGCAGCGGCAGCCGGCCTTGGGCTGGCCGCCTGGGCCGGGCTGCGACCGAAACCCGCACCGACCGCAGCCCCCCTGCCCGAGGCACCGCCTGCCCGCCGTCCAGTGGGTGACATTCTGGATTTCGATGAAATCCACATCGAATTCGCCCCCGATCTGGTGTCCATGGCGCTGGATCCGGCCACCGGGCTGGACGGCCGCATTTCCTCGATGCGCAACCATATTGCGGCGGCCTATGGTCTGATCCTGCCGGAAATCCGCCTGACCGATGAGGCGGCCTTGCCTCCCGGCCAGTATCGCATCCGCCTTCAGGGCGTGGAACGGGTGGCCGACCGCCTGCGGCCCGACCGGGTGCTGGTGCTGCTGAACGACGGGATTCCCGCGCCCGAGGGCGAAGACGTGCGCGAGCCGGTCTATGGCGCCCCGGCGCGCTGGATCCGCCCCGATCTGCAAGAGGATGCGGTGATCGCGGGTCTGACCGTCGTATCACCGGCCGAGGTTCTGGCCACCCATCTGCTTGAACTGCTGAAAGGCAATCTGGCGCGGCTGCTGTCCCTGCGCGGGCTGCGCCGGCTGCTGGATGAATTCGTCAACCTGTCGGACCGGGGCCGGGCCGATGCCAACCGCAAGCTGCTGGACGAGATGATCCCGGACCGGGTGCCGCTGGACCTGCTGCATGCGGTGCTGCGCCTGCTGCTGGAGGAGCGCGTCTCGATCCGCAACCTGCCGCTGATCCTTGAGGCTACGGCCGAAGCCCGCGGCATGGGCGCGCCCGAAATGGTCTGCGAACATGTGCGGCAGCGCCTCGGCTTTCAGATCGTCAGCGACTACCGTCGCCCCGATGGCGCGCTGCCGCTGATCCAGCTGGCTCCGGAATGGGAGCGGACCTTTCAGACCCATCAGCTGGATGGCGCCCGTGACGTGGCCTTGCCGCCCGATGTTTTTGCAAAGCTGGCCAATGGCATCGCCGAACGGCTGAATGTCGCGGCCGAAAGCGGGGCGGCGCCTGCGCTGGTCACCTCGGCCACGCGACGGCGCTTTCTGCGCACGGTGGTGCAGGCCAAGGGCCTGTCCACGCCGGTACTTTCATATGAGGAGCTGGGCCTCGACAGCCGCCCCGCCCTTTTGGGGCAGGTGGTCGCATGACCGAACTGCTCACCGGGCTGACGCAGGCGGCCGGGCTGGCCGAAGGGGCGATCCTGCATATGGCCATGGTCTTTCTGCGTGTGGGGGCGGCGGTGTTTCTGCTGCCCGCTGTGGGGGAGATCCTGCTGCCGCAGCGCATCCGCTTGGCGGCGGCTGTCGCGCTGACCATGGTCGTGGCGCCTGCCGTTCCGGAGGGGCCGGCGCCCGGACCGGCGGCCTTTCTGGCCGAAGCCGCCGCCGGGCTGGCGCTTGGCGCCGGATTGCGGCTGATGATCCTGGCCCTGCAGATGGCAGGCACCATCGCCGCGCAATCCGTCTCGCTCGCGCAGATGTTCAGCGGCACCGGGCCGGAGCCGCAGCCCATTGTGGCCAATGCGCTGACCATGGCCGGGCTGGCGCTTTTTGTGGCCACGGACGGGGTGGCGCGGGCCGCGGCCCTGCTCGTCCTGTCCTATGAGGTGATCCCGCCCGGACAACCGCCCGATCCCGGCATGCTGGCGCAATGGGGGGTCGCCCGCATCGGGCACAGCTTCGCGCTGGCCTTCACGCTGGCCGCGCCCTTCGTCCTTGCGGCGCTTCTCTACAATCTTGCTCTCGGGGTCATCAACCGGGCAATGCCGTCGCTGATGGTGTCCTTCGTGGGCGCCCCGGCACTGACCTTGGGCGGTCTGGCACTGACGGCGTTGACGGCCCCCCTCCTTTTGGAGGTCTGGCAGGCGGCAACGACGCAGGCGCTGTCACAGCCCTTCGGACCCTGATCATGGCCGGAGAAGAAGACCGCGATGCCAAGGAATTCGACCCGTCGCAGCGGAAGCTGGACCGCGCGCGCGAGGACGGCGATGCCGTCCGGTCCGAAGAGCTTCAGACCGCCGCGGCCACGGCGGGCTTTCTTCTGGCGCTCTTGGCGGGCGGGGGCTGGGTCATCGGCCAGACCGGCGCGATCGGCCGCAGCTTTCTGGATCAGCCCGACCGCATGTCGCTGAAGGACGGACCGGCGCTGGCAGGGGCAGTGGCAAGGATGGCGCTGCCGGGGCTGGCGCTTCTCGGCGGCGCGGCGGTCGCGGTGCTGATCTGGCTGATCGTGTCGCGCGGGATCGTCTTCGCCCCGTCCCGCCTGACCCCAAAGCTCTCGCGCCTGTCGGTGATCGCCAATGCGGGGCAGAAGTTCGGGATGCAGGGCCTGCTCGACTTTGGTCGCCGCAGCCTGAAGATGGTGGTGACCGGGCTGATCCTTGTCCTGTTCCTGCAAAGCCGCCGTGATGAGGTTTTTGCCGCCCTGCAGCTGGATGCGGGCCAGATCGCGCTGCTGATGGGCAGGATGCTGCTGGCCTTTCTGGCGATCATGATGGCCGTCGCACTGGTCTTCGGGGGCTTGGATTTCCTGATCCAGCGCCATCAGTTCCTGCAACGCCACCGGATGACGCGCAAGGAAATGACCGATGAGATGAAGGACAGCGAGGGCGACCCGCATCTGAAGGCAGACCGCCGCCGCCGCGCGCAGGAGATTGCGACGCAGCAGATGCTGACCGATGTGCCCAAGGCCGATGTGGTGATCGTGAACCCCACCCATTACGCCGTGGCGCTGCGATGGGACCGCGCCCGCAACCGCGCGCCGGTCTGCTTGGCCCGCGGGGTGGACGAGATGGCCGCCCGCATCCGTGAACGCGCTATGGCGGCCGGCGTCCCCATCCGCCGTGACCCGCCGACAGCGCGCATGCTTCACGCCGCGCTGCAGGTGGGCGATGAAATCCGGCGTGAACATTATGCGGCGGTGGCCGCCGCCATCCGCTTTGCCGATGGGCTGCGCCGACGCACCGCGAAAGGACGCAGGGATGAGCCGGGATGAGAAGATGATCCGCCTGACCCGGATGGCCGACCTGCTGTTCGAGGCCCGCAGCGCGGAGCTGCGCCGCGCGGCCGAGGCGCGCGATGCCGTCCGGGCACAGATCAGCGCCCTGCTGCGCCCGGTGGCCGAAGAGGACCGGCAGAACCCCGCGATGATGCGGCAGGCCATGATCTATGAAAGCTGGGCCTCGGTCCGGCGCAGCGAATTGAACGCGCAGCTGGCACGGCGGCAGGCGGAATGGCTGCAGGGAATGGAGGCCGCGCGGCGGGCCTTCGGCCGCAACCAGGTGCTGGCGCGGCTGGCCGATCCGGCGCGGAAGATCCCCGGGCGGGACTAGCTGTCCTGCCGGGCGATTTCAGTGATCAGGACATCGGTCACGGCCGCGCCCAGCACCAGCCGCGCCTGTTCGGCCAGCGCCCGGCGCAAAAGGACAAGGTTCGACCCGTCGGTGAAAGAACCGCGGAAACCGCCGCTGTTCGCATGGTCGAACAGGACCTGCAGAAAGGCGTCACGGATCTTCGGCTCGCGCGCATAGACGGTTTCCGAACTGCCCGGCGTGACCTCCAGGCTGAGCGACAGGACCACCATCGACACGACACGACCGCCTTCGACGATGGGCACGATGAACTGGTTGTTCATCCGCACATATTCCGGCTGCACCGCGGGACCGGCCTCTGCCGCGGCCTGATCCTCGCGGGCGGTCGCCTGCCGGCTTTCTCCGGCGGGCCTCAAAAAATAGCCCGCACCGGCCCCGCCGGCCAACGCGATCAGTCCAAGAAGCAGGGGGAGGATCTTGCGCATCATCGCTCAGAACGGGGTCAGGATGTCAGTGATCTGCTGGCCATAGGTCGGCTCCTGCACATCGGTGATCTGGCCGCGGCCGCCATAGGAAATACGCGCCCCGGCGATCTTGTCATAGGTCACCTCGTTCTGGCGCGAGATATCCGCAGGCCGGACATAGCCGGTCACGATCAGCTCGCGCAGTTCGTTGTTCACCCGCACCTCCTGCTGCCCCTCGATCCGCAACACGCCGTTGGGCAGCTTCTCCACCACCGTGGCGGCGATCCGCAGCGTCAGCTGTTCGGAGCGCGAAACATCGCCGCTGCCGGCGAAGGTCGAAGATCCCCCGGTCTCGACCGCGCTGCCCATGCTGGCGCCTTCGGGCAGTTTTTCATCCAGCCTCTGCGGAATGCCGAAGAAATGCGGGATCGAACTCTTGGTGGAGCCGGTCCGGCGGCGGCCGGTGGAATTGGAGATTTCGGCACTGTCGTCGATCTCGATCACCACGGTCAGGATATCGCCCCGCTGCGCCGCGCGCCGGTCGCCCAGCAGGGATTCCGAACTGGCGGTCCAGAGCGAGGAGGCATCGGTCGGGCCGGAAGGATCGGCAATGTCCGGCATCGGCGCGGAATAGATCGCGTGATGCTGATAGCTGCCCTCCAGGGGGCTGAAATCCGGCGCGCGGCCCACCTGGGAAAGCTTGCCGCAAGCCGGGACCGCCAGCGCGGCGCAGAGAAGAACGGGGACGGGGTTCAAGGCAAAGCTCCGACCTGGATCATCCCGTCGGGGCCGACGATGCCCGAGACGGTGGTTTTCGACGAAAGGTTCATGACGCGGATTGTGTCGCCCGCCCCGCCACGGGCCAGCGCCCGCCCTTCGGTGCGGATGGACAGGCCCGCGCCGCTGTAGACAAGGGTCACGATCGCATTCCGCTCCACCAGCGCGGGCGCGCCGATATCCTGCGCGCGCACCGGGCGCCCGGCATAGATGGCCACCCGCGTTTCCAGCCCGACAGCCCCCTCCGCCCCGGACAGCGCGCCGGGAATATCGGCATCTACCAGCATCACATCGGCGGGGCCGATCACGGTCTGCGCGGGCAAGGTGCGGGCCGCGACCAGACTGTCGGCCAGCGCGGGCAGCGGAACCAGCAGGAGAAACACCCGCCACATCAACGCACCTGCGTGGTGGCCGACAGCATCTGGTCGGCCGCGGTGATCACCTTGGCGTTCAGCTCATAGCCGCGCTGCGCCTTGATCAGTTCGGTCACCTCGCGCACCGGATCGACCGAGCTTTCCTCCAGATAGCCCTGCCGCAGCGTGCCCAGACCGTCCACCCCCGGCGTGCCGGTCAGCGGCCCGCCCGAGGCGGCGGTTTCCAGAAACAGGTTGGACCCGATCGCCTCCAGCCCCTTTTCATTGGTAAAGCCGGTCAGGGTCAGCTGGCCCAGCTGCTCCGGCTCCACCCGGTCGTTGAAATAGGCATAGACCTCGCCCGCGGCATTGATGGCGATGCTGCGGGCGTCCGAGGGGATGGTGATCCCCGGCGCCACCGGATAGCCGTCCGAGGTGACGATCAGCCCGTCGGCCGAGCGTTTCAGCCCGCCGTCCCGGGTATAGGCCGAGAGACCCGAGGGCAGCGTCACCTCCAGATAGCCCGCGCCGTCGATGGCCAGGTCCAGATCGCCCCCGGTCTGTGACAAGGACCCCTGCGCCAGCACGATGGAAACCGACGTGGGCCGCACGCCAAGGCCGATCTGCACACCCGTGGGCAGCATGGTGCCATCCGCGGCGGATACCGTGCCCGGCGCGGCATATTGCTGATAATGCAGATCGGCGAAATCGGCCCGGCGGGCGTTGTAGCCGGTGGTCGACATATTGGCGAGGTTGTTCGACACCACGTCGACCTTCATCTGCTGGGCCGCCATGCCGGTGGCTGCGATGTGAAGCGCTTTCATCTTTATCGTCCCAAGGTCTGGATGACGGTGCGGGCGCGGGTATCCTCGGTTTCAAGGAACTTCTGCCCCATCTCATAGGCGCGCTGGACCTCGATCATGCGGGCAATCTCGGCCACGGGATTGACGTTGCTTTCCTCCAGAAAGCCCTGCCGGATCGTGCCCCCTTCGGCGGGTTCCACCGCGCCCCCGTCGAACAAAGTGCCGGACTGGTGGCGCAGCGCCAGCGGATCCGCCGGCTGCCAAAGGCCGATCTGCCCGACCGCGGCGCCATTCGCGGAAACGGTGCCATCCGCGCCCACGGCGACGGTGGCCCCCGCGGGGACGAAGACCGGCGCGCCGCCAAGGTCCAGCAGGCGGTGGCCTTCGGGCGTCACCAGTTCGCCCTCGGCATTGGGGGAGAAACTGCCCGCGCGGGTCAGCCGGTCGCCATCGGGCGTTTCGACCAGAAAGAAACCATTGCCCTGAATGCCAAGGTCATAGCTGCCACCCGTGGGCACCAGCCCGGCCTGGGTCAGATCCACCAGCCGCCCGCTGGCATGGGCGATGGAGAGGGACGGCTCTCCCTCCAGCCGGGCGACATGTTCGGCAAAGACGATCCCCTCACGCCGGAAGCCGGTGGTGGAGATGTTGGCGATGTTATTCGCCACGATCTGCATTTCCCGCATCAGTCCCGACTGGCGGGCCAGAGCGACGTAACCCGCGGCGTCCATCCTATCCCCCCGTGATGGCCGGCAGCACCGTGCCGGTGAAGAAGGTGACCAGCGTCGCGGTCATGAAACTCATCGAAACCCAGAAGACGGCCATCATCGCCCCCACCTTGGGCACGAAGGTCAGCGTCATCTCCTGCACCCCGGTCAGCGCCTGAAAGAGACCGATGGTGACCCCGGCGACCAGCGCCACCAGCAGAAGCGGCGCCGAGATCAGCACGGCCACCCAAAGCGCCTGCCGCAGCACGTCGAAGATCGCGGCCTCGGTCATATCGGCATCCTCAGGATCTCCTGATAGGCCTCAACCACGCGGTCGCGCACGGTGGCCACCGTCTCCACCGCCAGCTGTGACGAGGCCAAAGCCTCGACCAGCGCATGCGGATCGGCGCCGCCGGTCATGGCGGCCCGGGCTGTGTCTTCGTGGCGGGTCATTGCCGCGGCGAAATCGCCGACCAGAGACCCGATCTGAAATCCCTCTCCCCCGGACGGGCCGGGCGCTGCGGCCGTTCTGGCCTGCGCATAGGTCCGGGCTGCAATGCTGGAAACAGCGTCCATTCTGGCGCTCCCTATCGGCGCAGCAGTTCGAACAGGCTTTGCGTCATCTGCCGCGCCTGATCGAACAGTCTGAGGTTGGCTTCGTAGCTGCGCTGCGCTTCTCGCGCGTCCGCAATCTCGATCACAAGGTCCACATTGGACCCGTCGTAATAACCGGCCTCATCGGCCAGCGGGTTGCCCGGATCATAGACCCGCGGCAGTTCGGTCCGGTCCAGCCGCACCGGCCCGGTTTCGACAAGGCCGGAGCCCATGGCCGATTCAAACGACACCACCTTGCGATGGTAGCCGGGGGTATCGGCATTGGCGATATTCTCGGAGACATGGCGCAGCCGGTCGGCCTGCGCCTCCATCCCGGAAGCCGCGAAAGACAGCGTGGTGGTCAGATTGTCCATGATGCCCCCTACGCCCGGCCAAGCGATGCACGGATCACGCCCGAGGTGGCGCGGTAGATGGCAAGCGCCATGTCATGTTCCTGCCGGGCGCCCGCGGATTTCACCATTTCCATCTCCAGCGAGACGGAATTGCCGTTCGGCGCCTCAGACCCACCGGCAAGGATGGGGACAGCCGCCGCCGCGGGGCCTGCGCCCAGATGGCCGGGGCGGGTGCTGCGCATCGCCCCCCCGTCATACACCGCGGCGAAAGGCGGCAGATCCTGCGCCTTGTAGCCGGGCGTATCGGCATGGGCGACGTTGCGGGCGATGACCCCCATCCGCGCCCCGGCATGGGCGGCAAGGCCCTGAGCCATGCGTGTCAGTTCCAGCGTTTCAAACATCGGGGCTTCTCCCTCGTGCTGCTTCACCAAGGCTTAAGAGTGATTCCTTTAGAAAAGATGAGGAACAAAACAGGACATACCGATGGGCATCTTCACCCCCCTTCAGGCGCAGATCGACGCCATCACGGCCTGCCGCCCCATCGGCCGGATCAGTGAAACCGCGCGGGGCACCCTGTCCGTTACCGGCCTGCCCGTGGCCGCCTTGGGCGACCGGGTGGAGGTGGAGACCGGCGCCGGCCCCCTGGGGGCCGAGGTCATCGGCCTTTCCCCCCGCGCGGCGCGGGTCCTGCCCGAGGATGATCCGGGCGGCCTTGCCATCGGTGCACGGGTGGAACTGATCGGTCCGGTGCGCATCGCGCCGGACCGCAGCTGGCTCGGCCGGATTGTCGATCCGCTGGGCCGTCCGCTGGACGGGCGGCCTTTGCTGATGGGGGCGGACCAGCGCAGCATGGCGGGCCCGCCCCCCGCCCCCGCGCAGCGGCGGGGGTTCGGCGCGCGGATCTCCACCGGGGTTGCGGTGTTCGACACGCTGCTGCCCCTGGTCCGCGGTCAGCGGATCGGGCTTTTCGCAGGTTCGGGGGTCGGAAAGTCCTCGCTTCTGGCGCGGTTTGCCCGCGGCGTGGCGGCGGATGTGGCGGTGATCGGCCTGGTCGGCGAACGCGGGCGCGAGCTGCGCGAATTTACCGAACGGGTGCTGGGCCCGCAGGGCATGGCGCGGTCGGTGGTGGTCACCGCCACCTCGGACCAGTCGCCGCTGATGCGACGGCGCTGTGCGTTGTCAGCGATGACGGTGGCGGAATATTTCCGCGATCAGGGGCTGCATGTGCTGCTGCTGATCGATTCCGTCACCCGCTTTGCCGAGGCGCATCGCGAGGTGGCGCTGTCCGCCGGGGAGGAGGCCTCGCTTCGCGGCTATCCGCCCTCGACCTCGCACGCGATCATGGGACTTGCGGAACGCGCGGGGCCGGGGGCGGGCAGCGCGGGGGATATCACCGCGGTCTTTTCCGTGCTGGTGGCGGGGTCCGACATGGAGGAGCCGGTGGCCGATATCATCCGCGGCACGCTGGACGGCCATGTCGTGCTGGACCGCAAGATTGCCGAACGCGGGCGCTATCCGGCGATCGACCTGCTGCGCTCCGTCTCGCGCAGTCTGCCGGGCGCCGCCAGCGAGACGGAAAATGCCCTGATCGCCGATGCGCGTCGGGTGCTGGGCGCCTATGACCGGGCCGAGATGATGATTCAGGCCGGGCTTTACATGGCGGGCAGCGATCCGGCGGTGGACCGGGCCATCCGCCTCTGGCCAAAGCTGGACGGGTTCCTGGCGGAAACCGCGCCGCAGGGCGGGCCGCCTGCCAGCTTCGACCGGCTGCGCGCCTGTCTGGTCGGATAACGCCGCGAACACGCTGTCGTGCCGCCGCCACGGGATACGGGCGGTTGACCGGCCCGGCGCCGGGGTCTAATCCGGCCTGATCCCCGGTCACCTTCCCCCCGGAACAGCGGAGACGCGCCTTGGCGATCCACCTCTACCAGAACGACCTGCCCGACGGGCTGGACCTTGGCCCTGTCGTGGCCATCGACACCGAAACCATGGGCCTTGACCCGCGGCGCGACCGGCTGTGTCTTGTGCAATTGTCCTCGGGCGACGGGAATGCCCATCTGGTGCAGATCGCCCGCGGGCAGACCTCTGCCCCCAATCTGGAACGCCTGCTGGCCGATCCTGCGGTGCTGAAGCTGTTCCATTTCGGCCGGTTCGACATTGCGGTGATGAAACGCGCCTTCGGGGTGACCACGGCGCCGGTCTGGTGCACCAAGATCGCCTCGAAACTGGTGCGCACCTTCACCGACCGGCACGGGCTGAAATACCTGCTGGCCGATCTGGTAGGCGTGGACATTTCCAAGCAGCAGCAGACCAGTGACTGGGGCGCGGCCGAGCTGACCGAGGCGCAGAAGGAATATGCCGCTTCGGACGTGCTGTATCTGCACCGCGTGAAGGCGGTGCTGGAGGAACGGCTGGCGCGCGAGGACCGGCTGGAACTGGCCGCGCGACTGTTCGCCTTCCTGCCGGTCCGGGCCGAAATGGATCTCCTTGGCTGGGACGATCTGAACGACATCTACCGCCACTGACGCCATGCCCGGGACCGACCGCCATTCGCGCATCGTGGGCTGGCTGAAGGTGGCGCTGCCGCTGGCGGCGCTGGTGTTGCTGTCCACGCTGTTTCTGGTGGCGGACCGCATCGACCCCGAAGCCGCGATCCCCTATGCCAAGGTGGATGTCGAGGATCTGGCCCGCGATCCGCGGATGACCGCCCCCGCCTATGCAGGCACCACCTCGGACGGGGCGGCGCTGACGCTGACCGCCGAAGCTGCCCGCCCCGCTACCGGCAACCGCGTCGCCGAGGCGGAGGGGATTTCCGTCACGCTGACGATGCCCGGGGGCGGCAGCACCGATGTCAGCGCCGCCACCGCGCGGCTGGACACGGCCGCGGGACAGCTTGCGCTGGCCGGAGGGGTGACGGTCAGCACCTCCTCTGGCTACCGGGTGACGACGGATGGCCTGACGGCCGAGCTGGACCGTTCCGCCATGGCAAGCGCCGGGCCGGTAGCCGCCGAAGGCCCCGCGGGCCGGATCGAGGCGCAAAGCTTCACCCTGACGCGGGGGAACAAGACCGATCCGGCGGCCTCCGGGGCGGTAAAACCCTATCTTCTGGTTTTCTCGGGCCGGGTTAAGCTGGTATATCAGCCTGCATCGGCCCCGGCTGCGCCCGAACCGGAAACCTCCCCAGCGGAACCCTCGCCATGAAATTCGTTGTCCTCGCGCTTTGCCTGACCCTTGCCACCCCCGCCCTTGCGCAGCAGGCGAAGGTGGCTTTTGGCGGGTTGTCGCAGGACACCAGCCTGCCGGTGAATGTGGAGGCGGACACGCTGTCGGTGAACAACGGCGACGGCACCGCGGTCTTTACCGGCAATGTCGTAGTGGTGCAGGGCGAGATGCGGCTGACCGCGGCCGAGGTGCGGGTGGAATATGCCCCCGACGGCAAGGCCATTGCGCGGCTGCATGCCTCGGGCGGGGTGCTGATCGCCAATGCCGCCGATGCGGCCGAGGCACGCGAAGCGGTCTATACCATCGACAGCGGCACGGTGGTGCTGACCGGCGATGTGCTGCTGACCCAGGGTCCCAGCACGATGGCCGGCCAGAAGCTGACGCTGAACCTGAAGGACGGCACCGGGGTGATGGAGGGGCGCGTCTCCACCACATTCGTGCCGGGCGGCAACTGATGGCGGCGAAACCCGATCTGACGGTGACCGATGGCTCTCCGGGCCTGTCGATCCGTGCCCTGCGCAAGTCCTACAAGAAGCGCCCGGTGATCCGCGACGTGTCCATGGACCTGAACCGGGGCGAGGTGGTGGCGCTGCTTGGCCCGAACGGCAGCGGCAAGACCACCTGCTTTTACTCCATCGCCGGGCTGGTCACGCCCGAAGGCGGGCAAGTGCTGATCGATGGCAAGGATGTGACGGCACTGCCGATGTATCGCCGCGCACGCCTTGGCATTGGCTACCTGCCGCAGGAAGTGTCGATCTTCCGGGGCCTTTCGGTCGAGGACAACATCCTTGCCGTGCTTGAAATCACCCATGCCGACCGCCACAAGCGGCGGGAGCGGCTGGAGGAGCTGCTGGGCGAATTCTCAATCACCCATCTTCGGCAGGCCCCCGCGCTGGCGCTGTCGGGCGGGGAACGGCGGCGGGTGGAAATCGCCCGTTGTCTGGCGGCCGATCCGAAATACCTGCTGCTGGACGAACCCTTTGCCGGGGTGGACCCGATCGCCGTGGGCGAAATCCGCCATCTGGTGCAGGATCTGAAGGGCCGCGGCATCGGCGTCCTGATCACGGATCATAACGTTCGCGAGACCCTGGAGATCGTGGACCGCGCCTATATCCTGCATGACGGCAAAGTGCTGATGACCGGCACCACGGATGAGATCGTGCGCGACGAAACCGTGCGCCGCGTCTATCTGGGCGAGAATTTCCGCATCATCTGAGCCGCCCGCTCGATTCTGTTGACAGCCCGGCGCGGCTGTCACCAAATGGTTGCATGAGCGCCCGTTTCGCCCCCTGCATCCCGGTCCCGGCGGCTGCCCCGCAGCCCGGCCCCGCCCTTGCGGACCGCCCAGCCTCTGCCCAAGTGATGATGAAGACCCGGTATCCGTGACGTGACGTTACGGAGCCCGGCGCATACCGAAGAGGAGGTATCATGCGCTATCAGATCAGCGGGAAACATATCGACATCGGGGAGGCCCTGACAACCCACGTCAAGGCCGAGATCGGCGAGGTGGTGGAGAAATACGCCCAGCGTCCGACCGAATGCGTCGTGGTTTTTTCCAAGTCCGCGCATGAGTTTATTTGCGAAACGGCGATCCACCTGTCCACCGGGCTTTCGGTGCAGGCCAAGGGTGCCGCGACCGAAATCTATGCCGCTTTCGAATCCTGCCGCGAACGGATGGACAAGCAGATTCGCCGCTACAAGCGCCGCATCCGCAACCATCACGTCGACCGGAAGGCCCCGGTTGAATTCGGCGCCGCAGCGTCCTATATCCTCGCCCCATCCGAGGAAGCCGAGGATGCCGAGCTTGATACGCTTGCACCCGTGGTCATCGCCGAGATGGAGACGAAGATTCCCTCCATTACCGTGGGCGAGGCCGTGATGCAGATGGAACTGGCTGGGCAGAAGATGCTTGTCTTCCGTAACGAAGGCCATGGGGGCGTGAACGTGGTGTACCGGCGTGAAGACGGGAACATCGGCTGGATCGACCCCCGCAACAGCAGGTAAGCGCCGCCCCGATGCGGCCTCAGGATCCCCCCGTATGGATATTTCCTCACTTCTCGTTCCCGCAGCCGTCCGCGTCGTCGGCCAGTTCACGTCGAAGAAACGGCTGTTTCAGGAGCTGGGGGAAATTGCCCAGCAGGCCTACGGGATCGAAGGGGGTCTGGCCCTTGACGGGCTGCAGGAGCGAGAAACGCTCGGGCCTACCGGCGTGGGGCATGGCATCGCTTTGCCCCATGCGCGGCTGGAAGACCTGAGCCGGATTGCCGGCATCTTCATCCGGCTGGAAAAGCCGCTGGATTACGACAGTGTCGACCGACAGCCCGTGGATCTGATCTTCGGACTGCTGGCGCCCAAGGATTCGGGCGTGGACCATCTGAAGGCGCTGGCGCTGGTCAGCCGCACGATGCGCGATCAGGCCATTGTCCAGAAGCTGCGGGCGAACAACGACCCGGCCAAGCTTTATGCGATTCTGGTGGAATCGCGCGCGACGCAGGCCGCCTGACAGGCCGCAGGTAGCCATCGCGGATCGTCAGAAAACCGACACGGAAGCGCAGCTTTCCTGTGACCCGCCGCAACTAGGGTCCGCCCCGTAAATTCCATACGGGGAACCCCAGATGAAAAAGGTCCTTTCCACCGCCGCCGTTCTGGCGCTTGGCGCCAATGCCGCCTTCGCCGAAACGGTGCAGATCACCTGGTGGCACGGCATGGGCGGCGCGAATGAAGAGGTGATCAATCAGGTCGCCCAGAAATTCAACGAAGCCCAGACCGCCTGCGCGCTGACCCCGCTGTCGAAGGGCACCTATGAAGAGGCGCTGGCCTCGGGCATCGCGGCCTTCCGCTCGGGCGAACAGCCGAACATCCTGCAGGTCTTCGATGCGGGTGCCGCCACCATCATCAACGCGCCGGGCGCCACCATCCCGGCCGAAGACCTGTTGACCCAGAACGGCCACACGCTGGACCGCGACGCCTTTATCGACGGCGTGCGCTATTTCTATGCCGATGCCGAGGGCAAGTTCATCGGCATGCCGTTCAACTCTTCGGCGCCGATCATGTATGTGAACACCGAAGCCTTTGAAAAGGCCGGTGTCTCCGTTCCGAAGACCTGGGAAGAGTTCG
Source organism: Neotabrizicola sp. VNH66 (assembly GCF_049445895.1). Lineage (NCBI taxonomy): Bacteria > Pseudomonadati > Pseudomonadota > Alphaproteobacteria > Rhodobacterales > Paracoccaceae > Neotabrizicola > Neotabrizicola sp. VNH66. The sequence continues at coordinate 81,334 of NZ_JBMSDW010000002.1, forward strand.
AGGCCGCCGCGCCCGCGCTGAAAGAAGCGGGCTATATCCCGCTGACCGCCAGCCAGCTGACCTGGCAGTTCACCGAGAATTTCTTCTCGCGCAACAACATCCAGTTCGCCTCGAACAACAATGGCTATGACGGGTTCGATGGCACCACGCTGAACGTCACCGATCCGAACCTGATCATGATGTTCCAGAAGCTGAAAGACTGGTCGGACGCGGGGCTTTACGCCTATTACGGCGCGGGCTGGGCCGACAACCAGAAGCCCTTCGAAGAGGGCAAGGTCGCGCTCTGGATCGGCTCTTCGGGGTCCTTCGGCGGGCTGTCGAAAACCGCTGTCATGCCGTTCTCGGCCGATTTCCTGCCTTACTGGGGGTCGATCGAAGGCGCGGGCACCTCGTCCTTCATCGGCGGCGCGGCGCTCTTCGCCTTCTCGGGCAAGCCTGACGCGGAAAACAAATGCACCGCCGATTTCTTCGCCTTCCTGACCACCACCGAAGTACAGAAGTTCTACCACGAGGCCACCGGCTACGTCGCCATCACCAAGGCTGCCTATGAGGCCGCCAAAGCCGATGGCTGGTATGAGCAGAAGCCGGTCGCCGAAGTGGGGATCAAGCAACTGCTGCTGCCGCAGGGCGAATGGTCCAAGGGCTATCGTCTGGGCTTCTACCCGCAGATCCGGTCGATCATGGAACGCGAATACAACAAGATCTTCGCCGGTGAGACCACGGTGGAAGAGGCGTTCAAAGCGATCGAGACCGAGGGCAACGCCCTTCTGGCCCGCTTCGCCAAGACCTCGGGCTAAGGCCCGGACCGGCGCCGGGTCTGCCTGCTCCCGCGGGCCCGGCCGCCCCCCTTTTCGGAACGCCACATGACCGACCTGCCTGCCCCCCTGCCCTCGCGGCTTGCCCGCCTGCGCACCCGTCTGGCCCCGCCGCCAGAGGGTGCGAAGCGCGTTCAGTTCGACCGTCCGCTGCTGCCCTGGCTGTTCCTTCTGCCGCAGCTGGCGGTGATCGCGGTGTTCTTCTACTGGCCCTCGGTGCAGGCGATTTCATCGTCGTTCTATCTGGAAGACCCGTTCGGCTTCGGCGCCACCTTCGTGGGTCTGGACAATTATGCCGAGGCTTTGTCCTCGCGCGAATATCAGCGGATCGCAGGCTTCACGGCCCTGTTCACCGCCGCCGTCACCACGCTGTCGCTGGGGCTGGGTCTTCTGCTGGCGGTGAAGGCCGATGCGGTGATCCGTGGCCGCAGCGCCTATCGCACGGCGCTGATCTCGGTCTATGCCATCGCGCCGCCGGTGGCCGGGCTGATGGGGATGATGCTGTTCGACCAGCACATCGGCCCCTTCGTCACGCTGGCCGGCTGGTTCGGCTGGGAGATGAAGGTGGGCCTGAACTACTGGGACACCGCCTTCGCCATGACCCTCGTCTCGGTCTGGAAGCAGGTGCCCTATAATTTCATCTTCTTTCTGTCGGGCCTGCAGGCCATCCCCGCCGCCGTGCGCGAGGCTGCCGTGCTGGATTGCCGCAGCGGGCCGCGCCGGTTCCGCACCGCGATTCTGCCGCTCCTGGCGCCGACCGCGTTTTTCCTGCTGATCATCAACATCACCTATGCGCTGTTCGACACCTTTGCCGTGATCGACGTGATGGTGAAGGACAAGCCCGCGAACAACCCGATGACGCTGGTCTACAAGGTCTACCTCGACGGGTTCCGCGGCAATGATATCGGCGGATCGGCGGCGCAGTCGGTGATCCTGATGCTGGTGGTTCTGGTGCTGACCGTGGCGCAGTTCCGCTTTCTTGAACGCCGCGTGCATTACGGGTGACCCGATGAACCGCATCCGTCCGCTGGACCATCTGATCCTGATCCTGGGCTGCCTCTTCATGCTCATGCCGGTGGTGGTGGCCGTCTTCACCTCGACCCATACCGCGGCCGACATCCACATGAACGGCCTGTCGCTGGCCCCCGGCGGCCACGGGGCCGAGACCTACACCGATGTGCTGACCCGCAAGGGCGGTTTCTCCGGGCAGGTGACCGGCGCCACGATGATGATGAACTCACTAATCCTTGGCCTTGGCTTTGCCGTGGGCAAGATCGTGCTGTCGATGCTGGCGGCCTATGCCTTGGTCTATTTCCGCTTCCGCTTTGCCACGGCGATGTTCTGGGTGATCTTTACCACCCTCCTTCTGCCCTTGGAGGTGCGGATCATGCCCTCCTATCAGGTCATGTCGGAGCTGGGGCTTCTGAACAGCTACACCGGTCTGATCGTTCCCCTGCTGGCCTCCGCCACCGGAACGTTCTACTTCCGGCAGTTCTTCCGCTCCGTCCCCGATGAACTGCTGGAGGCGGCGCGGATCGACGGGGCCGGGCCGGTGAAATTCTTCCTCGACGTGCTGGTGCCGCTGTCGAAAACCATGATGGCCGCGATCTTCATCATCATGTTCGTCTATGGCTGGAACCAGTATCTCTGGCCCATGCTGATGACCACGGAAGAGCGGTTCTTCACCCTGATGCGCGGGATCAAGCAGATCCTGCAGGTCTGGGTCGGCAGCCAGATACCCGATTACAACGAAGCCTTCGCCCTTGCCGTTCTGGCGCTGTTGCCCCCCGTTCTGGTGGTGGTGCTGTTCCAGCGCTGGTTCATCAAGGGCCTGACCGAAAGCGACAAGTGATATGGCCGCGATCACCCTTTCCAATGTGTCAAAGACCTATCCCGGGGCGCGCGCCCCCTCGGTCGCCGACATCGACCTGACCATCCGCGATGGCGAATTCATCGTGCTGGTCGGCCCCTCGGGCTGTGGCAAGTCCACGCTTCTGCGCATGGTGGCCGGGCTGGAAGAGATCACCGGCGGTGAGGTGCGGATTGCCAACCGTGTGGTGAACCGGGTGGACCCGGCCGACCGCGACATTGCCATGGTGTTCCAGAACTACGCGCTTTACCCCCACATGACCGTGCGGGAAAACATGGCCTATGGGCTGAAGAACCGCAAAACCCCCGCGGCCGAGATCGAGGCGCGTGTGGCCGAGGCGGCTCGGATGCTGGAACTGGCGCCCTATCTGGACCGCAAGCCGCGCGCCTTGTCCGGCGGGCAGCGGCAACGGGTGGCCATGGGCCGCGCCGTGGTGCGCAAGCCCGCGGCCTTTCTGTTCGACGAGCCGCTGTCCAATCTGGACGCCAAGCTGCGGGTCAGCATGCGGGGAGAAATCCGGCGGCTGCAGCGCCGTCTGGGCACCACCTCGCTTTACGTGACCCATGACCAGCTGGAGGCGATGACGCTGGCCGACCGGCTGGTCGTGCTGAACGGGGGCCGGATCGAGCAGGTGGGCGCCCCGTTGGAAATCTACCACCGCCCCGCCTCGACCTTCGTGGCCAGTTTCATCGGATCACCGGCGATGAACCTTCTGGATGCCGAAATCGACGGCGGGCGGCTGCGAATCGGCGCCACGGTACTGGACCTGCCTGCCCTGCCCCATGCCCGCGGCAGCGTCACGCTGGGCCTCAGGGCAGAAGATCTGCACCCCGCCGCGCAGGGCCTGCCGTTCCGGGTGGATTTCATCGAGGAGCTGGGGGCGCAAAGGCTGATCCACGGCCATGTCGAGGGTCAGCCCCTGACGCTGACCCTGCCCCCGCAGGCCCCCTTTGCCGATGAGATGCGGCTGGCCATCGGCCGTGGTGCCGCGCATTTCTTCGACACATTCAGCGGCCGCCGCCTGCCCACCCCCGCATTGCAGGACAGCCCGACGGTTCCGGCCTGAAGGCTCAGGCCGGATCGACTGTCCAGCTCAGCCCCGTGAAGTTTTCACGATGGGCAAAGGTCACGAGATGGCTGTCGATCGTATAACGCGCCTGAATGACCGCCTTGGCATCCTCACCCGTCACCGTGACGGTCAGCCCCTCGGCATCGGCCCACAACTCGGCCGGGCCTGTCATCAGGGCAGCGGTGCCATGCGTTTCGTCATACTGAACCTCCACCTTGTGGGCGAAGTGCTTCAGCAATTGTTGCATGTATTTCGAGGCATGCTGGGTCGGATAGCGGGCGGTGGAGCGCATCGGCATATTCCCTAGTGTTTTACCCGGAATATGCGCTGGATTCCCGTGGCGCAAGGCGTTAGTCAGCGCAAAGTCGTGAAGCCAGTTTCCAGCCACACGCCAGACCACAGACAGAGGAGCATTCCCATGCTGACCCCGCTGCGCCGGGCTGGCCTTGCACTGGCCCTTTCCCTGTCCGCCACCGCCGCCCTGGCGCAGGATGTGACGATTGCCACCGCCACGGGTGAGGTGACGCTGCCGGCCCATCCCGCCACGGTGGCCGTGCTGGACATTGCCGCCATCGACACGCTGAACGCGCTTGGCGTTCCAGTCGCGGGTGTGCCGGACAAGCTTTATGTCGATTACCTGTCGCCGCTGGCCGGGGCGGTGCCGGTCGTCGGCACCCTGTTCGAACCGGATCTGGAGGCGCTGGCCGCGCTGTCGCCGGATCTGATCATCGCGGGGGGCCGGTCCTCCACGCAGGTTGAGGCACTGTCCGCCGTGGCCCCCACCATCGACATGACGATCTGGGAAGATCTGGTGGGCGAGGCCCGCGCCCGCATCGCCGCCTATGGCACGCTGTTCGGCAAAGAAGCCAAGGCGGCCGAGCTGACCGCCACGCTGGATGCCAAGATCGCGGCGGTGAAGGACGCCGCCGCGGGCAAGGGCCGCGCGCTGATCCTGATGACCAACGGGCCGAAGGTGGCCGCCTATGGCAAGGGCTCGCGTTTCTCGTGGCTGCATGATGCGCTAGCGATCCCCGAGGCGTTCGAGAACCTGAACCCCGACACCCATGGCGATGCCGTGTCCTTTGAATTTATCGCCGAGGTGAACCCGGACTGGATCATCGTCGTGGACCGCTCTGCCGCCATCGGCGAGCCGGCCAGCGCATCGGACACGCTGAAGAACGATCTGGTGGCCGCCACCACCGCCGGCCAGAAGGGCCAGATCATCTATCTGTCCTCGGCTCCGATCTATGTGGCGGGCGGCGGCTATACCTCGCTGTCCACCACACTGGACGAGCTGCTGAAGGGCTTCGGCGGCTGATCCGATGAAGCTGACGGTGGCGCTGATCCTTGTTCTGATCCTGCTGTGCGGGATCAGCCTTGCGGTCGGCGCGGCCGATCTGGGCGCCGCCATGGCCACGGACGGCCGGGCGCAGATGATCTTCTGGATCTCACGCCTGCCCCGCACGCTGGCGGTGGTGCTGACCGGGGCGGCGCTGGCAGTCTCGGGCGTGGTGATCCAGCAGATCGTCCGCAACCGCTTTGTCGAGCCGGGCACCGTGGGCACCGGCGAAAGCGCGGCGCTTGGCCTGCTGGCGGTCAGCCTCTGGGCCCCCGGCGCGGCGCTTTGGGTCAAGATGGCGGTGGCCGCCGGGGCGGGCCTTCTGGGCACCGCGGTCTTTCTGCGGCTGATCCGCCGCCTGCCCCCGCAAGAGGTGATGCTGGTGCCCTTGGCGGGCCTTGTCTGGTCCGGGGTTCTGGGTGCGCTGGTCCTGCACATCGGCTGGCAGACCGATCTGATCCAGTTCGTGCAGATCTGGCTGATGACCGGCGAATTCTCCGGTGTGATCGCCGGAAGGTATGAGCTGTTGTGGATCGCGGGCGCCGCCGCCGTGCTGGCGCTGTTCGCCGCCGACCGCTTTGCCATTCTGGGTCTGGGGGATGAGATGGCCACCGGCCTTGGCCTCAGCCCGAAGGCGGTGATGCGGCTGGGGCTGGTCGTCGTCTCGCTGGTCACCGCGCTGGTGATGGCGACGGTCGGGATGATCCCTTTCGTGGGCCTTGTGGTGCCGAACATCGTCAGCCGCCTGATGGGCGACAATCTGCGGGCCAGCCTGCCCGTCACCGGCTTGGGCGGGGCGGTTCTGCTCTTGGCCTGCGACATCACCGGGCGGCTGGTGATCCACCCCTATGAGGTGCCGGTGGGCACGGTTCTGGGTGTGTTGGGTGCGCTCTTGTTCCTGGTCCTGTTGTGGCGGGCGCCGCGGCATGGATAGGCGATTGTTTCTGTTGGGCGGGGCGCTTCTGGCGGCCTCGGCCCTGTATCTGCTGCCCGGTCTGGGGCCGAAATGGCAGTTCGTCCTTGGCCTAAGGGCCACCCGGCTGGCCGGAATGCTGGTGGTAGGTGCAGCGGTGGCCGTGGCAACGGTGCTGTTCCAGACCGTCAGCCGCAACCGCATTCTGACGCCGCAGATCATGGGTTTTGACGCGCTGTTCGTGCTGGTGCAGACAGCGCTGGTCGCGGGGCTTGGCCCGGTGGGCTTTGCCGGCCTGCCCGCGGCGGCGAAATTCACGGCGGAGGTCGGTCTACTGGTGGCAGCGGCGCTGCTGCTGTTCGGCACGCTGATGGGACGTGGCGCGCAGGACGTGCCGCGCATGATCCTGACCGGGGTGATCCTTGGCGTCCTTTTCCGCTCAGCCAGCGGGTTTCTGGCCCGGGTGATGGACCCCAACGCCTTTGCCGTGGTGCAGGCGCAGTCACAGGCAAGTTTTGCCAAGGTGCAGGCGGGCCTGCTGCCCTGGGCCGCGGGGTTCAGCCTGCTGGCCATCATGGCCGCCTTCCTGATGGCGCTGCGGCTGGATGTGCTGGCACTTGGCCGCACGACCGCGGTGTCGCTGGGGCTGGCGCATGACAGGGTGCTGCGCGGGGCGCTGGCTTTGGTGGCGGTGCTGGTCGCGGTGGCAACGGCGCTGGTCGGGCCGATGGCCTTTCTGGGGCTGATCGTGGTGGCGCTGGCCCGGCCTCTGGCGGGAACAGACCGCCATGTTCCACTGATGGCCCATGCCATCGCCGTGGCCTGCCTGATGCTGGTGGCCGGACAATGGCTGTTCGAGCGGGTGCTCTCCCGACAGTCCACCCTGCCCGCCGTGGTGGAATTCGCGGGTGGGCTGGTCTTCCTGTTCCTCCTTCTGAAAGGGCGTGTGCGATGATCCGGGTCGAGGGCGTCTCTCACCGCATCGGCAAGGCCGATGTCCTGCGCGATATCGGGCTGACCCTGCCCGAAGGGCGGATCACCGCGCTGATCGGGCCGAACGGGGCGGGGAAGTCCACGCTCCTGTCGCTGATCGCGCGGCTGGCGCCGGTGCAGGCGGGGCGCATCACCGTGGCGGGGCACGATGTCACGACCACGCCCTCGGCCGCGCTGGCGCGGGTCATGGCGATCCTGCCGCAGAATGCCGCGGTGATGAGCAGGTTGCGCGTGGCGGAACTGGTGGCCTTCGGGCGCTGGCCGCATCATCAGGGCCGCCCCGGCCCGGCCGATACCGCGCAGGTGGAAACCGCGCTGGAGGCGTTCGGGCTTCTGCCCCTGCGCCACCGCTTTCTGAATGAGCTGTCGGGCGGCCAGCGGCAGCGCGCGCATCTGGCCATGGCCTTCGCGCAGGACACGCCGTGGCTATTGCTGGATGAACCGCTGGCCGCGCTGGACATGGCGCATGGCCGGGCGCTGATGCAGCGGCTGGCCGTGCTGCGCGACACGGGCCGCAGCATCGTGATGGTGGTGCATGAGATCAACTTTGCCGCCGCCTGGGCCGACCACGTGGTCGCGCTGAAGGACGGGCGGGTGGCGGCCGAAGGCAGCCCGGCGCAGGTCTTCACGCCGGACACCCTGGGCCGGATCTATGACATGCCCCTGCGCGTGCAGGAGGTGGAGGGGCGCCCCCTCGTCCTGCATCACCTCTGAGGGTCAGTGCACCAGCCGCAGGTGCCGGGCCGTGGGGCGCGGATGCGGCTCTGCGGCGGGCATGGGGCGCAGGTCCCCGCCCTCGGCCGGGAAGCGGGCCGCAAAGGCCAGCCCGGCCTGAATCAGCACCGGGTCCATCACCCCTTCGGCCAGATCCATCACCGCCGGGCGGGCCAGATCGGGGCGGTCGCGCCGCATCGCCTGCAACATGCGGCAGAAGGCGGCCTCTTCCCCGGTGGCCCAGGTGCGGCAATCCGGACACAAAGGATTGGCAAAGCGGAAGTCGGACTGCCGCGCCTGCCGCAGGGCCTGCACCACCGACAACAGGCATTGCGCGATCTGTGGGCCGCGGGCGATGCCCCAGCGTTCGGTCGCGATGGAAAAGCCCGTCTGCCAGGCCTGCGTCTCGGGCCGGGAAAAGGCGGTCAGCAGGTGGCGCAGCACCGACAGAAGGCCGGTCTCGAACGGGTCGAGGTCCAGCATTTCCAGCGGGCAGGCATCTTCGGACGGGCGGTGATCATGGGCCATGCGCATGCTCCGGAACAGGGTTCGCGATCTGGCCTTCCGCTTGATCCCGGATTTCATAGTATTTCTATCGGAAATATACAAGCCCCGACAAAGCCTCTCTACACGGCAGCGACGCCACGCTACAGATAGGATGCGCCGTCAGACCCTAACAACATCTTGACACCGCCCCCCGTCTGCTTCCTATTTGTGGTGTTCCGGCCCATCGGGGCGACTCGATGGACAGCGGGCGGCGCGGCCACAAAACCGCCGGCGCCCGGCGCGTGCAAGTGAACAGCACTGCTGGAATTTCACCGGGGAGGGACACCCTGTGAAGATCCGCAGTCCCTTGCACCGCGGCCTGAGGCACATGGCCGGAGCACCGAAGTCAAACCGCGCGGCGGGCGCGGGCCGATCAACCGGCAGGCCTGTGCTTGCCGGAACGGTCTTTTATCCGCCCGAAGAAACGAACATGGGGACAGAAGGCATGACCATCACAGTTTACTCCAAACCCGCTTGCGTTCAGTGCACCGCCACCACCCGCGCACTGGATGCCAAAGGTCTGGACTATCGCCTGATCGACCTGACCGAAGATGCCGAAGCGATGGAGAAGGTGATGGCCATGGGCTATCGTCAGGCCCCCGTCGTCATCGCCGGCGAAGCCCATTGGGCCGGATTCCGTCCCGACATGATCGGCCGTCTGGCCTGAGGGGCCGCCGCGCCGTGGGGGGGCTGATCTATTTTTCATCGGCCTCCGGCAATACGGCGCGTTTCGTGGCCCGTCTGGGCCTGCCCGCGCAGCGAATCCCGGTCCATCCGGATGATCCGCTGCCCGAACCTTCCGGACCCTACGTTCTGATCAGCCCGACCTATGCCGACGGCATGGGCCGCGGTGCCGTTGCAAAGCCGGTCATACGGTTTCTGAACGACCCCGCGCGTCGGGCGCTGATCCGCGGCGTCATCGCCGGCGGGAACCGAAATTTCGGCGCGACCTATGCTTGCGCCGGGGCCGTCATATCGGCCAAGTGCAACGTTCCGGTGCTCTACCGATTCGAGCTGGCCGGAACTGAAACCGATGTCGCCCGGGTGCAGTCCGGGCTTGCCAAATTCTGGGGGATGGAATGCTCGACCACGGTGTGAAGGCGGGTGGGACCAAGGAAACACTCGACTATCACGCGCTGAACGCGATGCTGAACCTGTACGACAATCAGGGCAACATCCGGTTCGACGCCGACCGCATGGCCGCGCGCCAGTATTTCCTGCAGCACGTCAACCAGAACACGGTTTTCTTCCACAATCTGGATGAGAAACTGCGTTATCTGGTGGATGAGGGCTATTACGAGCCCGAGGTGCTGGACCAGTATTCCAAGAATTTCCAGCGCCGCATCTGGGATGAGGCCTATGCCCGCAAGTTCCGCTTCCCCGCCTTTCTGGGCGCATTCAAATATTACACCAGCTACACGCTGAAGACCCGCGACGGGCAGCGCTATCTGGAACGCTACGAAGACCGCGTGGTGATGGTCGCCCTGACGCTGGCCCGCGGCGATGAAGTGCTGGCCATGGCGCTGATGGAAGAGATCATCGCAGGGCGCTTCCAGCCCGCCACCCCCACCTTCCTGAACGCCGGGAAGAAATCGCGGGGCGAGTTGATTTCCTGCTTCCTGCTGCGGCTGGAAGACAACATGGAGAGCATCGGCCGCTCCATCAACTCGGCCCTGCAGCTGTCCAAGCGCGGCGGCGGCGTGGCGCTGATGCTGACCAACCTGCGCGAGGCTGGTGCGCCTATCAAGGGGATCGAGAACCAGTCGTCGGGCGTGATCCCGGTGATGAAACTGCTGGAAGACTCGTTCTCCTACGCCAACCAGCTGGGTGCCCGGCAGGGCGCGGGCGCGGTCTATCTGAACGCGCACCACCCGGACATCCTGCGCTTCCTTGACACCAAGCGCGAGAATGCGGACGAGAAGATCCGCATCAAGACGCTGTCGCTTGGCGTGGTGATCCCCGACATCACCTTTGAACTGGCCAAGAAGAACGAGGATATGTACCTCTTCTCGCCCCATGACGTGGCCAAGGTCTATGGCGTGCCCTTCTCGGAAATCTCGGTCACCGAGAAATATGCCGAGATGGTGGACGACAAGCGCATCAAGAAGCGCAAGATCAACGCGCGGGAATTCTTCCAGACCATTGCCGAGATCCAGTTCGAATCCGGCTACCCCTATGTCATGTTCGAAGACACGGTGAACAAGGCGAACCCGATCCACGGGCGCATCACCATGTCGAACCTTTGCAGCGAAATCCTGCAGGTGAACGAGGCAAGCGAGTTCAACGAGGACCTGTCCTATTCCCATCTGGGCACGGACATCTCCTGCAACCTTGGGTCGCTGAACATCGCCGCCACCATGGACGGGCCGGATTTCGGCGCCACGGTGGAAACCTCGGTCCGGGCGCTGACCGCTGTCAGCGAGATGTCGGCCATCGACGCCGTCCCGTCGATCCGCCGCGGCAATGACGAGGCGCATGCCGTGGGTCTGGGGCAGATGAACCTGCACGGCTTCCTTGCCCGCGAACGCATCCACTATGGCAGCGCCGAGGGGGTGGAGTTCACCTCCGTCTATTTCGCGGCCATCGCCTATCATGCCATCCGCACCTCCTGCCTTCTGGCCAAGGAACGGGGCGCGACCTTCAAGGATTTCGACAAGTCGAAATATGCCGACGGGTCGTTCTTCGAGAAATACACCAGCCGCGACTGGCTGCCCACGCTGCCCGATGTGGCGCGCGTCTTCGACGGCATCACCCTGCCCACCCGCGACGACTGGGCTGCGCTGCGTGAAGACGTGATGAAATACGGCATGTTCAACCGCAACCTGCAGGCGGTGCCGCCGACGGGCTCGATCAGCTATATCAACAACTCGACCTCCTCGATCCACCCGATCGTGGCGAAGATCGAGATCCGCAAGGAAGGCAAGATCGGCCGCGTTTATTACCCGGCCGCCTTCATGTCGAACGACAACCTTGAATATTACAAGGACGCCTATGAGATCGGGCCGGAAAAGATCATCGACACCTATGCCGCAGCGACCGAGCATGTGGATCAGGGCCTGTCGCTGACGCTGTTCTTCCCGGCCGAGGCCACGACCCGCGACATCAACAAGGCGCAGATCTATGCCTGGCGGAAGGGGATCAAGACGATCTACTACATCCGCCTGCGCCAGACCGCGCTGGAAGGCACCGAAGTGCAGGGCTGCGTCTCCTGCACGTTGTGAGGCTGGCAGGCGCCGGGGGGCCAGCCCCCCGGACCCCCCGGGATATTTTTAGACAGAAAATGAGGGAGCCTTCGCCGTGAAGGATCATGTGGCCAGCCGCACCGTGCTGAAGGCGATCAACTGGAACCGGATGCAGGACGACAAGGACCTTGAGGTCTGGAACCGGCTGACGGTGAATTTCTGGCTGCCGGAAAAGGTGCCGCTGTCGAATGACGTGCAAAGCTGGTCCACCCTGCGCCCCGAGGAGCGGGAGCTGACGATCCGCGTCTTCACCGGGCTCACGCTTCTGGACACGCTGCAAAGCTCGCTCGGCGCCGTGTCGCTGATGCCCGATGCGGTGACGCCGCATGAAGAGGCCTGCCTGACCAACATCGCCTTCATGGAATCGGTGCACGCGCGCAGCTATTCCTCGATCTTCTCGACGCTGTGTTCCACCAAGGAGGTGGACGAGGCTTTCCGCTGGAGCGAGGAGAATCCGCATCTTCAGGCCAAGGCCCGGATCGTGCTGGAGAAATACCGCGCGGGCGAGGATCCGCTGAAGCGCAAGATCGCGTCAGTGTTCCTTGAGTCGTTCCTGTTCTACTCCGGCTTCTATCTGCCGATGTATTGGTCCAGCCGCGCCAAGCTGACCAACACCGCCGATCTGATCCGCCTGATCATCCGCGATGAGGCGGTGCATGGCTATTACATCGGTTACAAGTTCCAGCGCGCGCAGGAGACCCTGCCCGAAGACCGGCGGCAGGAGCTGAAGGATTTCGCCTTTGCCCTGATGTTCGACCTTTACGACATCGAGCAGAAATATACCGCGGAACTCTATGACGGCATCGGCCTGACCGAAGACGTGAAGGCCTTCCTGCATTACAACGCCAACAAGGCGCTGCAGAACCTGGGCTATGAGGCTTTGTTCCCGCCGACTGCCTGTGAAGTGAACCCGGCCATTCTGGCCGCGCTGTCGCCTGACAGCGAGAACCACGACTTTTTCTCCGGCTCTGGCTCCTCCTATGTCATCGGCAAGGCGGTGGCGACCGAGGATGAAGACTGGAATTTCTGATCCGCGGCGCTACCGCGCATCCAGAGTGCAGCAGCCGGACAGCAGCAGATTGCCGTCCGGCTGTTCGATGAACAGCTTTGCCAGAAAGCCGAATTCGCGGTCGGACATGCCGTCGCTGCACCATTCGCGGGTGACCGTCAGGCTGTAGATTCGCGTCGTGCCTTCCTTGGCACGGACCAGATAGCCCTGACTTGCCACATGCTCTTCGGTCAGGGTCAGGTCGGTGCGGGGCGTATCGGGCGTGCTCCACTCCATACCGCCACGGGCGGGCAAGGTCAGCGACCAGAAGGGTTCTGTCCCCACGCAACGGAAAGGCCGCGGGATCAGCGAAGGGTCATCGGGCGGGGTGGCCCGCAGAAAGCGCATGGCCACCCAGCCTGCCCCTTCGGCCAGGGAAACCAGGCCCCATTTTCCGTCCTCGGACAGGCGCAGCACCTCGACATTGATGTCAAAGGGGCCAAGCGCACCCAGAACCGGCGCCGAGGCCGAGGGTTCGGCCCGGATGTTCAGCACATCATCCGCGGCCACGCCCTGCACCTGATAGGCGGCGGGAAACGGCTCTGCCTGCGCGGCAGAACACATCAGGAATACTGCAAATGCGGCGCGGATCACCGGCGTTTCCCCCAGCTGGCCGAGGCATATTTGCGGGTGAAGAACTGCCCCATCAGCCCGATCATGATGCAGACCAGCGCGCAATAGACCGGATAGTCGATCGAGGTGAAGCGCGGGTGATAGTTCAGGAAAATCTCTCCCCGGCCCTGGTCGATGGTGTGGAACAGCGGGTTCCAGTCGAACATGTTGCGCAGATAGACCGGCGCGGTGTTCGCCACGAACATCTTGCCCGAGGCGATCATATTGGCGCGCTGCCAGATGGTGGACAGGATCGTCACCACATCCGGATTCCACGGCTTGGCCGCGTAGAAGATCAGCCCGATCCCCGCGCCTGAGAACCACGACAGCAGATAGATACCCAGCGTGCCGATCGGGTCATGAATGCTGATCGGCGTCCAGAGCGTGTGATAGAACAGCAGGATGACGCAGGCCGCCAGCGTCTGCTGGTAAAGCGAGGCCAGCGCGGCAGAGGTCACCGCAACGATGGGATTCATCGGCGCATGCATCATCATCGCCGAGGCCGGGGCATCCGCCGCCGCCACCGCCGCCAGCGCCTTGGTATGGGTCAGGAACATGAAGACGCCCGACATCACATACAGGATGAAATCGCCGCGGATCGCGTAGCGGCGCATGCCGAGAATGTCGAACATGACCACGAAGACCACCAGAACGATGGCGGCCTGAATGACGCTCATCACAAGACCGACCACGGCATTGCCATGGGTCTTGCGCAAGGCCCGCACCGTGGCATGGAAAATCAGCTCCAGAAGCTCGAACCCCGAGCGGAGCCGCGACGGTCGGGTCGCCTGCGGTCGGAACATGCCTTGCCCCTTGCCTGATGCTGTCTGCCTGTGCGTCTGCCGATGCCGTTTGCCGAATATCGGCGGGAAACCTTGCCGTTCCCTTTCCGGCAAAGGATAAGGGCATGGGCGCTGCGTGGCAACCGCCCTGTCTGGTTCCGATGCAGGAGTATCTTATGGATTTCACCCGTCTTGTCTCCGTCATGCGCCGACTTGCCCTTCAGGCGGGGGACAAGATCATGGAAATCTATGAAAGTCCCGATTTCGCGGTGCGCTCCAAAGGCGACCAGAGCCCGGTGACCGAGGCGGACGAGGCGGCGGATGCGCTGATCTCGGCCGGGCTGCGGGCGGAATTTCCCGATCTGGTGCTGATCACCGAAGAACAGGCGGCCAGCCACACGCTGATGGCCCAGACCTTCCTGATCGTCGATCCGCTGGACGGCACCAAGGAATTCGTCCAGCGCCGCGGCGATTTCACCGTGAACATCGCCTATGTGCAGGACGGCGTGCCGCTGCGCGGGGTGGTCTATGCCCCGGCGCAGGGACGGCTGTTCTACACCACGGACGAAGGCGCCGCGGTGGAGGAGACGGGCGCCTTTGACAAGGACACTCCCGGTCCGCTGACCCCGCTGGCGGTGGCCATCCCGGACAATACCGCGCTGATGGTCGTGGCGTCGAAGTCCCACCGCGATCAGGCGACCGACGATTACATCGGCCGCTATGCGGTGAAGGATGCGCGCAGCGCGGGCTCCAGCCTGAAGTTCTGCCTTGTCGCCACGGGCGAGGCCGATTTCTACCCGCGCCTTGGCCGGACCATGGAATGGGACACTGCCGCGGGCGATGCCGTGCTGCGCGGCGCGGGCGGGCATGTCGTGCGGCTCGACGATCATCAGCCGCTGGCTTATGGCAAGCCGGGCTGGGACAACCCCTTCTTTCTGGCCTATGCCGCCGGGGTTGTGCTAAAATAAGGCATGTCGCCTCTGCCATGCAGCGGCGAACCGTGCCATCGCAGCAATTTCTGAGTGCATTTTCGCCGACTGGTCCGGCTCTGCCGGAATGATGACAAAATCGTCTGGCATGCAATCGTTCAGCCGCTATCCTGCGCCGCATCAGGCCCCAACGCCAATCGAGATTGAGATATGAAAACCAAGAAAGTTACCAAGGCTGTTTTTCCCGTTGCAGGACTGGGAACCCGCTTTCTGCCGGCCACCAAGTCGATCCCGAAAGAGATCATGACGCTGGTGGACCGGCCGCTGATCCAATATGCGATTGACGAAGCGCGGGCCGCCGGGATCAAGGAATTCATCTTTGTCACCAGCCGTGGC
Source organism: Neotabrizicola sp. VNH66 (assembly GCF_049445895.1). Classification (NCBI taxonomy): domain Bacteria; kingdom Pseudomonadati; phylum Pseudomonadota; class Alphaproteobacteria; order Rhodobacterales; family Paracoccaceae; genus Neotabrizicola; species Neotabrizicola sp. VNH66. The sequence continues at coordinate 96,602 of NZ_JBMSDW010000002.1, forward strand.
AAATCCGCGCTGGAAGATTATTTCGACAACGCGCCCGAGCTGGAAAGCGAGCTGCGCAAGAAGGGCAAGACTGACCTGCTGGATGTCCTGAAGGATACCAACATGGAATCGGGCGCCATTGCCTATATGCGGCAGACGCGCCCGCTGGGTCTTGGCCATGCGGTCTGGTGTGCCCGCCGCCTGATCGGGGATGAGCCGTTTGCCGTTCTGCTGCCCGATGACGTGATTGCCGCAGACAAGGCCTGCCTGCAGCAGATGGTCGAAGCCTATGAGCAGACCGGCGGCTGCATGGTCGCCGCGATGGAGGTTCCGCCCGCCAAGGCCAGCTCTTACGGGGTGCTGGATATCGAAGAGGACATGGGCTCCATCGTCAAGGCGAAGGGCATGGTCGAAAAGCCCAAGGCCGAAGAGGCGCCGTCGAACCTGGCCGTGATCGGACGCTATATCCTGACCCCCAAGGTCCTGACCAACCTGAACCGCATGAAGCAGGGTGCCGGCGGGGAAATCCAGCTGACCGATGCCATTGCCGAGGAAGTCGGCGGTGAGGGTGGCGTCTTCGGCTACCGTTTCCGCGGGATGCGCTACGATTGCGGCTCGAAAGCGGGTTTCCTGCAGGCCACCGTGGCCTTCGGCCTGTCGCGCCCGGATCTGAACGAGGAATTCTCAGTCTATCTGAACGAGATCGTCGCCCAGCAGAAGGCGGCCCAATAAGATCATGGATGACCAGAGGCCGCAGGCCGCCGCCGTCTGGTCCATTGCCGAACTGCCGCCCGCGCGCCTGTCGCTGCGCGGGCTTTGGCAGGCCTATAGGCTCAGGGCGGAACGGCGCAAGCTGATCGCCCGCGCCATCCGCAAACGGCGGGAACTGCGCGCCGTCGCCGACCGCAGCCATGCCATCCGCAAGGGCCAGATCCTTTGCGCCATGACCGTCCGGAACGAGGCGGTGCGGCTGCCCTATTTCCTGGACCATCACCGCAGGCTGGGCGTCGACCACTTTCTGATCGTGGACAATGCCAGCACCGACGGCACCGCGGATTACCTGCGCGACCAGCGCGATGTTTCGCTCTGGTCCACCGCAGCCAGTTACAAGAAATCGCGCTTTGGGCTGGATTGGGTGAATTGGCTGCTGCTGCGGCACGGCCACGGCCATTGGGTGCTGGTTCTGGATGCGGATGAGCTGCTGGTCTATCCGCATTGGGAAACCCGCCCCCTGCCCGCGCTGACCCACTGGCTGGACAGTCAGGGGGCCGAGGCGTTCCCGGCGATGATGCTGGACCTTTATCCCGAAGGCCCGCTGTCAGCACAGGAATACCGCGCGGGGGACGATCCGCTGCGGATCCTGCGCTGGTTCGACAGCGGGAATTACATCCTGCAGGTGCAGCCCCGGATGCGGAACCTGTGGATTCAGGGCGGCGTCCGGGCACGGGCCTTCTTCGCCGATGACCCCCGCCGCGGCCCTACGCTGAACAAGACACCGCTGGTGAAATGGCACTGGCGCCATGCCTGGCTGAATTCGACCCATACCGCGCTGCCGCCGCGTCTGAATGCGGTTTTCGATGAAACCGGGGGGGAGCGGACCTCGGGCGTGCTGCTGCACACCAAATTCCTGCACACGATCGTCGAGAAATCGGCTGAAGAGAAAGAACGGCGCGAACATTTCGCCGATCCGTCGCGCTTTGGCGGCTATTATGACGCGCTGATCGCCGATCCGGTGCTGCACTGCCCCACCTCGCGCCGTTACACAGGCTGGCGCCAGCTGGAGGCGCTTGGCCTGATGTCGCGCGGCGGGTGGGTCTGAAAGGACTCATCCCGGCGAAAAAAGATGTGGAATTGTTTACATATCTGCGCCTGCCGCGTAGATTTTTCCACGGAATGCCGGACCGGGAAACAATGACGCAGCCTTGGCCAAAAGGGACGCAGGGCGACAGGAAGCGGGAAACGCTTCGTCAACCGTTTTCCGGCAAGGCTCTGCAGGGCCAGTCCGTTGATATGGGGTGCCGCGTTTGGGCGTGATGGAGTCATACCGGCTGCGTTGGCGCAGAAAGCGGCTGCTGGCCCGTTCCCTGCTGCGGCGGAGAGAGCTGCGCCCGGTGTCGGTCCGCGCGGACAGCCTGCGGGGCGACCCGATGCTGCTGTTTGCGACCCTGCGCAACGAAAAGGTGCGGCTGCCCTACTTCCTGCAGTATTACCGCGATCTGGGGGTCAACCACTTCCTGATCGTCGACAATGACAGCGATGACGGCAGCCGGGAATATCTGGCCCGCCAGCCCGATGTCAGCCTGTGGACCACCCCTGCCAGCTACAAGCGCAGCCGGTTCGGGGTGGACTGGATGATGGCGCTTCTGCGCCGTTATGGCCATGGCCGCTGGTGCCTGACGGTGGATGTGGACGAATTCCTGATCTACCCGTTTTGCGAGACGCGGCCCCTGCGCGCGCTGACGGACTGGCTGGATGCAGGCGGGATCCGGGCCTTTTCGGCCATGCTTCTGGACATGTATCCCAAAGGCCCGCTGCAGGATCAGCCCTATCACGAGGGGCAAAATCCGTTCGAGATCGCGCAGTGGTTCGACAGCGGCAATTACACGATCAGCCGCAACTGGGCCTATGGCAACCTGTGGATTCAGGGCGGCCCGCGGACGCGCACTTTCTTTGCCGGAAATCCCCGTTCCGCACCTGCCCTGAACAAGGTGCCGCTGGTGAAATGGGACCGCAGCTATGCCTATGTCAGCTCCACCCATATGCTGTTGCCGCGCGGGCTGAACCTTGTCTTCGATGAATGGGGCGGGGAAAAAGCCTCCGGCTGTCTCTTGCATGCCAAGTTTCTGGACACCTTCGCCGTCAAGGCGCGGGAGGAGATGGCCCGGGGCGAACATTACGCCCAAAGCCGCGAATACCGCGCCTACCAGGAGGGTCTGAAAGATCAGCCGGATTTCTGGTGCAAGTGGAGCGAGAAATACATCAACTGGCGCCAGCTGGAAATTCTGGGGCTGATGTCCAAGGGGAATTGGGCGTGACGCTTGGCTTTGTCATGCTGTGCCATACCGCGCTGGACCGGGCGGCCCAGACCGCCCGCTATTGGGCCACGCGCGACTGCCCCGTCGTCATCCATGTCGACAAGCGCACCGCCGATGCAGGTGTGGAAAAGCTGAAGGCCGATCTGGCCGATCTGCCGAACATCCGCTTTTCGCCGCGCCATGCCTGCGAATGGGGGACCTGGGGCATCGTCGCCGCCACGCAGGCCGCCGCCGCCATCATGCTGGCCGATTTCCCGCAGGTGCGGCATGTCTACCTCGCCTCCGGTTCCTGCCTGCCCCTGCGCCCGGTCGAGGAGTTGCGGGACTATCTGGACGCCCGCCCCCGCACCGATTTCATCGAAAGCGTGACCACCGCGGATGTGGGCTGGACGGTGGGCGGGCTGAATGCCGAACGCTTCACCCTGCGGTTCCCGTTCAGCTGGCGCAAGAACCGCTGGCTGTTCGACACCTATGTCGAGGTGCAGCGCAGGTTCCGCGTGCGCCGGGCCTTGCCCGACGGGCTGGTCCCGCATCTGGGCAGCCAATGGTGGTGCCTGACACGGCAGACCCTGTCCGCCATTCTGGACGGCCCGCAGCGCGGCGAATTCGACCGCTATTTCCGAAAGGTCTGGATCCCGGATGAAAGCTACTTCCAGTCGCTGGTGCGGATGGTTTCCTCCAATGTGGAAAGCCGGTCGCTGACGCTGTCGAAGTTCGACTATCAGGGCAAGCCGCATATCTTCTACGACGATCACCTGCAGCTGCTGCGCCGGTCGGACTGCTTTGTCGCGCGCAAGATCTGGCCACGGGCCGAAAAGCTGTATGAGGCGTTCCTGTCGCCCGATGCCGCCAGCCAGCCCCGGGCAGAGCCGAACCCCGGCAAGATCGACCGTCTCTTCGCCAAGGCGGTGGAGCGGCGCACCTCGGGCCGAGCGGGGCTTTACATGCAGTCGCGCTTTCCAAACCGGGAATGGGAAAACGGCCGCACCGCCGCGCCCTATTCCGTGTTCGAGGGTTTTGCCGAGCTGTTCGAGGGCTTTGACACCTGGCTCAGCAAGGTCGCAGGCACCCGTGTCCACGGCCATCTTTTCGCGCCGGAACGGGTGGAATTTTCGGGCGGGGCACAGGTCTACAACGGTGCCCTGTCCGACAGCGCCAGATTGCGCGACTACAATCCGCGGTCCTTCCTGACCAGCCTGATCTGGAACACCCGCGGGGAACGCCAGTGCTTCCAGTTCGGCCCCGACGACAACCAGAAGATCGCCGCCTTCATCGCGGGCGATCCGAATGCTCAGATCTCGGTGATCACCGGGGCCTTTGCGGTGCCGCTGTTCCAGTCCAACCGCAATTTCGGCGACATCCGGGCCGAAGCCGCGCGACTGCAACGGATCGAGACCGAGCTTGTCACCGTGTTGCGCGCGCCATGGGTCAAGGCGCGGGTCCGCATCTGGTCCTTGGCGGAATTCGTGGAATCCCCGATGGAGCCGTTGCAGACCATCGTGGATGAGATCAGCCCCCGGTCGCTGCGCCGCCTGACCGAGGTGCCGCGGCTGGCCGATCTGACCGGCTTTGGCCAGTTCCTGCAGAACCTGCGCAATCAGGGCATGCAGCCCGTGCTGATGGGCGATTTCCCGGTGGGCGGCGACCTGCCCAATGCCAGCGGCCGCCGCGCCCGTCCCTATCTGGTGAAGTAACCTCCGCATGAGCCCGGCCCCGCGCTTTACCTCTTTCGTCCTGTTTGCCGAGATGCGGACGGGGTCCAACTTCCTTGAGGCGAACCTGAACGCCCTGCCCGGCGTGTCCTGTCTGGGAGAGGTGTTCAACCCGCATTTCATCGGCAAGAAGGACCAGACCGAGATGTTCGGCGTGGACCTTGCGCTGCGCGAACAGGACCCCGGCATCCTTCTGCGCCGGCTGCGCCAGCAGACCGAGGGGCTGGCCGGTTTCCGTTATTTCCATGACCACGACCCGCGCATCCTGACCGAGGTGCTGGATGATCCGCTCTGCGCCAAGATCATCCTGACGCGCAACCCGATCGACAGCTATGTCAGCTGGAAGATCGCGCAGGCGACGGGACAGTGGAAGCTGACCAATGCCAAGAACCTGAAGACCGCACAGGTCCGCTTCGACCCCGAAGAGTTCGAGCGGCATATGGAGGCCTTGCAGGCCTTTCAGATCCGCCTGTTGCACGGTTTGCAGGCCAGCGGACAGACGGCGTTCTACCTTGATTATGAGGATATTCAGGATGTTGCTGTCCTGAACGGTCTGGCCCGTTTTCTGGGGGTAGAGGCGCAGTTGTCCGCCCCGGATGAGACGCTGAAGAAGCAGAACCCCGAAGGCGTGACCGAAAAGGTCATCAACCCCGCCCAGATGGAAACCGCGCTGGCGCGGCTGGACCGTTTCAACCTGTCGCGCACGCCGAATTTCGAACCGCGCCGCCCGCCGGCCATTCCCTCTTTCGTGGCGGCCAGCGGGGCCGGGCTGCTTTACATGCCGGTCCGTTCGGGACCGGAGGGCGTGGTCCTGGACTGGCTGCAGCAGATCGGTGGCGGGCTGACCCGCGACTTCGTGCAGAAAAGCCTGCGCCAGTGGAAGCGGGCGAACCCCGGCCACCGCAGCTTTACCGTGGTGCGCCACCCTTTGCTGCGCGCACACGCCGCCTTTCATCAGATGATCGTATCGGGCCGTCTGGCCGACCACCGCCAGACCCTGATCCGCGCCCACAAGGCCGACCTGCCGCCGCCCGGCAAGCCCTTCCTTGACGCCGCGCAGGAGCGGGAGGCGTTTCTGGTTTTCCTGCGTTATGCGAAACTGTCGGTCTCAGGCCAGACCGGCCAGAAGGTCGACCCGCATTGGGCCAGCCAAAGCGCCGTCCTGCAGGGCTTTGCGAATTTTCAGGGGCCCGATCTGGTGATCCGCGAAGAGCGCCTGGCCGAAGGTCTGAACTGGCTGACGGCCGAACTGGGGCTGACCCCGGTGGCCATCGCCCCGGATACCGCCGCCCCCGCTGCGCTGGATGCCATCTGGTCGGCTGAGGTCGAGGCCGCCGCGCAGGACACCTATACCCGCGATTACATGGGCTTCGGCTTCGGGCCATGGCGCCGCGACTGACGCGCCCGCTCAGGGTTGGCGGCTGACCCCCGCCTTCACCCGCCGCAACGGGATGGAACTTTCGATGCTGGCCACTGCGGGCAACCGGGTCAGACGCCCGGTCAGAAAGGCCTCGAACCCGGCAAGACCATCCGTCACCACCCGCAGCAGATAGTCGCGATTTCCGGTCATCAGCCAGCAATCCACCACTTCGGGGAAATCGCGCACCGCGGCTTCGAAATCCGCAAGCGCACGATCCACCTGCCGGTCCAGCTTGACCGAGACGAAGACCGATACCGGATAGCCAAGCGCTGCCTCGTCGATCATGGCGGCATAGCCGGTGATGATGCCCGCCGCCTCCAGCGCCTTCATCCGGCGGGCGACAGGTGTGGGCGACAGGCCGACCCGCTCGCTCAGCTCTTGCACCGGAATACGGCCCTCTTCCCGCAGAATGCGAAGGATTCTGACATCGAATTCATCCAGATTGGCGGATTCCGGCATGATAAGACCCAAAGACAGATTTTTCCGGCGCAGACCCTGCCGATCTGCCCACAGATCGCCGGGACTCACCAGCGGATTCGGCACTACACTCCGCGCGAGAAGAGGAGACATGCCGTGAGCCAGCCGCATCTGAAGACCATTGAAAGCCGCCTGTTGTGGCTGTCGCACTGGATGATCCACAATGCCAATCACCTGCGCGAGAAGTCGGACGGCATCAAGATCGGCGGCCATCAGGCGTCTTCCGCCTCAATGGTGTCGATCATGACGGCGCTGTATTTCTCGGCCCTGCGGCCCGAGGACCGGGTGGCGGTCAAGCCGCATGCCGGGCCGGTGTTCCATGCGATGCAATATCTCATGGGCAATCTGGACGTCGAGAAGATGAAGAACTTCCGCGGCTATGGCGGGGTGCAAAGCTACCCCAGCCGGACCAAGGACGTGGATGACGTGGATTTCTCCACCGGCTCGGTGGGGCTGGGCGTGGCCATCACCTCTTTCGCCTCGATGGTGCAGGATTACATCGCCGACAAAAGCTGGGGCCGCGACATCACCCGCGGCCGGATGATCGCCCTGATGGGTGATGCCGAGATGGACGAGGGCAATATCCACGAATGCCTTCAGGAAGGCTGGAAGCACGATCTGCGCAATGTGTGGTGGATCATCGACTACAACCGCCAGTCGCTGGACGGCGTGGTGCATGAAGGCCTGTGGTCGCGGATCGAGCGGCTGTTCGAAGCCTTCGGCTGGGATGTGGTGAAGGTGAAATACGGCGTGCTGCAACGCGCCGCTTTTGATGAACCGGGCGGCGCGAAACTGCGCCAGTGGATCGACGATTGCCCGAACCAGCTTTATTCCGCGCTGACCTTCACCGGCGGCAAGGAATGGCGCAAGCGCCTGCTGGACGATCTGGGCGATCAGGGCGATGTGACCGCGCTGATCGAACGGCGCAGCGATGCCGAACTGGCCGCACTGATGGAGAACCTTGGCGGCAATTGCGTGGAAACCATGGCCGAGACCTTTGCCGGGATCGACCACAGCCGCCCGGTCTGCTTCCTGGCCTATACGGTCAAGGGCTGGGGTACGCCGATTGCCGGGCACAAGGACAACCACGGCGGGCTGATGACCAAGGCGCAGATGGCCGGATGGCAGGCACATATGGGCGTGCCGGAGGGGCAGGAATGGGAGCCTTTGGCCGGGGTGGCCGACACTGACGGGCTGCGCGCCTTTCTGCGCACCGTGCCGTTCTTTGCCGCAGGTCCCCGGCGGATGCAGGACGACCGGCTGTCCGTCCCCGCCCTGCCGGTGAATGCGGAACGCGAAACCTCAACCCAGGCCACCTTCGGCCGGATCCTGGACGACCTGGCCCGGGGCGAGACCGAACTGGCCCGCCGCATCGTAACCATGTCGCCCGATGTTACCGGCACCACCGGCCTTGGCGCCTGGGTGAACCGCCGCAAGCTCTGGGCGCGGAAGGCGCGGGCCGATCTGTTCCGGGCGCAGAACATCCCGTCCACCGCGAAATGGGATTTCACGCCGGAAGGCCAGCACATCGAACTGGGCATCGCCGAGATGAACCTTTTCCTGCAACTGGGCGCGGCGGGGCTGGCACATTCTTTGTTCGGTAAGCGGCTGCTGCCGGTCGGCACGGTCTATGACCCCTTCGTGTGCCGCGGCCTCGATGCGCTGAACTACGCCTGTTATCAGGATGCGCGGTTCATGATCGTGGGCACGCCCTCGGGTGTGACGCTGGCACCGGAAGGCGGGGCGCACCAGTCGATCTCGACCCCGCTGATCGGCATGGCGCAAGACGGGCTGGCCAGTTTCGAACCGGCCTTTGCCGAAGAACTGTCGATCATCATGGAATGGGCCTTCGACTATATGCAGCGCGATGGCGAGGCGGAGGTGGACCCCCGCACATGGCTGCGCGATGCCAAGGGCGGGTCGGTCTATCTGCGGCTGACCACGCGGCCCATCGAGCAGGCGGCCCTGCCGCGGGACGGGCTGGCGCAGGGGGTGATCGACGGCGCCTATTGGCTGCGTCCGCCGGGGCCGAACACCGAGGTGGTGATCGCCTATCAGGGCGCCGTCGCGCCCGAGGCGATTGCCGCCGCCGGGCTGATCGGTCAGGCCCGGCGCGAGGTGGCGGTGCTGGCCGTCACCTCGGCCGACCGGCTGCATGCGGGCTGGACCGCGGCGCAGCACGGCCGTCGTCTGGGCCGGGCCGAGGCCCTGTCGCAGGTGGAACGCCTGCTGCTGCCCCTGCCGCGGCATTGCCATCTTGTGACGGTGATCGACGGCTATCCCGCCACCCTGTCCTGGCTGGGCGCGGTCGCGGGGCACCGGACCATCGCGCTTGGGGTGGAACATTTCGGCCAGACCGGGACCATCGGCGATCTCTACCGCCATTTCGGCATCGACAGCGCCGGGATCGTGCGGGCGGTGTCGAACATGACCTCGGGCGCGCGGCTGGTGACGGGTTACGGCGCCTGAAGCGGTTTCGTCCGGGCGGGTTCGCCCGCTCGGACCGAAAGGCCAAAGCCAGCGGCTTGATTGCCTTCGGCTTTTAGCGCAGCAGGGGCTTCAGCCGGGCCTGCACCTCACGCAGGGCGGGTAGATAGCGGGTGGTGATCTCTTCGGCCGGCTCGGTCGCGGGCAGGGCGAAGTTCAGTCCGGCCACCGTCCTGCCGCGCGCGTTCAGGACCGGCATGGCGATGGAGCGCAGGCCCTCCTCCACCTCCTGATCGTTCAGGGCATAGCCCTGCATCCGCACCTGCGCCAGCGCCGCCATCACCGCCTCCGGATCGGTCAGGGTGTGGGCAGTGCGGGCGGGCAGCGGGCCGGGGCCCAGCAACGCGCGCGCCTCCCCCTCGGGCAGAGCCGCCAGCATCACCCGGCCCATGCTGGTGCAATAGGCGGGCAGGCGGCTGCCCGGCATCAGCGCAATCGACATCACCCGCTTCTGCGCGGCGCGGGCGATATAGACGATCTCATCCCCGTCCAGAATGGAGACGGACGAGGATTTGCCCACGGCTTCGGACACCTCGTCCAGAAACGGCTGCACGATCTGCGGCAGCGGCATCGTGGCCAGACAGGCGGTGCCCAGACGCAGCACCCGCGGCGTCAGGGTAAAAAACTTGCCGTCCCAATCAGCATAGCCCTGCTGCGCCAGCGTCAGCAGGCAGCGCCGCGCGGTGGCCCGGTCAAGGCCCGAGGCGGCAGAGACCTCGGCAATCGACTGGCGCGGCCGGTCGGCGGTGAAGGTCTCGATCACGGCCAGCCCCTTGGCCAGCCCGCCCATGATGTCGCGGTCCGAAATCGTGGCAGTCATCGGTGGGCCTCATGTGCGATATGTCAACAAATGCAGCATATCGCACAAACCGGATGGACGGCAAGCCGCCCGCGGGCCTATGCCAAGGTCAGCCCAGAGGAGGTTTCCATGGACAAGACCCTGCCCGACCTTGCCACAGCCGTGGCCGGGATCGACGATGGCATGACGGTGATGATCGGCGGCTTTGGCGGCGCCGGTTCGCCGATCGAACTGATCCACGCCCTGATCGACCGCTTTCGCGCGACCGGCCATCCCAAAGACCTGACCGTCGTGAACAACAACGCCGGGAACGGCCATGTCGGCCTTGCCGCGCTGATCGAGGCCGGGATGGTGCGAAAGCTGATCTGCTCCTTCCCGCGCTCGGCCGATCCGGTGGTGTTCACCGAGGCTTATCTCGCCGGCAAGATCGAGCTGGAACTGGTGCCGCAAGGCACCTTGGCCGAACGCATCCGTGCGGGCGGGGCGGGCATCCCGGCCTTCTACACGCCCACCAGTTTCGGCACCGATCTGGCGAAGGGCAAGCCGGTCGAGGAATTCGAGGGCCGCTCTTACGTGCGCGAACGCTGGCTGAAGGCCGATGTCGCGCTGGTGAAGGCGGAACTGGCCGACACCCATGGCAACCTGACCTACCGCGCCGCCGCGCGGAACTTCGGCCCGCTGATGTGCATGGCCGCGGCGCAGACCGTCGTGCAGGCCCGCCGGGTGGTGGCGCCCGGCACCATCGACCCCGAGCAGGTGATCACCCCCGGCATCTTCGTGCAGAAGGTGGTCGAGGTTGCAAACCCGGTGCAGGAAGAAGACCTGAACCGCGCCCAAGCCGCCTATCCGCTGGAGGCCCGCTGATGGAAAAGCTGTCGAACAACCAGATCGCATGGCGCGCGGCGCAGGACATTGCCGATGGCGCCTATGTCAACCTTGGCATCGGCTTCCCCGAAAAGGTGGCGCAGTTCCAGCCCCCCGGGCGCGAAGCGATCTTTCACACCGAAAACGGCATCCTTGATTTCGGCGAAAGCCCGGTCAAGGGGGCCGAGGATTGGGACGTGATCAATGCGGGCAAGAAGGCGGTGACGCTGAAGCCCGGATCAGCCTTCTTCCACCATGCCGACAGCTTTGCCATGGTGCGGGGCGGCCATCTGGATGTGGCCATTCTGGGCGCCTATGAGGTGGCCGAGAACGGCGATCTGGCGAACTGGTCCACCGGGCCGAAAGGCGTGCCTGCCGTGGGCGGTGCGATGGATCTGGTCCATGGCGCAAAGCGTGTGGCGGTCATCACCGACCACGTGACCAAGGACGGCAAGCCGAAGCTTCTGAAACGCTGCACCCTGCCGCTGACCGGGGTGGGCTGCGTCACCCGCGTCTATACCTCGCTGGCGGTGATCGACATCGAAGGCGGTCGCTTCGTCCTGCGCGAAAAGCTGCCCTCGCTGTCGGTGGCCGATCTGCAGGCCGTGACCGGCGCCGAACTTCTGATCCCCGGCCCGGTGGCCGACCTGATCTGCCCGGAGGTATGACCATGACCGAAGCCTATATCTGCGATTACATCCGCACGCCGATTGGCCGCTATGCCGGGTCGCTGTCCTCGGTCCGGCCCGATGATCTGGGCGCGGTGCCGCTGCGGGCGCTGATGGCCCGCAATACTGGTGTGGACTGGGCCGCCGTCGATGATGTGATCTTCGGCTGCGCCAATCAGGCGGGCGAGGACAACCGCAACGTGGCGCGCATGTCGCTTCTGCTGGCGGGCCTGCCGCTGGAGATCGGCGGCACCACGATGAACCGGCTCTGTGGCTCGGGCATGGATGCGGTCATCACTGCGGCCCGCGCCATCAAGGCGGGTGAAGGCGAAATCTACATCGCCGGCGGCGTCGAAAGCATGTCGCGCGCGCCCTTCGTGATGCCCAAGGCCGAAAGCGCCTTCAGCCGCGACAACGCGGTCTATGACACCACCATCGGCTGGCGCTTCGTGAACCCGGCGATGCACAAGGCCTATGGCACCGATTCCATGCCGCAGACGGGGCAGAACGTGGCCGATGACTATGGCATCAGTCGCGAAGCGCAGGATGCAATGGCGCTGTCCTCGCAGGCCAAGGCCGCCACGGCACAGGCCAACGGGCGGCTGGCGCAGGAGATTGCGCCGGTGACGATCCCGCAGAAAAAGGGGGATCCGGTCACGGTGGACCGCGACGAACACCCGCGCGCCACCACGCCCGAGGCGCTGGCCAAGCTGCGGCCTTTGTTCCCCAATGGCTCGGTCACCGCAGGAAATGCGTCGGGCGTGAATGACGGCGCCGCGGCGCTGATCATCGCCAGCGAAGCCGCGGCGAAGAACCACGGGCTGACTCCGATCGCCCGCATTCTGGGCGGCGCGGTGGCCGGTGTTCCGCCGCGGATCATGGGCATCGGTCCGGCCCCCGCCAGCCAGAAGCTGCTGGCGCGGCTTGGCCTGACGCAGGACCAGTTCGACGTGATCGAGTTGAACGAGGCCTTCGCTGCCCAAGGGATCGCCACCCTGCGGCAACTGGGCATTGCCGATGACGACCCGCGGGTGAACCCGAACGGCGGGGCCATCGCGCTTGGCCATCCGCTTGGCATGTCCGGCGCGCGGATCACCGGGACGGCAGCGCTGCAACTGGCGCTGACCGGCGGGCGGCGCGCGCTGTCCACCATGTGCATCGGCGTGGGTCAGGGCATCGCCGTGGCGACCGAGCGGGTCTGACCCCGGAAAAGGCGGCGGCGCCCGCAGGCGCCGCCGGATGTCAGAAGAACTCGATCAGCTTCTTGTGGTCCATCAGTGGCGCGGGCGCGCCTTCATAGACGATGCCCCCGGTTTTCAGCACCACCGCCCGGTCGGCCACCGGCAGTGAATATTTCACGTTCTGCTCGACAATGATGATCGAGGCGTCAAAGCGCGTCTTGATCTCGGCCACCGATTTCATCACCCGGTCCACCAGATTGGGCGCAAGCCCGATGGAGGGTTCGTCCAGGATCAGAACCCGCGGCCCGTGCATCAGCGCCATGCCGATGGCCAACATCTGCTTCTGCCCGCCCGAGAAGGTGCCCGCAATCTGGTTTTCCCGCTCTTTCAGGATCGGGAACATCGAAAACACGTCGTCCAGATGCCGCGCGACCTTTGCCCGGTCGCCTTCCACAAAGGCGCCCAGTTCCAGATTGTCGCGCACGGTCAGGCTGGCAAAGATGCCATGGCCCTGCGGCACGAAGGCAATGCCATCCGCCACGTTCAGCGCCGGATTGCGGCCGGTGATGTCGCGGCCTTCATAGCGGACCTGCCCGGCCATCGGTGGGATCAGCCCGAAGATCGACTGCATCAGCGTGGTCTTGCCCGCACCATTGTGGCCAAGGATCAATAGCGTCTCGCCCTTGTGCAGGGTCAGTTCGATGCCATGGACGGCTTTCTTCTTGCCATAGCCCGCCACCAGCCCGCGGACCTGAAGGATCGGCTCGCTCATTTGAAATACCTTTCCGCCAGCTCCGGGTCGTTCATCAGATCATCCGGGGTGCCCACCGCCATGGTGCGGCCCTCGTCCAGAAAATAGACCTCGTCGCAGAGCTCCTTGATCACATCGAGGTTGTGCTCGATGATGCAGACGACCTTGCCGTGTTCAGCCAGCCGCCGGATCACCGGGAAGATGTCCTGCAACGTGGTCTGGTCCAGCCCCGACATGGGTTCATCGAACAGAAGAACCTCGGCCCCGGTGGCCAGAAGGCGCGCCACGACCAGCAGCTTTTCCTCGGCATAGGACAGGTCGGCGGCAGTTTCATGCGCCTTGCCGTCCAGTTCCACGAAGCGCAGGATTTCCATCGCGCGGGCGGCATTGGCCTTTTCCTGCGCATGGACACGCGCGGGATGCAGGAACAGATTCTGCCAGCGGTGCCCGCTTTGCCCGGGAAGCGCCACGATCACATTCTCGATCACCGTCATCTTAGTGAACAGCCGCAGGTCCTGAAACGACCGCGCCACACCCGCCGACACCAGCTCATGCGGTTTACGGTCGGCGATGCTGCGGCCTTTCAGCGTGATCACCCCATCCGTCGGTTTCAGAAAACCCGTCAGCAGGTTGAAGGCGGTGGTCTTGCCCGCGCCATTCGGCCCCAAAAGCCCGGTGATCCGCCCCCGCTTCAGCGCGATGGAGAAATCCTTGATCGCGGTGACGCCGCCGAACTGCTTGCGCAGGTTGCGCCCCTCCAGCACTACCTCATCCGGCGCCCCGCCCTGCCCTTCCAGCAGGCGGTCAGCATCGGACGGCGCACCCTCATCCTCGACCGAAACCACCATGGCCTTCTTGCCGCGCGGCTCCGGCAGGATGCCCTGCGGACGCACCAGCAGAATAATCATCAGAACGGCGCCGTAGACGATCAGCCGGATCTTGTCGGCCATATCCACCGGCAGCGGCACGAATTTCAGCAACTCCGGCAAGGCCACAAGGATCGCCGCCCCGAGAAGCGAGCCGCGCAGGTTGGCCAGCCCGCCCAGAATGACCATGGCCAGTACATAGATCGTCTCGTTGATCGAGAAGCTGTCCACGCCGACATAGCGGAAGTATCGGGCGAAGAGAGATCCGGCCACCGCCGCCAGCGCGGCCGAAATCGCAAAGGTGGACAGCTTCATGTAAAGGATGTTCAACCCCACCGCCTGTGCGGCGGATTCATTTTCACGCATCGCCCGCAGGGCCCGACCAAAGGGCGACCGGACCAGCCGCCGGGTGAACCAGTAGCAGGCCACCAGACCGGTGCCCGCCACGGCCAGGAAGGACAGGGGCGTGGTGATGGCCAATCCGAACAGGTTGTAGCTGGGCACGCCGGAAATCCCGTCGGTGCCCCCGGTCAGCGATTTCCAGTTCAGGATCACCTGCAGGACGATGATCTGCAGCGCCAGTGAGACGATCACCAGATAATGCCCCGTCACGCGCAACGCGGGCAGCGCGATCACCGCCGAGATGACGGCCGCCACCAGAACCGAGGCGATCATATCCAGCGGAAAAGGCACGCCCAGTTTCGTGGTCAGGATCGCCGTCGTATAGGCGCCGATGGCATAAAGCGCGGCATGCGACAGGGCGAACATGCCCGAAAAGCCGACCAGCAGATTGAAGGAAATCGTCAGGATCCCGTAAAGGCAGAACAGCACCGCGATGTGATAGATATATTCCATGCGCGCCTCCTCAGCGCCGCGCGATGCTGAACAGGCCCTGCGGCCGCAGCATGATCATGATGAAGAGCACGATGAACGCGATCGAGCTTTGCCATTCGGTCGATATCTTCCACAGGCCAAGGCTTTCGACGATGCCCAGGAGAAAGCCGCCCGCGACCACGCCTTTCAGCGAACCGACCCCGCCGACGATGACCGCGACAAAACCCATGAAGACCGCGATAAAGCCCATGTGGGTGGATGCCCCGTCCTTCATCAGGATCAGCGTCGCCGCCACCGCCGACACGGCAGAGCCGAGCGCGAAGACCAGATAGGAAATCCGCTGCGTGTCGATCCCGACGACGCGGGCCATATGCGGATCGTCCGTCATCGCAAGGATGGCACGGCCATAGCGGGTCTTGCGCAGGAACAGCACCAGCGCGGCAAGGATCACTGCACAGGAGACGACCTGCCAGATATGGACCGTGGTAAAGAACACCGGCCCCAGAAACATGACCGAGGACCCGAAATCCGCCGTCCGAGCACCCGATCCGAAGATGATTGCGTTCAGGTTCTCCAGCGCGATGTTCAGCCCCAGCGAGGCGATCAGCGGGATCAGCGGCGGCGCCCGGCGCAATTCCAGCGGGCGATAGAGCAGTGTATAGCACAGCACGCCCAGAATGACCGCGCCAAGGATGGCCGCAGCCATCGCGGGAAGAAGCGAAAAGCCCCAGGCACTGGCGGTGAACCAGGCCACATAGGCGGCAAAGGTGTAGACCGAGCCATAGGCGAAATGCACGATGCCGGTGGTCGAGAAGATCAGTCCAAAGCCGATACCCAGCAGCGCATAATGGCTGCCGTTGATGAGCCCGTTGACCAGAAGTTGCAGGAACAGGTCCATTTTGGGTCCCCTGACGGTGCGGAAAAGGGCCGGGGCACGCGCAAGCTGCAGGCGTGACCCGGCGGGCCTGGCTTAGTTGGCGGCGTTCAGGTCGATGAATTCGATGAACTTCTGTTCACCATTCTCGATCCGGAACACACCCACCTGCTTCAGGGCCACATTGTTGTCCTGATAGGTCATCTCAGCGGAATAGACGCTGGGGAAGGTCGGGTTCTCCCGAATGGTCTCGGCCAGCTTGCGGCCATCCCAATAGTCACCGCCCATGGCGCGGGCGCGGCGGATGGTTTCGGCCAGAACGTAGACGTTTTCGTAATAGTTCGCCGCATAGAACTCGGGCTTTTCGCCATACTTGGCCTCATAGGCCTTGGCGAAGTCTTCCGACCACGGATTTTCTGCCGAAGGGGCGAAGAAATCGGTGGCATATTCATAGCCCTCGGCCGCGGCCCCGGCCAGTTCCTTCACATCCGCGGTGTATTCGATGCCGACCAGCGGAGCGGTTATGCCGAATTCGCGGATCTTCTTGATGGCAAGGCCGGTTTCCGGGCTGAACAGCCACAGGGCCACCCAGTCGGGGCTTGAGGCGCGCAGCTTGGCCACCTGCGTGTCGATGTTCGAAGCGCCGATTTCCATATATTCGGTGGCAAGGATCTTCTTGCCTTTGGCTTCCCAGAACGGATCGGCCGCGGCGATCATGCTCTCGCCCGCATCGTTCTTCCAGACCAGCTGCGACATGTCGCCCAGACCCAGCTCTTCCGCCCGCATCGCCGCGGCAATGGCAAGGTCCGAGGCCAGCGTGCGGTTGTGGAACATCATGTCCGTCAGACCCAGCAGCGCCATCGAAGTGCCGCCGCCGTTCAGAACAAGGATGCCCTGCTCATCGGCGATCGGCGCAATGGCCTGCGTCGGCGGCGAGAACGAGGTCAGCACCGCCTGAACGCCCGAGATGTTGATCAGCCGCGTCATGGCCGAAACACCTTCCTTGGCGACGCCGCTCTTGTGGTCTTCGATCACCACTTCCAGCGGGATGCCGTCGATCCCGCCCTTGGCGTTGATCTCTTCCACCGCCAGCAGGATGCCCTGGCTCATGACCTTGCCGTACCAGTCGCCCTTTCCGCTCATCGCAAGGATCGCGCCGAAGCGATAGACCTCCGGGTCCTTCGGCGGCTCCTGCGAGGCGGCAGGCAAACCAAGGGCGATTGCCGCAGCCGTGGCTGCGGCAGCAATAAACTTGCGCATGATGCTCCTCCCAGATTCATCAAGTCCGTCTGACGGACATATGTTCATATAGCAGATATGCAGACGCGGATCAACCAAGCTTTTGTGGCCGCATGCAGCCCCTGACGACAGCAGCGGCTGACGATTCACACCATTGGACAGCTGAAACCGGCACCCGTCCCGAAGCAGGCGCAATGACCCCGCCCGCGCCTTCGCGGCAGGGCTGGTCCTTGAACCGGAATGATTTGCGCTTCGCCAAGGGGAGCAGATTGTGCGGATCACCCGCCCGCCAGCAGCGCGGCATGCCCGATCATTCGCCCGATGCGATCAGCCTTGCAGGACTGCTTGCCCATACGGAGCAAGCGGCTGAGGCCCGGACCTCACCAATCCATATTATCGGCCAGGGCCGAGGCCGTCTTGCGCAGCTGCGGCAGGAACACCTCACGCAGATCATCCACCGAATGCCGCGCCGTCGAGGTCGAGGCGTTCAGCGCCGCCACCACCCGCCCTGCCGGGCTGACGATGGGCACGGCGATGGACCGGATGCCGATTTCCAGCTCTTCATCAATGATCGCATAGCCCTGCGCGCGGATGCGGGCGATTTCCGCCAGAAAAGCGGGGCGCTCGGTGATGGTCGTCTCGGTCATCTTCGGCAGCGGGTAGCGGTCCAGCCAGATCTCCAGCTGCTCGGTCGACAGATTGGCCAGAAGCGCGCGGCCGATGGAACTGCAGGCCGCAGGCAGCCGGGTGCCGTTCACGATGCGTGAGGAATAGATCCGCCGCACCTCCACCCGCTCGATATAAACAATCGATTCGCCCTCCAGCATGGCGACTGAGGCTGATTCGTTGATTTCCCGCGTCAGTTCGTGCAGCAGCGCCGCCGCCCGGTCACCCAGCCCGATGGGCATGCGGAACCCCTCGGCCAAGCGCAGGACCCGCGGTGTCAGCCAGAACAGCTTTCCGTCAGTGTCCACATAATGCATGTCGCGCAACGTCAGCAGCAGGCGCCGCGCCGTGCCGCGGGTCAGCCCGGTCAGCCGCCCCACATCGGTCAGCGTCATCCGCCCGCGCTGCGGTTCGGCGGCGGGCAGGGTAAAGCTTTCCAGCACCCGCAGGCCACGGGCCAAAGCCTCGACGAAATCGGTCGAGCGCGCTTCGCCAGCCTGACCATCCCGTTCCGCCTCATCCGCCGACATGCTGATCCCCCTTGGTTCTGATCGGGATTTGCCCCGCGCACCACAGGCTACGCGCTGCCGGTCATGACGGCAAGTCCGCATGACGGACATTCGCCCGCTTGACAGCACAAATCGAATCCGCCATTTTATGGACAAACGTTCGCATTGTGGACGTTTGCGGTGCAGGGAGGCTCCGGAACATATGATCGACAAGACCGTGGCAAGCGTTGCCGAGGCGCTTTCCGGCCTGTCCGACGGGGCGACGCTGCTTCTGGGCGGGTTCGGCGCCGTGGGGCAAGCCACCCATCTGATCGAAGGCGTGCTGGAAACCGGCGTTTCGGGCCTGACCGTGGTGGCCAATAATGCGGGCTACGGACAGGTCGGGCTGGCGCGGCTGCTGAAAGAGGGCCGGGTGGGCAAGCTGATCTGCAGCTATCCCCGGATCGTCGGCTCCACCATCTTTGAGGAACTCTACAAAGCCGGAAAGATCGAGCTGGAGCTGGTGCCGCAGGGCACGCTGGCCGAACGGATGCGTGCCGCGGGGGCTGGGGTTCCGGCCTTCTATACCCCCACTGCCGTGGGCACCAAACTGGCCGCGGGCAAGGAAGTGCGCGAGATTCAGGGGCGCCCCTGCGTGCTGGAACAGGCGCTGCACGGCGATGTGGCGCTGATCGAAGCCTGGGCCGCCGATCGCTGGGGGAACCTGACCTACCGGGCCGCCGGGCGCAACTTCAACCCGGTCTGTGCCATGGCGGCAAAGCTGACCATCGCCCAGACCCAGCACCTTGCCCCCCTTGGCATGCTGGACCCCGAAGTCATCGTCACCCCCGGCATTTTTGTCGATCGGGTGGTGCATATCGAATACGGCCCGCCGCGGCTTTGACCTTTCCGAGAGACCCATGACATCCTGGACCCCGCTCAGCCGCCGCCAGATCGCCGCCCGCATCGCGCAGGACATTCCGAACGGCTGGTATGTGAACCTTGGCATCGGTGTGCCCACGCTGGTGGCGGATGAGGTGCCGAAGGACCGCGAGGTGGTGTTTCACGCCGAAAACGGCATCCTTGGCATCGGGCCCGCCCCGGACGAGGCAGAGGTGGACCCCTGGCTGATCAATGCGGGCAAGCAATATGTCACGCTGCTGCCGGGCGGGTCCTACTTCCACCACTCCGACAGCTTTGCCATGATCCGCGGCGGGCATCTCGATCTGTGCGTATTGGGCGCCTATCAGGTGGCGGCAAACGGCGATATCGCCAATTGGGCCACGTCGGAGCATGACACTGCGCCCGCCGTGGGCGGGGCGATGGACCTGTCGGTCGGGGCGCAACGGGTCTGGGTGGCGATGAACCACGTCACCAAGGACGGCGCGCCGCGACTGGTGGAACGCTGCGGCTATCCGCTGACCGCGCCTGCGGCGGTGGATCGCGTCTATACCGACCTTGCGGTGATCGACGTGACACCGCAGGGCCTTGCCGTGGTCGAGATGGTGTCCGGCATGACGCTGGACAGCCTGCAGGCCATGACCGGCGCACCACTGCATCTGGCCTGACATTCCTGGGGAGGAAACCGAAATGAGCGATCTGGAAGCCCGGCTGCGCGCCGTCGAGGACCGGCAGGCGATTTCCGACCTGCGCGGTCGCTATTGCCATGTGCTGGATGCACGGCAATGGGACGATCTGGCCGATCTCTTCACCGAAGATGGCGAGTTTCAGGGGCTGGCCCATGTGACGGGCCGCGCCGCGATCCACCGTTTCTTCAGCACCACAGTGCAGAACCTTGCCGAAGGGTTCTGGCATTTCTGCACCAATGCCACGACCGATCTGGCGGGCGACACGGCCACGGGCCGCATCTCGATGCAGTATCTGTCGGTCAAGAAGGGCGTGTCCTACGTCTCGGCCGGGCATTACGATGATGAACTGCAGCGCGAGAACGGCGTCTGGAAATTCCGCAAGCGCCGGATCACCTTCTATTATTTCGCACCGCTTTCCGAAGGGTTTACCGGACAGCCGCAATACATCACGCCCGAAGGCGTGCCGCTGCCCACGCGGGCGTAAGGAGAACCGCTATGATCCAGTCCCGCAGGATCGGCCGGGCGCGGGTGACGCGCGTGGTTGAATATGCCGCGCCGACGCATGACCCGGCCTTCCTTTTCCCCGCGCTGCCGCAGGAAAAGATCGACGCACAGGTCGGATGGCTGGCGCCGCACCATTACATTCCGTCGATGAACCGGCTGATCGTGACGATCCAGATCTGGGTGGTGCAGATCGACGACAAGGTGATTCTGATCGACACCGGCGTCGGGAATGACAAGCCCCGCGCCGCGGCGCGGATGAACCGGCTGAACAACCGGGTGCTGGAATGGCTGGCCGCTGCGGGGGCCCCGCGTGAGGCGGTGACCCATGTCATCCAGACGCATATGCACATGGACCATACCGGCTGGAACACCGTGCTGGACCGCGGGATGTGGGTGCCCACGTTCCCGAACGCCCGCTATCTGATGCCGAAGACGGATTTCCTGCATTACGAGGCTGCATTGCAGGGTGCGCCCGATGCGGTGATGGATGACAGCTGGCATGACAGCGTGATGCCTGTCGTCCGCGCCGGTCTGGCCGATCTGATCCCGGAGGATGCTGGCGAAATCCTCGGCTGCCTGACCGTGGAACCCGTGCCGGGCCACACGCCGGGCATGCTGTCCTACCGGCTGCGGGCGGACGGAGAGGAGGGGCTGTTCTGCGCCGATGTGTTCCATTCGCCGTTGCAGATCGTCTATCCCGACCTGAATACCGCCTATTGCGCCCTGCCCGAGGTGGCCCGCGCCACCCGCGCCCGTGTTCTGGAACAGGCGGCGGACCGCGGCACCCTGCTGATGCCCATGCATTTCGGTGCGCCCTGCTGCGGCTACATCCGCCGCACCGCAGATGGCTATGCCTTCGAAGGCGCCGACTGGCCCCCGCTGACCCTGCCCGGAGCCGACGCATGAGACGCGCCGCCATCGTCATGCCGCTGCGCACCCCCGTGGGGGCCTTTGGCGGCACGCTGCGGCCACTGACGGCGGAAAAGCTGGGCGCCCATATCGCCAAGGCGGTGGTGGACCGCACCGGGATCGACCCCGGGCGGATCGACGACATGGTCTTCGCCCAGTCCTATGCCAATTCCGAAGCGCCCTGCATCGGCCGCTGGATCGCGCTGGAGGCCGGGTTCCCGATCACCGTCTCGGGCATGCAGCTGGACCGGCGCTGCGGCGGCGGGCTTCAGGCGCTGGTGACCGCGGCGATGATGGTGCAGACCGGGGCCGCCGATGTGGTCATGGCGGGCGGTGTCGAGTCGATGTCGAACATCGAATATTACACCACGGACCTGCGATGGGGCGCCCGTGCGGGCAATGTGCGGATGTATGACCGGCTGGACCGCGGGCGCGAACGCTCCCAACCCGAGGAGCGGTTCGGCAAGATTTCCGGCATGATCGAGACGGCAGAAAACCTCGCCCGCGACTATGCCATCCCCCGGGCCGAGGCCGACGCCTATGCCGCCCGCAGCCAGCAGCGCGCCGCCGCCGCATGGGACAGCGGCATCTTCACTGATGAGGTGGTGCCGGTGACCGTGCCGCAGAAGAAGGGCGCGCCGCTGATCCTTGACCGCGACGAAGGGGTCCGGGGCACGACCACGCCGGAAACGTTGGCCGGGCTGCGGACGGTCATCCCCGGCGGCACCGTCACCGCCGGCAATGCGGCGCAGCAGAACGATGCCGCCGCGGCCTGTCTGGTGGTGGCCGAAGACCGGCTGGCCGAGCTGGGGCTGGAACCCTTGGCGTGGTTCCACAGCTGGGCCACAGCCGGGTGTGAGCCTGCGACCATGGGCATCGGCCCGGTGCCCGCGGTGCAGAAACTGTTCGCGCGCACCGGCCTGAGTTTCGACGACATGACGCTGGTCGAGGTGAACGAGGCCTTTGCCGCGCAGGTTCTGTCGGTCCTGAAGGGCTGGGGCTGGAATGACCCGGACCGGCTGAACGTCCATGGCTCGGGCATCTCTCTGGGCCATCCGGTTGGGGCCACGGGGATGCGGATTGCCACTACGCTCCTGCGCGAATTGCAGCGCCGCCGCGGGCGTTATGCGCTGGAAACCATGTGCATCGGCGGCGGTCAGGGCATCGCCGCGGTCTTCGAACGGGCAGAGGCATGAGCGCCGGGATCGACTGGCCCGCCCTTCTGCCGCCGGGCGGGAGGGTGGTCTGGGGGCAGGCCGCGGGAGAGCCGTTGACCCTGACCGAAAGCCTGATGGCCGCGCGGCACCGGATCGGCGGGTTCCGCGCGGGCGTGGGGCTGGTACTGTCCGGCGCGGTGTCGCCCGACCATGCCGATTGCGTCGCCTTCACCTCCTACACCGGCGGGGCGATGAACCGGCGGCTGGCGCAGGCGGACGCGCTGGACATCCTGCCGCTGACCTATGGCCAGTTCGCCGGGGCGCTGGCGCCGGTCGATCTGCTGCTCTTGCACCTGCCGCCGGCCGGGCCGGACGGGCGGCATTCGCTGGGGCTGGTGGCGGAATATATCGCCGATCTGATCCCCCATGCGCGCCGCATCGTGGCCGAGGTGAATGACAGGATGCCCGCCACCCATGGCGCCCGCAGCATCGGCACCGATGAGATCGCGCTGACGATCCGGACCTCTCGCCGCCTGCAAGCCATGCCCGCCGCCCCGCCCGATGCGGCAATGCAGAGCATCGCCCGAAATGTGGCCGGGCTGGTCGAGGATGGCGCCACGCTGCAACTGGGCATCGGCCAATTGCCCGAGGCTGTTCTGGCCGCCTTGTCCGGGCATTACGACCTTGGCGTTCATTCCGGAACCGTGGGCGATGGCGTGGCCCGGCTGGCGCGGGCTGGCGTCATCACCAATGCCCGCAAAACCCTTGACCGCGGCCGCACCGTCACCGGTGCCGTGATGGGCGGCCCTGAAAGCTGGGACTGGGCCGCGGACAATCCGCAGCTGTGGCTGGCCCCTACCTCCTACACCCACGCGCCGGAAACCTTGGCCGCGCAGGAGCGGTTCACCGCGATCAATGCCGCCATCGAGGTGGACCTGACCGGCCAGATCAATGCCGAGGTGGCAGGCGGCATCTATGTCGGTGCCGTCGGCGCGGCCGGGGATTTTCTGCGCGCCGCGGCCCGGTCGCGCGGGGGGCTGCCCATCGTGGCCCTGCCTGCCGTGGTGCCGAAGACCGGCGCCAACCGGATCGTGGCGCGACTGTCCGGTCCTGTGTCCACCGCGCGGGCCGATGCCGGGATCATCGTCACCGAACATGGCGTGGCCGATCTGCGCGGCTGCACCCTGCGCGAGCGCCGCCGCCGGATGATCGACATTGCCGCCCCCGAACATCGTGCCGCCCTGGACGCGGCCCCGCTTTGATGGAGGAACCCATGCCCATGCTTCACTGGTCCCCCCGCTCTCCCTATGTCCGCAAGGCCATGATAGCACTGCACGAAAAGGGTCTGGCCGATCAGGTGCAGACCCTGCGCACCGCCGCCGATCCGATGGTCCCGCATGAGGGGCTGATGGAGGTGAACCCGCTGTCCAAGATTCCCACGCTGGAACGCGACGGTGCCCCGGCGCTCTGGGATTCGCGGGTGATCTGCGAATGGGCGGATCTGACCGGGCCCAGCGGCCCCCGGCTGTTCCCGGCCGATCCGGAGACGCGGCTTCTGGCCCTGCGGGACGAGGCGACGGGAACCGGGCTTCTGGACATTGCCCTGACACTGCTGATCGAAACCCGCATGCGGCCCGCCGCGCAGCGAAGCGAGACGCTGATCGCCGCGAACCGCCGCAAGATGACCAGCGTTCTGGACTGGCTGGAGGCGAATATCACCACCATCGCCCCCCGGCCCTTCGACGTGGGGCATCTGGGGATCGGCGTCGCGCTCTGCTATCTGAACTTCCGCTTCGCCGCTGAGGACTGGCCGGGCAAGAGGCCGCAACTGGCGGCATGGCATGCGGATTTCTGCAACAGACCCTCTGTCAGGGCGACGGAATTCCGCGACGATCCACGCCCGGCAACCTGACCCGCCGGACCATCCGGTTCAGCTCCTTGCCTGACCTGACACCGAATCGCCGATGGCCCCGGTCCGCCGCACGGCGGGCGCGGCCCGCAAGCGGGCGTTCCGAACCGAGAGGCGGGCGAAGGTGTCGTGGAACACCGCACCGTGTGCGTCATGCCGTTCAGCATCAGGACAGGCCGCGCGGTCATGTCCGGCGCGCCCGTCGCCGTGCCAGTCATCGCCGCCCAAAGGCCAGCTTCCCGGCCGCCCCCGGGGTGCGGGGCGCAATGGGGCGCCGTCATCCGGCAGGACAGACAGGCTCTGCCCGGGTTAATCCCCCCGCCCGCCGGGCGCCTTCGGCAGCAGTGTCGCGCCCGGCCACTGCATCCCGGCCACCAGCCTGCGCACCGTCTCGTCCAGGAGGGTCCGGATCGCCTGCACATGTCGCGGCACCGTCCGGCTTCCACGCCAGACCAGATGCGCCCGGCGTGACAAGCCCGGTGGCGCAAAGGGCCGCAACTCCAGCGACCCGGCAATCCGTTCGCGCGCGACCGTGTGGCGCGGGAGGATCGACACGCCCGCCGCCCGCAGAAGCAACGCCTTGATCGTGTTGTAGGAATCGACTTCCACTTTCGGCTCCAGCCGCAATCCTTGGCGGGCCAGCGCGCCGTCCAGCATCACCCGCAGCCCGTGCTGCCGACTGGGCAGGATCAGCGGCATCCGGGCCAGATCGGCAAAATCCACCTGCGGCGCGCGCAGATGGCGCGGGGCGGCCACGGCGACCAGCTCTTCCTCCAGCAAAGGCAGGGCGGACAGGGCAGGATCTTCGGGCAGGGTGTAAAGCACGGCCAGATCGACCCGCCCCTCGCGCAGCCAGTCGGCGACAAATCCGCTCATCCCCTCGGAGAGGGTGACGCGCACCTGCGGATACCGGGCGGCGGCGGCTTCGATCAGCGGCAGGGCCAGAACATCACCGATGGTGCCGGGCAGGCCGATCCGCACCTCGCCCGAAGGTTCCCGCCCCAGACTGCGGATGTCGTCCAGCGCCGCCGCCTGTTCGTTCAGGATGGACCGCGCCGCGCGCAGCAGGATCTCTCCCGCCTCGGTCGGCGTCACGCCGGAGCGACCGCGCAGCAGAAGCGGCGTGCCCGTCTCGGCCTCCATGTTGCGCAGATGGATGGACAGCGCGGGCTGCGCCACGTTCAGCCGCTGCGCCGCCCGCGACAGCGATCCCAGTTCCACGATCTCGACGAAATAGCGCAATTGGCGGATATCCATGGCTGATCATAACTTTTCGATATGTCCATTAGCAACAATGCATATTTGATTTATATCATATTGCCCGGCACACCAAGGCCAGCAGCACAATCCGGGGCCAGACCATGCAGACCCTTTCCGACAGCCACCACGACATCCGCGATGCGGTGCGCGCCCTGTGCGCGCAGTTCCCCGACGAATATCACCGCAAGGTCGATGAGGCCCGCGGCTACCCCGAGGAATTCGTCGATGCGCTGACCCGCGCGGGCTGGATGGCCGCACTGATCCCCGAGGAATACGGCGGATCGGGCCTTGGCCTGACCGAGGCCAGCGTGATCATGGAAGAGATCAACCGCTCGGGCGGGAATTCGGGCGCCTGCCACGGCCAGATGTACAATATGAACACCCTGATCCGCCACGGGTCCGAGGCGCAGCGGCAAACCTACCTGCCCCGCATCGCCAGCGGCGAATTGCGCCTGCAGAGCATGGGCGTGACCGAACCGACGACCGGCACTGACACGACCCAGCTGAAAACCACCGCGGTGAAGAAGGACGGGCGTTGGGTCATCAACGGCCAGAAGGTCTGGATCAGCCGGGTGCAGCATTCCGACCTGATGATCCTTCTCGCCCGCACCACGCCGCTGTCGGAGGTGGCGAAGAAGTCCGAGGGGCTGTCGATCTTCCTTGTGGACATCAAGGCCGCCATGGCCAGGGGCATGGAGGTGCGCCCCATCCTGAACATGGTGAACCATGAGACGAACGAGCTGTTCTTCGACAGTCTTGAGCTGCCCGAGGACAGCCTGATCGGCGAAGAGGGCAAGGGGTTCAAATACATCCTGACCGGGCTGAATGCCGAACGGGTGCTGATCGCGGCGGAATGCATCGGCGACGGCTACTGGTTCACCGACCGCGTCACGTCTTACGTGAAGGAACGCCGGGTCTTCGGCCGCCCGATCGGGCAGAATCAGGGCGTGCAGTTCCCCATCGCCGAAGCCTTCATCGAGGTGGAAGCCGCCAATCTGATGCGATGGGAGGCCTGCCGCCGCTATGACGCCGGCCTTGACTGCGGGGCGCAGGCCAACATGGCCAAATACCTGGCGGCCAAGGCCAGCTGGGAAGCCGCCAATGCCTGCCTGCAATTCCACGGCGGTTTCGGCTTTGCCTGCGAATATGATGTGGAGCGCAAGTTCCGCGAGACACGGCTTTATCAGGTGGCCCCCATCTCGACCAACCTGATCCTGTCTTATGTGGCCGAGCATATCCTCGGCCTGCCGCGCAGCTTCTGAGGGACGCCATGCCGCTTGACCTTGACCATCTGCGCCGCTGGATCGGGCGCGAGGACCAGTCCTCGGAACGGGTGGCGCCCGAAACCGTCCGTCGGTTCAACGCGATCTTCGACAGCGAGACAGATCTGTCGGACGGGGCCGCCGCGCCGGTGATGTTCCATTACTGCCTGTGCCAGCCTGCCGCTCCCACGGAGGGTCTGGGCGAGGATGGGCATCCCGCGCGCGGCGGCTTTCTGCCCCCGGTGCCGCTGCCACGGCGGATGTGGGCGGGCGGCACGCTGGACTTCACCGGAGAAATCCACATCGGGGAGGTGGTGACGCGCACCACCCGCATTCTGGACGTGACCGCCAAAGAGGGCCGGTCGGGCCTGTTGTGCTTTCTGACGCTGGAACACAGCTATGCCTCGGGCGGTCGCCCGGCGCTGACGGAACGGCAGAACATCGTCTACCGCGAGGCGGAGGCCGGGACGCAGGCGACGGCCGCGCCCGAAGCGGCGCCCGCGGGCGCGCAAATCCGCCGCGTGCTGCCGACACCGCCCTTCCTGTTCCGCTATTCCGCCGTGACCTACAACGGCCACCGCATCCATTATGATGCGCCCTATGCCCGCGGGATGGAGGGCTATCCCGGTCTTGTGGTCCATGGCCCGTTGCAGGCCACCCTGCTGACCCGCTTTGCGCAGGATCTGCGCGGTATGCGGCCATCGCGGGTGACGGTGCGGGCGAAATCGCCGCTGTTCGACGTGGCGCCCTTCGCGCTGCATGCGGTGCAGGACGGCGCTGCCATGACCCTCTGGTCCGCCGCCGAGGGCGGGCCGGTGGCGATGGAGGCGCGGGTCGAATGGTGACCGCCGCCGCCACGATCCGCGCGCCGCTTTTCGTGCCCGCCGACCGGCCCGACCGCTTTGCCAAGGCCGCGGCCTCCGGCGCGGATGCGGTGATCCTTGATCTGGAGGATGCCGTGGCCGCCGGGGCGAAAGACGCGGCCCGCGCGCAGGTGCAGGCCCGGTTCACCGGGCTGCCAGTCCTGCTACGGATCAACCCCGCGGGCACGCCGTGGCATGCCGCGGATCTGGCCGCGGCGCGCGCCGGGGGCTTTGCCGCGGTGATCCTGCCCAAGGCCGAGGATGCGGCGACCGTGGCTGCTGTCGCCGCGGCGCTGGACGACATGCCCGTGATCGCGCTGGTGGAAACCGGGCTTGGCCTTGCCCAGGCCCGCGCGGTGGCCGCGGCGGGCGTGGCGCGGCTGGCCTTCGGTTCGGTCGATTTCTGTGCCGATCTGGGCTGTGCCCATCTGCGCGAGGTGCTGCTGCCCGCACGGGTGGAACTGGTGCTGGCCTCGCGCCTTGCCGGGATCGCGCCGCCGCTGGACGGGGTCACGGTCGAGATCGCCGATGCGGCACCCGCCGCCGCGGATGCCGCCCATGCCCGCGCCCTTGGGATGACGGGCAAGCTGTGCATCCATCCCCGGCAGGTGGCCGCCGTGCGCCGCGAATTCCTGCCCACCGAGGCTGAGGTGGATTGGGCGCGGCGCGTCCTCGCCTCGGGCGACGGGGCGGTGGCGGTGGACGGGGCGATGGTGGACGAACCCGTCCGCCTCCGCGCCCGCGGCATTCTGGCGGCGGCGGGCTGAGGACGGATTCCCTCAGCGCGTATAGCGGATGAAGGGCGTCACCTTGGCAATCCGGTCATAAAGCTGCCGGGCCGTCGTGTTGAACTCCTGCGTCAGCCAATAGACCGTGGGTGTGCCGTTCGCATCTGCCGCGGCATAGACCGCCTCGATCAGCTTGCGCCCCAACCCGGTGCCGCGCGCCTCCGGCGACACGTACAGGTCCTGCAAGTAGCAGACATTCTCGATCTTCCACGCGTGGCGGTGGAACAGGTAATGCGTCAGCCCCATGGCCTGCCCGTCCATCGTGGCAATCAGCCCGCTGAAATCCTGCGGGTCATTGCCCAGCAGCCGGGCGAAGGTGCTGTCATAAACCTCCGGCGCGACACTGGTCTGATAGAAGTCCAGATAGGCGGTCCACAGACGCCGCCACTCGGCCTCATCCGCGGCGGCAAGCGGGCGGATCATGATCTCTGGCATGGTCTTCCTTTCCGAAGGATCGGCCGGGCGATGGCGCCCGATCCGCTCTGTCGCGCTTATTTCATCGGATCCGGCAGCGAAACCCGCTCCGGAAGCACCCGTTCATAGGCAATGCCCGGCGCTTCAGCCCCTGCATCAGAGACCACATCGCGCACCCCGACTGACGCACCCTCCGAACAGCGCAGCCGCAGCCTATCGGGATGGCCACAGGCCCCGGCCGGGCGCAACCCTCCGTCAACCGGACGCCGGGAGACGCTCCCACCCGGTGACGGCGGATCAGCCTGCCGCCGTCTCGATCTCTGCAATATGCGCCGCCATCTGCCCCGCCTGCACCCGGATATCGGGGATGGCGGTGATCTCCCAGAACGTGGCCCGCGACACCGGACCCAGGGCAAAAAGCCGGCCGGAGGCCCGCCCGTCCCGCCCGATCAGCCGCCCCTCTCCCGTGACATCCAGCCCGATGCGCAAGGGGTCCACACGGGCCGCGCCCTCGGCCAGCAGCCCGGCGATCAGCGGCTGCGCATTCTTTTCCGGATCGTTGCGGATGCCGCGGCAGTCGATGATCCGGCCCACCGGCAGGCGGTCCTCGGCCCGCTGTCCGCGCGGGGTGATCACCGCCAGCGTCCCGCCATCCGCGGCCCGTTCCGCCCGGCGGAAGGCCGCCTTCAGGATCAGCAGCTGCCCCGCGGCCATCGCCGCCTCCAGCCGCGCGGCGGAGGCCGGGGGAATGCGGTGGCGGTGCACCTCCCACCAGGTGGCGGCATGGCGCAGGAAACGGCTGCGCTGATCTGTGTCCATCCCCTGCCACAGGGTGCTGACCCAGGGGCGGATGCCGTCCAGCGCATCGCGCCAGGTGCCGCCCGCCCCCTCGGCCTGCCGGGCCAATGCGCGCAGCCAGTGCAGCAGACGGCTGACCGGCGCGCCCAGGGGCAGGTCTTCGCGCGTGACCTTCAGGGGCGTCCCCGCCGCATGGGTCCGCGGCAGAAGCCCGCGGCGCGAGATGGCAAGGATCGGTCCGCTATGCCCCGACCGTTCCAGCGACAGCACCTGATCGACCATCGAAAGCCCGGTGCCGATGATCAGGACCGGCGCGCCCGGCGCAGGCGGCGCGGCCGTGTCCCACGCACCGGAGACAAGGCCCGACGGATCGGCCTTCGGCACGACATGGCCGGTGGCCAGCACGGCATAGGCCCCCTTCAACACCCGGCCGTCATCCAGCCGCGCCTTTACCCCGCCATCACGCTCATGAATCTCGACGCAATCAGCTTTCAGGCACAAAAGGCGCCCCGAGGCCTGCCAGGGCGACAGCAGACAGGACAGGTAGCTGCCATAGGTTGCCCGGCCAACAAAACTGCCGCGGTCATAATCGGCGCCATTGGGCAGGTCCTGCAACCAGCGCAGGAAATGCCCTTCGTCTTCGGGAAAGGCGCTCATGTTATGGACGCGGGTGTTCAGCAGATGGTCCGGATCGGTGGTGGAATAGGCGATGCCACAACCCAGCAGATGCCGTCCCTCGACCACGGTCACCCGAAGATCGGTGTCCTGCCGCAGAAGATTGGCCGCGAAGAGCACACCGCTGGCCCCGCCACCGATGACCAGCACATCACGCCACCCTTCCTGACGCGGGAAGGGCAAGCTGCGATCCGCAGGTTCAAAACTCATATCCGGACCTCCTGCCGGACTCGCATCGGCCCGGCCGTTTGTCCCTGACTATCATGAAAACCCGGAACCAGTTTCCATAAAATACCGTGATCCGGAAAAATATTGTCGCTTCCTGCCACCGAAGTAGAATTTCCGGTGCCCCGCCTTCCGGCCTGCGCAAGGCGGGGCAAGGGATCAGGCCTCGGCCCGCACCGGGTTCGACAGGGTGCCGATCTCGGAAATCTCCACCTCGCAGACATCGCCGTCGCGCATCCACAAGGGCGGGTTGCGCCGCGCGCCCACACCGCCCGGAGTGCCCGAGACGATCACATCGCCCGGCAGCAACGGCAGGATGGTCGAGCAATAGGCGATCAGCCGCGGGATCGAGGCGATGAGCAGCGTCAGGTCGGTGTCCTGCACCACCTGCCCGTTCAGCCGGGTCTGCAAATGCAGCTTTGACGGATCGGGAATTTCATCCGCCGTCACCATCCACGGACCGAAGCCGCCGGTCCCGGCAAAGGTCTTGCCCGGCATGAACTGATGGGTGTGCTTCTGCCAGTCCCGGACCGAACCGTCATTGTAGCAGGCATAGCCCGCGACATGGGACAGGGCGTCGGCCTCGGAAATCCGGCGGCCTTCGCGGCCGATGATCACCGCCAGCTCGCCCTCATAATCGAACATGTCGGATTCCAGCGGCTTCACCAAAGCTGCGCCATGACCGATCTGGCTGCCCGCATACCGCGCGAACAGGACCGGGTTCGGCGTCTCTTCCCGACCGGTTTCCTGAATGTGGTCATGGTAGTTCAGGCCGACGCAGATGATCTTGTCCGGATTCGGGATCACCGGCAGGTGCTGCACCGCGTCAAAGCCATGGTCCGCCGGGGCCGCAACCAGCGCCGCAGCCGGGGCAAGGTCGCCCGCGGCCAGAAAGGCCCGCAGGTCGGGTGCGATCCCGCGCTTGCCCAGATCGACGATGCCGCCGGGCGTGACAAGGCCCCAGCTGGCGGTGCCCTGGGTGGTGAAGGAACATAGTTTCATGGTCAGGCCATCTCCGGTTCGTGCGTGTCAATCGGGGCGGGCAGGACCAGCGCCAGAAGGGCGGCCAGTTCTGCCGGGGTCTCGGCGGTGCCCAGCGTGTGCCGGTCGGGGCGCAGCACCGCCGCGCGGGTGTTCAGCCGGGCCAGATGGGCCGCGGCATCCGCGGAGGTTGCGGGCGTGACCAGCGCCAGCCCGGCGGGAAGATCGGCCCCGGCGGCCAGCGCCTCCTCGGCCACCAGAACCCAGCGGTGCCGCAAAGCCTGATCCATCAGCGCGCCATCGGCCATCCGCGGTTGCCCGAACAGGTGCCCGGCCTTGTCACCGCGGCCAAGTCCCGGGCCAAGCGGCGGGGCGATGCTTTCCATCCGCGCGCTGCCGTCCGCCGCCGGAAGGGCGGCGCGCAGGGCGGCTTCGGTCCCGGCGGTGTTGATCAGCCCGCCAAGACGCACTGCGGTCTGGATATATTCGCGGGCATTGGGCTTGCGTTCGCTCTCATAGCTGTCCAGCAGCGCCTCAGCCGCGGTGCCCTGCACCTTGCCCTGACAGACCAGCGCAAGTTTCCAGTACAGGTTGGCCGCATCGCGGATGCCCGCGCACATGCCCTGCCCCATGAAGGGCGGCGTCTGGTGGCAGGCATCGCCCGCCAGAAACAGCCGGCGCCGGCGCCAGTCCTCTGCCACAAGCGAGTGAAAGACGTAGACCGCCGTCCGTTCCAGCGTCGCCTCCTCAGGCTTCAGCCAGGGCGACAGCAGCTCCCAGACCCGTTCCGGCCGGGCGATATCGGTGGCATCCTCGCCCGGCCGGACGGTGATCTCCCACCGGCGGCGCAGCCCGGGGCCGCGGACATAGGTGGCGGGCCGCTCGGGCACGCAGTACTGGATGGAATGATCACCGAGTTCCGGCTTTTCACGGTTCAGGATCACATCGACCACCAGCCAGCGTTCGTGGAACCCGTAATCCTCCATGCCGGTGTCGATAAACCGCCGGATCAGCGACCGCGCCCCGTCACAGCCCACGACATATTGCGCGCGGACCCGTTCGACCTTGCCACGGGCCATGTCCTCATAGCGCAGGGTCACGCCTTCGGAATCCTCCTCAACGAGGAACAGGTCACAGCGGGTGCGGACCGTCACATTCGGCAGCGCCGCCATCCCGCCGCGCAAAAGACGCTCCAGATCCGGCTGATGGAAGCGGAAGTTCGACCGCCAGCCCTGCGGACCCACCTCTTGCGGGCGCGGCCAGTCCAGCAGCAGGCGCCCCGCAGCATCGACAAAGCGCATGCCGGGATGGCGGGCAGTCAGCGGCTCCATCGCGTCAGCAATGCCGATCCATTGCAGCACCCGCATCACCTCGGCATCGAAATGCACCGCGCGGGGAAGGTGGTAGGCGGCGCTTTCCCGTTCCAGCACCAGCACCCGCAGCCCGCATTGGCCCAGAAGATGGGCCAGCGTGGCGCCGGTGGGGCCATAGCCCGAAATCACCACGTCGAACGCATCCATCGTCACCGTCCTACCTTTGCAAGTTCACCGTAAAGCCATGGGCAATCCGCCACCGGCGGGGCGCGCACCCCGCGCGCCGCCGCCTCCAGCCGCATGTCGCGCAGGCGTTTGCGGCCCCCTTCCTCGGTCAGATACAGCCGCTCATGCCCCCAGAAGCTGGGGCCGTCATGGGTTTCATGCGGCTCCCACGTGGCAGGGTCGATCAGCCGCCCGCCCCAGCCGTTTTCGACGAAGAACCCGGAGGGAGAATTGGCGTAATAGCTGGTCATGTAATCGTTGGTGTGCCGCCCCAGCGTATAGGCCACGCCGTTTTCGCGTTGCTGGGCAAGGTCATAGCCCTGCCCCACATCATCAAGATTCTGGAATTCCACCATGAAATGGTGGAATCCTTCCTGCCCGGACCCCACCATGGCAAAGGAATGGTGGCGGTCGTTCAGGTGGAAGAAATACAGGCCATAAGGCTTCAGCCCGTAGTCGGTGACGTGGAAATCCAGCACATCGCGGTAAAAGGGCATCATCACCCCGATATCGCGGACATGCAGAACGGCATGCCCCATGCCCAGCGGTCCGGTGCGGAACCCGTCGATCGGGCGGCCCGGAACGAAGGGATCGGCGGCGATCATAGGCGCATGGAACAGCTCCACCCGGTTGCCCATCGGATCGCGGAACCAGATCAGATCGCCGACGAACCGGCGATCGGCCAATGAACCGCGGCCAAGATGGACCGGATAGCCCGCCGCCTCGACCCGGGCGGCGTAGTGCTGCAGGTCGTCGCGGCTTTCGACCTCGAACCCCAGAAAGGCCAGCGTCTCGCCCGGTTCGTCCGAGACCAGCAGACGCTGCACCCGGTCGTCCATCCGGAAGGCCAGCGCGCGGCCTCCGCGGTCGATCTTCTGCATGCCAAGGATCTTGCCCGCGAAATCCGACCAGTCGTCCAGCCGGTCCGACCGCACACCCAGATAACCCAGAGCGATGATGGCCATGGTCAGGTTCCTTTGGAAAATGGCGGGGGTTCAGTCTGCGCCACCCGGGGCCTGTGCCCCAGAGGCGGCGCCCTGTCCGTCCGGTTGGCGGACAGGGCGGCGGTTCAGTTGCCCAAAGCGGCGCGGGCGGTGTCGAGCGCGGCTTGTGCCGTTGCGCCATCCGGTTGCCCGGCAATCCACGCCGCCGTGGCGGGGGCCAGTGCAGTGGTCCATTCGGCAGCGGCAGCCTCGTCCAGGTCGATGAACGTCACCGACCCGCCCTCGCGGAAACCCTGTTCGATCTCGGCATCGGTCGCATCCACCACCCCGGCGATCCATTCCGCCATCACCCGGCCCGAGGCCGCCTCCAGGGCTTTACGGTCCTCGTCAGGCAAGCTGTCCCAGGTGGATTTGTTCATCAGGATCGCCATCGGCTGCGAGGTGAACCGCAGCGAGGTGACGGTGGGTGCCACCTCATCCAGACGGAAGGTCTTGTAGGCATCCATCACCCAGACCGCACCGGAGACCACGCGGCGTTCCAGATTTTCGTAGACCTGCGGCGCCGGGATCGCCACGCCCGAGGCGCCCAGCATCGCCAGGAGTTCCGATCCGAAGGGCGACGGCGTGCGCAGTTTCAGGCGCGCCAGATCGGCCGGTTTCGTCACCCCGTCGCCCGTCATCAGAAAACGGTAGCCGGGCGTTGTGAACAGGGCCAGCACCTTGTAACCGGCATATTCGGCGTCCAGCATGCCCCCTTCGGACAGGGCGTTCAGCACCGCCGTCCCCTCGGCCGAGGTCTGGACCAGCCCCGGCACCTCGACCACGCCGGACAGCGGGAACAGGCCCGGCGTGTAGGTCGGCACCACCAGCGCGATATCGGCCACGCCCGCCTTGACCAGCTCGGCCTGCGCGGGCGGCGCCCCCAGAATGGCGCCGGGATACAGCCGCAACGTGGTGCCACCGGTCAGCTTCGGGCTGACCTCGTCAATCCAGGCCTGCAGGATCTTGGCCGAGTAGAAGCCCTGCGGCGGTTCGAACGACGACACCCGAAGTTCGCGCGCCTCGGCCACGGGGGCAGCGAAGGCAAGGGCCACGGCGGCGCTGCGCAGAAGGGTCTTCAGCATCATGATATCCTCCCAGAAATCAGAAAGCGGTAT
The DNA here is from genome assembly GCF_049445895.1 of Neotabrizicola sp. VNH66. NCBI lineage: Bacteria > Pseudomonadati > Pseudomonadota > Alphaproteobacteria > Rhodobacterales > Paracoccaceae > Neotabrizicola > Neotabrizicola sp. VNH66. The sequence continues at coordinate 131,915 of NZ_JBMSDW010000002.1, forward strand.
GGGGAAGCCAGAGCACGATGGCCGGGAAGGCCACCAGCAGCGCCAGACGGATCAGGTCGGCGATGATGAAGGGGACGACGCCCTTCCACAGCTCCAGCATGGTGTATTCGGGATTGGTGGTCTTCAGCACGAACAGGTTCATGCCGCCCGGGGGTGTGATCAGGCCCAGTTCCACGATGACCACGGCATAGATGCCGAACCAGACCAGATCCACGCCCGCCATCTGGCAGATCGGCACGAACAAGGGGATGGTCAGCAGAAGCATGGCCAGTTCGTCCATCAGCATGCCAAGGACGAAATAGACCGCAGTCATCATCAGGATCACCAGAAACGGGCTGTCCATGATGCCGGAAAACAGGCCTGTCAGCAGGAAGGGCAGCCCGGTCAGCGCAAGGAAACCGTTGAACAGATTGGCTGCGATCAGGACCAGATACAGCGCACCGCAGGTGGTGGCGGTGTCCAGTGCGGCGGCGATGAAATCCTTCACGCTCAGCCGCCGGGACAGGATGCCATAGGCCAGCATCACCGCGGCGCCCACGGCGGCCGTCTCGTTCGCGGTGAAGATGCCGGTGTAAAGCCCGCCCATCACCAGCCCGAAGACAAAGATCGCCGGGGACATGTCCAGAATGGCGGCGCGCTTTTCGGCCCCGTTCGCCTTGTCGCGGCTGATGCCGGAAAAGCCGGACTTGCCAAAGACCAGCGGCAGCCAGACGGCAAGGCCGTAAAGCACGATGGCCAGCACGACCGGCCCCGCCGTGGCCAGCATCAGCTGGCGGATCGACTGCTCGGCCAGAAAGGCATAGATCACAAGGATGGTGGAGGGCGGGATCAGAATGCCCAGCGTGCCGCCTGCCGCCACGGTCCCCGCGGCCACCTTGCGGGGATAACCCGCCCGCTCCATCTCGGGCAAAGCGATACGGCCCATGGTGGCGGTGGTCGCTAGCGACGATCCCGCGATCATCCCGAAGCCCGCGCTGGCACCGATGGTGGCCAGTGCCAGCCCGCCGCGCCGGTGCCCGATCAGCACCGTCATCGACCGGAAAAGGCGCGTCGAAAGCCCGGTCTGAACCGCAAGGTTCCCCATCAGCACGAACAGCGGCAGCATGGTCAGGGTATAATTGGTGACCGACTCCCAGACCGAGGTGGCGCTCATCGCCACCATGGCTTCGGGGCCAAGGATGAAAAGGACGCCAAGGATGCCCACCAGCCCCATGGCCACGCCGACCGGCACTTCCAGAAGGATCAGCACCAGCGTTGCGGCAAAGCCCAGACCGCCCAGCAGAAGACCCTCCATCAGCTTTCCCTCCCGCTGAACTGGCGCCAGAGGCCGACGATTGCGCCCAGCAGCGCCAGAACCAGCGTTCCGGTGACGATCCAAAGCAGGGCGACCATCGGCAGGCCCAGATCCCGCGTCGTCTCGGGTGATTCGATCTTGCCCAGCGTGTTGGCCAACAGGATCCAGACCATCAGCCCGGCGAACAGGACAGAGGCCACGGCCCCCAGCATCCCGAGCGGGCGCAGAAATCGGTCCGGGTTCACTTCGGACAGCAGGCGCGCGCAGACATGGCTGCGCCGCTCATAGCAGACCGGCATAGACAACAGCGCGCCGAAACCGATCAGGAACGAGGTCACCTCTATCGCGGCGGGCACATTGGCACCGAACAGGCCGCGCGCCGCGACATCCGCCACCGTCACCCCTGCCCCGGCCAGAAAGCACGAGGCGGCAGCCCCCAGAAGCAGCGACTGAAGCCGCGGCAGAATGCGGGCGGCCATCAACCGTGCCCCCCGGTCCTGCGGCGGCGCGCGCGCAGGTCAAAATGCTGTGCCGCTGATGCGCGCATGGCTTCCCCCGGTAAATTCCAACTCCCGGGCAAAGCTTTAGGAAGGCCGGCAGGCCGCGGCCAGACGGGCGACGAATCTGTCCGCGTGACGGACAGTTCTGGTCAGGCCAGCGCGCGCGCCACCGCGGGCAAAGCGGCCATCCGCTGATGGAATTCCGCCAGATTGGCGGGCAGCGTCACACCCATCCGGTCTTTCCAGTTCAGCAGGTAGAACACGGCCGCATCGGCAAGCCCCGGCCGGTCGAAGAACCAGTCGCGTCCGTCCAGCCGGGCCGAAAGAGCCTCCAGCCCCTCGGCCACCACGGCAAGACCGTGGGCGCGGACTTCCTTCTGGGCGGCCGGATCCGCGGCGAATTTCTCGGGCCGCATGGCCAGCGTGGCGCCGCGCATATGCACGGTCGAGACGACATATTCCACAATCTCCAGCGCGCGATATTCATCATCGCCACCGGGCAGCAGCCCCGCCTCGGGGAAAGTGCGGACGATCCACAGCGCGATCACCGGAAATTCTGTCAGCAGCGTGCCATCCGGCCGCAACAGCGCAGGCACCTTGCCCTTGGGGTTCAGCGCCAGATACTCCGGCGCCCGATGCGCACCCTGCGCGATGGAGACGGTGACCGTCTCGAACGGCACCTCTGCCAGTTCCAGCAGGATACGGATCCCGAGCGAGCAAGAGCCGGGGGAATGGAAGAGTTTCATCGTCTTCTCCGGATGGGGGGCGCCGCAGCACCGCATCAGAACATCATGCCTCCAGCGCGGCCGCAATCCGGTTGGCAAGCTCGGCCAGAGGTTCGGCAGCCGTCTCGACGGCCTTGGCGGTTTTCAGGGCCGTGCGGATCCAGATAAGGGATACGCAGCCCAGCACAGCCCCGCCCGCCCGCACCGGCACCGCAAGCGAGGCGGTCTGGGCCCGGAATTCCCCGGCATCGCGCAGGGCATAGCCGCGGGCGCGGGTCTCGGCCATCATGCGGTCCAGCCAGCTGCCCTCCAGAAAGAACATGTCGGCAGGATCACCCAGACGGCGCAGATGATCCACGATCAGCGCGCGTTCGGCCTCGGGGCAGAAGGCCAGATACGCCCGCCCCGCAGAGGTGCGCAGCACCGGAAGCCGGTAGCCGATCATCGCCCGGTCGATGGACAGCGGCGACCGGCCATGGGTGGTTTCCTGAATGACCATGGCGGCATTGTCATAGACCGTCAGGTCCAGCGGCCAGACCAGCCGCGCGGCATATTCCGCCAGAAGCGGCGCGGCCACCCGGCACAATTCGCTGTCCATGGCGGTGCCTTCGCCCAAGGATGCCGCCAGCCGCGTCACCCGGGCCAGATTGGAACTGGCGGAAAAGGCGACATAGCCCGCCTCCTCCAGCGTCTGCAGCAGGCGATAGACGGTGGGCCGCGGGATGTTCAACGCACGGGCAATCTCTCCGGGCCGGGCGGCGCCCAGGGCGTTGACATGGCGCAGGATCTCCAGCCCGCGCAGAAGCGCGCGCACGCCGTCCGATCCCTGCCCGCCTTCGCCCGTCTTTGCCATGCCGCGCCCTCCCCGGCGGTCAGCCGATGGGATTGGCCGCCAGTTCCGCGGCCACATCGGCATCAAGGGGGGCACCGAAGCTGTTCAGCAGGAACCCCAGAAGGCTGTAATGCGCCACCGTGGCCATCAGGTCCAGCATCCCCCGCACACCCGTCAGCGCGGCCAGCGCCTGCTGCGTGGCCGGGTCCAGTCCGCGGCGGTCGAAGAGCTGATCCACCGCGATGCACAGGATGCGGTCATCCTCTGCCATCGCCTCCACCGGACCCCGAAGCGAGAGAATCCGGGCATCGGTCAGCCCCACCTTGCGCCCGCGGCTGACATGATGGGCCCATTCGTAATCGGACCCCAGCCGATGCCCGCAGCGCAGGATCACCACCTCGCTGTGCTGCGGGGTCAGCGCCGTCTCCACCACCACATGCGCCCGGAACCCTGCCCAGCCCCGCAGCAGCGCCGGGTGATGCGCCATCAGCCCGTAGACATTCAGCCGTCCGGCAAAGCCTTGCCGCAGATCCGCCAGATCTTCGGGCCAACCCTCGGGCGGAATCGGGTCCAGCATGGTTTTCTCCTGTCGCGCTGTCCCGCACCCTTGCACGTCTGCCGGGCCGGGCGAAGGCCGCAGTGACCGGGGTGTCCGCTTGCCGGACAGCCTGCGGGCAGATCCCCCTTCACCCCGCCTGCCGTTGGCGATAGCCATGGGAGAACGGCGTCCGGAGAGGGAGCAGGCAGATGCGGCATGGCGGACAGATTCTGGTCGATCACCTGAAGGCCTATGGGGTCACGCGCGTCTTCTCGGTTCCCGGGGAAAGCTTTCTGGCCGCGCTGGACGGGCTTTATGCCTCCGGCATTGAAAACGTGGTCTGCCGCCACGAAGGCGGCGCCGCGATGATGGCCGAAGCGGCGGGCAAGCTGACCGGGCAGCCCGGCATCTGCTTTGTCACCCGCGGGCCGGGGGCCACCAATGCCTCGGCCGGGGTGCATGTGGCACGGCAGGATTCGACGCCGATGATCCTCTTCGTCGGACAGATCGACCGCAGCCACCGCGACCGCGAGGCGTTTCAGGAGGTGGACTACCGCGCGATGTTCGGCCCGCTGGCGAAATGGGCGGCGGAGGTCGACGACATCGCCCGCCTGCCGGAATACATCAGCCGCGCCTTCCACATCGCCACCTCGGGCCGCCCCGGCCCGGTGGTGCTGGCCCTGCCCGAGGATATGCTGTCCTCCCGCGCCGATGTGGCGGACCTGCCGCCGCCCGCCCCGGTGCCGCCCGCCGTCTCGGCTGCGCAGGTGCAGGCGGTGACCGATATGCTGGCCACCGCCGAACGCCCGCTTCTGGTGGTGGGTGGCAGTCTTTGGTCGGCCGAAGCGGCTGCCGATCTGCAACGCTTCGCCGAAAGCTGGGGCCTGCCGGTCGCGGTGTCCTTCCGGCGGCAGGGGCATTTCGACAACCGTCACCCGGCCTATGCCGGCGATCTTGGCGTCGGCATGAACCCCGCACTGGGCCGGCGGTTGCAGGACTGTGACCTGCTCATCGCGCTTGGCTGCCGCATCTCGGACAGCATGACCCGCAGCTATGAGCTGATGACGCCCGCCGCCCCCGGTCGCCGGATCATCCACATCCACCCCGACGCGGATGAGCTGGGCCGCGTCTGGCGTCCCGATCTGGGGATCGCCGTCCCCGCGGCCCAGATGGCCGCCGCGCTGGCCGCCGCCCCGTCCGCGGACACCAAGGCGCGCTGGCAAGCATGGACCGCCGCCGCCCGTGCCGAATATGAGGCGTGGCAGACCCCCCGTCCCACCCCCGGCGCGGTGCAGATGGAACAGGTGATCCGCTGGCTGTCCGAGAACCTGCCCGAAGATGCCGTGCTGACCAACGGCGCCGGGAATTACGCGGCCTTCCTGCACCGCTATTTCCGCTTCAAGGGCTGGGCCACGCAGGCGGCGCCCACCTCGGGCAGCATGGGCTACGGCTTTCCCGCCGCCGTCTCGGCCTCGCTTCTGTCGCCGGGCCGGGTGGTGGTCTGCCTTGCGGGGGACGGCTGTTTCCAGATGACGCTGAACGAGATGTCCACCGCCGTGCAGCATGGCGCCACGCCCATCGTGGTGGTGGCGAACAACGGCCATTACGGCACCATCCGCATGCATCAGGAACGGCATTATCCCGGCCGCACCTCCGGCACGATCCTGGCGAACCCGGATTTCGCCGCGCTGGCCCGCGCCTATGGCGGCCATGGCGAGACGGTGACCGAAACGGCCGGTTTCGCCGAGGCTTTCGCCCGGGCCCGGGCCTCCGGTCTGCCCGCCGTCATCGAACTGCGGCTGGACCCCGAAGCGCTGACCGCCTCCGCCACGTTGAGCGAGATCCGCGCCGCCGCCGAGGCCGCAGCCCGCTAGGCACCCGCGCGGCGCAGGCGTATGATGGCCCCATGCCCAGCCTCTGCCGCGATTGCCTGACCCGTTTCGACACCGGCACCCGCTGCCCGGGCTGCCGGTCGCCGCGTGTGGTGGCACATGCCGAGCTGAACAGCCTGTCCATCGCGCATATGGATTGCGATGCCTTCTATGCCAGCGTGGAAAAGCGCGACAATCCGGCGCTGCGGGACCAGCCGCTGATCGTGGGCGGCGGGCAGCGGGGCGTGGTCTCGACCTGCTGCTATCTGGCGCGGATCAAGGGCGTGCGCTCGGCCATGCCGATGTTTCAGGCGCTGAAACTCTGCCCCGAGGCGGTGGTGGTGAAGCCGCGGATGCAGGTCTATGTCGAGGTCAGCCGCCAGATCCGCGCGCTGATGGAGGGGCTGACCCCCGCCATCGAGCCCCTGTCGCTGGATGAGGCGTTTCTGGACCTGTCCGGCACCGAACGCCTGCATGGCGCGCCGCCCGCCGTCCTGCTGGCGCAGCTGACGAAGCGGATGGAGGAGGAGATCGGCGTCACCGGCTCCATCGGGCTCAGCCACAACAAGTTTCTCGCCAAGATCGCCTCGGATCTCGACAAGCCGCGGGGGTTTTCGGTGATCGGCCGTGCCGAGACCGAGGCTTTTCTGATGCCCCGCCCGGTGCGGATCATCTGGGGCGTGGGCACCGCGATGCAATCGGCGCTGGAAGGTGCAGGCATCCGCACCATCGCCGACCTGCGCCGCTGGGAAAAGCCCGACCTGACCGCCCGCTTCGGCCAGATGGGGGAACGGTTGTGGCATCTGGCGCGGGGCGAAGACCGGCGTCGCGTGAGCAGGGATGCCGCGCTGAAGTCGATCTCGAAAGAGACGACGTTCTTTGAGGACACCTCCGACCCCGACCTGCTGGACGGCCATCTGTGGCGGCTGTCGGAGCAGGTGGCGGATCGCGCGAAGGCCAAGGCTCTGGCCGGGCGCACCGTCACGCTGAAGCTGAAACGCGGCGATTTCCGGCTGATCACCCGGCGCCACGCGCTGGACGATCCCACCCAGCTGGCCGACCGCATCTATCGCGCGGCCCGGGCGATGCTGGATCAGGCCGGAACGCAGGGACCGTTCCGACTGATCGGTGTCGGCATCTCGGACCTTGCGCCCGAGGCGGAGGCCGACCGCGGCGGCGACCTGCTGGACCCGCAGGCCGGGCGCCGCGCCGCCGCCGAACGGGCGACGGATGCGATCCGCGAAAAGTTCGGCAAGGATGCCATCATCAAGGGCCGCGCCTTGCGCTGACCGGCGAAAGGGGGCGCTGCCCCCTCGGCGCAAAGCGCCTCACCCCCGGGATATTTTAACCAGTATGAAAGACGAATCGCAGAGCCTTCCTGCACGGTACAGGCGGGGACGCCGATGACCGTCCAGTGTGAAAGGCCCTCCGCTTCCCCCGGGTGGCGCGCGACGCCCGGCCCGAAGCGGAGGGTCAGCTTTTCATACTGGTCCAAATATCCCCGCCGGAGGCGCCTCCAGCCGCCGCAGGCGCGGCGGGAGGATCAGTTCCCGGTGGCAACCGCCTCGACCGGGGCGAGGACGATCGCCGTGGCGTTGCGTACCGTCAGCACAACCCCGGGCAAAAGCCCCACACGGGCGGCAGCCTCGGCCCGGAAGGCCGCGTCGATATTGGAAATACCGCCCAAAAGCTGGATCAGCGCGGGCGACGTGCCCAGATTGAAATGCCCCGACCCCTGAGAATAGGCGGCGGTGTCCAGATAGGTGACCTCCAGATCCGCCAGCGGGGTCAGATCCTTCAGATTGCCCAGCCGGTCGGGCTGGCCCGACAGTTTGGAGGACAGGTTCAGCACGGTGTCCTTGGTATTGCCGAAAATCAGGAAAGGCTGCGGCAGCTTGCCCATGGCCCGCGCCTGCGACCGGAACAGGTCCACGTCAAGATCGGGCGAGATCAGGATGACACCGCCCAGACGGTCGATCACCCGGCGATCCCCCCGGATCGACGCCTGCCGCAACGTCTCCATCGTCAGGGCGCCGCCCATGGAATGGGCCACGATGAAGATGCGGGTCGCACCTGCGGCCGCCACTTCGGACAGCAGCTGTTCCAGCCCGTCACGGCCGAACAGGGCGGAATCGCGGTCATAGACATAGGCCAGCGCCGAGCCGCGCGAGGGCCAGGCGTAATGCACCGCAACGCCCGGCACCTTCAGGTCGTGGTGCATCTGGGCCACGCGATAGACGCTTTCGGCCATGGTGTTGTTGAAGCCATGGACATAGACGACCACCTCGCGCTGACCACGCCGGGTCATCGCGGCGCGCAGGTCGCTGCGGAAGGCGGCGGCATTGGCATATTCCTGATCCGCAAGCGTCAGAAAGTCCTTTGACGGATCGGCCCGCTTCGCGTTGCGCGGCCAGGTCACCTCGCCCAGTTTGCGATCCTGAGGCACCAGAATGTCATAGCGCAGGAAGCTGGCCATATCCGAGCGGCCATAGCCGAAGGCCCCGGCATCCTCTTTGCGCGAGGTTCCGACGAAGATCTGTTCCGGCACCCCGGTCTCCACGGCGCGGGCGGCCACGTCGGGGGCCAGGTCAGCGACATTGACAAAGCTGCCGCGCGGCGCGCAGGCGGCAAGGGACAGCACCAGAAGAATCTTGACCAGCCACTTCATGCCTCCTGCATTGCCGGGCTTCGGTCCCGGGTCAAGCCCGGGCTGCGCGGCGGCGATCACGCGGCTGAAACATCCCCGCGGCAAAACAGGTGACCTTTGCCCAGAGGCGGGCTAAACCCGGACGGAAAATACAGGATCATATGATGAACACCCCCTCTTCCGGGCCGCTTTCCGGCCAGACCGCGCTTGTCACCGGCGGGGCCCGCGGGCTGGGTCTGGCCTGTGTCAGGGCGCTGAGCGCGCTTGGCGTCCAGGTGACCTTTACCGTGCGGACACCGGAAAGCCGGGACAAGGCGCTGACCGATCTGGCGGACACCGGCGCCCGGGCCGTGGTCTGCGACATCACCGACCGGCCGGGGCTGGCAGAGGTCCTGTCGGCGGGCTTTGACATCCTTGTAAACAATGCCGCAGTCGTCACGCCCATCGGCCGGATCACCGATCTGTCGACCGAGGATTTTGCCGCCAGCCTTGATACCAATGTCACCGCACAATTCGACGCCATCCGGCTGGCGCTGCCCGCCATGCTGGCGCGGGGACGGGGCAGCATTGTCAACATCTCCTCGGGCGCGGCGCATCGCCCGCAAGAGGGCTGGGCCGCCTATTGCGCGGGGAAGGCCGCGCTGGCGATGCTGACGAAATCGGTGCACCATGAATATGGCGCGCAGGGCATCCGCGTTTTCGGTCTGGCACCCGGAACCATCGACACCGGAATGCAGGGGCAGATCCGGGCTTCGGGGATCAATCCGGTGTCGCAGATGCCGCGGTCGGCGCTGGCCCCCGCGGAACAGCCCGCGCAGATGGTGGCCTGGCTGTGCACGGCTGCGGCCGATGGGCTGATCGGGCAGGAGCTGGATGTGCGCACCCCCGCCCTGAGGGAAGCGGCGGGGCTGCCGCCGCTGACCTGAGCGTCAGAGCACGTAGCGCGAAATATCGGCAGAGCGGGCCAGCTGACCCACGTTCCGTTCGACGAATTCCGCATCCACCACCACCGCCATGCCCGATTGGTCGGGCGCGGTGAAGGACAGATCCTCGAACACCCGCTCGATCACGGTGTAAAGCCGCCGGGCGCCGATGTTTTCGACACTGCGGTTCACCTCGGCGGCGATGCGGGCAATGGCGGCAATCCCGTCTTCGGTGAAGGTCACCGCCACCTCTTCGGTGGCCATCAGCCCGGCATATTGCCGGGTCAGGGCATTGTCGGTCTCGGTCAGGATGCGGACGAAGTCATCCTCGGTCAGCGCACCCAGTTCCACCCGGATCGGCAAGCGGCCCTGCAACTCGGGCAGCAGATCCGACGGCTTGGCCACATGGAACGCGCCCGAGGCGATGAAGAGGATATGGTCGGTCTTCACCGGGCCGTATTTGGTGGAAACCGTCGTCCCCTCGATCAGCGGCAGAAGGTCACGCTGCACGCCTTCGCGGCTGACATCGGCACCGCGGGCATCGGCGCGGGCGCAGATCTTGTCGATCTCGTCCAGAAAGACGATGCCGTTTTCCTGCACGGCCGTCAGCGCCGCGAGCTTCACCGCCTCATCCTCCAGAAGCTTGTCCGCCTCCTGCCCCATCAAAAGCTCATAGCTGTCGGCCACGGTCACCTTCTTGCGGCTCGTGCGCTGGAATGCCTTGCCGAACAGGTCCTGCAGGCCCTGCATCTGGCTTTCCATGCCGGGCATGCCGCCCATCATCGGCAATGCGGGGCCGGGTTCGCTGACCTCGATCTCGATCATGGTCTGGTCCAGCTCGCCCGAGCGGAGCTTCTTGCGGAACATCTCGCGCGTCTGGTCGCGGCTGTCCTTGCCGGCGATGGCGTCGATCACCCGTTCCTCGGCGGCGCGGCGGGCCTTTTCGCGGACCTCCTCGCGCATATGGGCGCGGGTGTCGACGATGGCGGCATCCACCAGATCGCGGATGATGCTGTCCACATCGCGGCCGACATAGCCCACTTCAGTGAATTTCGTCGCCTCGACCTTCAGGAAGGGCGCGCGGGCCAGCTTGGCCAGACGGCGGCTGATCTCGGTCTTGCCCACGCCGGTGGGGCCGATCATCAGGATGTTCTTCGGGTAAACCTCATCGCGCAGATCATCCGCCAGACGCTTGCGCCGCCAGCGGTTGCGCAGGGCCACGGCGACGGCGCGCTTGGCATCACGCTGGCCGATGATGAAACGGTCCAGTTCCGAGACAATCTCGCGGGGGGTCAGGTCGGTCATGCGGGGCCCTTCGGTTGGCCGTTGCGGCAGCCCCATACCTATTGCGCGGACCGGCGGGTTTCAACCGATGCGGCCCGCGGGCGCCGCGGCGCGGGGAACTTCTGCCGCGACAGGCCGTTGATCCGGCAGTTTCACCCCAAAGGAGCCGCCGCCATGCCGACGCCCGAAGACCTGACCCGTGAACTCTGGAAAGCCGTAAAGTCCGACCGCACCACGATGCTGGGTCTGGCCGGTGTCGATGAGGCGCATACCCGCCCGATGACCGCCCTGACCGAAGGGGACCATGGGCCGATCTGGTTCTTCAGCTCGACCCAAACCGAACTGGTGCAGCAGGTCCGGCAGGACAGCCGCGCCGTGGCGACCTTCGCGGACAAGGGACACAAGCTGTTTGCCTGCATCCACGGCCGTCTGGTGCTGGACAACGACCGCGCCGTGATCGAGCGGCTGTGGAACCCCTTCATCGCCGCATGGTATGAAGGCGGCAAGGAAGATCCGACGCTGGCCCTGCTGCGGTTCGACCCGGAAGAGGCACAGATTTGGCGCGACGGGTCCAGCCTGATGGCGGGAATCAAGGCCATCCTTGGGGTCGACCCGAAGCAAAGCTACCGTGACAACGTGGCAGAGGTCCGCCTGTCGTAACCGCGCGCCCGGCGGTCGCCGCTCAGGCGGCCGCCCAGGGCGGCAGGCGCCGCTTGCCGGGGAAGTCGGGTAGCGCCCGCAGCAGCGCCGCCCGCAACTGCACCCACCATGTGCCGATGGCCGTGATGAAGGCGCCCAGCAGGATCAGGATAGCCACCCAGGTGTCCAGATCCTCTCCCCCCAGCAGCCATGTGATCACGATGGCGATATAGCCGATGGCCGCGGTCAGGAACGACCGGCGGTCGATGATCAGCGCCAGAAGCGTGATCGCCACCAGCGCCCCGGCCAGCAGCGCGATCCCCAGACCGCCGCCCGTGTTATAGAGCGTGAGCGCAATAGTGTTCACCAGCGCGGGCGCGGCCAGCATATGCAGCCAGAAGCCGGTGGCCGCATGACGGCCCAGCCGGTGCGGGTCCTTCAGGTCGAACCACATGCCCGCGACAAAGGCAGCCAGGCCAAAGCCCAGCGTTGCCAACGCGAAGGCCGGGCTTTCGCGCAGGTCGAAGAACCCGCCAAACCCGGTGCGGCTGCCTTCGATGAACCCGCCCAAGGCATCGACCGAGGCCGTGGCCGTATAGACCGCCGCAAGCGCGAACAGCCCCAGAATGAAGGCACTGAACGGCAGGCGGAAGACGCGATACCAGACCGCCATCGCCAGCACCGCAACGACCGAGGGCACCAGAACAACCGCGCGGGATTGCAGATCCATCGACAGGAGGATCGCGAAGATCCCCAGCCAGACACCGCTGCCATAGGCGATGGCCAGCACCATGGACGGCAGGTTCATCCGCCGTTTGCGCGTGAAATAGAAGGCCCACCAGAAGGCGATGGCCGCCACGATCAGCGGCAGGGCGATCAGGACCACCGCCCCGCCGGCAAGCACCAGAATGCCCACGATCCCCGCCATCAGCAGGATCAGCCCCAGCGAGATGAAGATTTCCGAGAAGCCACGGAAGAATTCGAACGGCTCATCCTCGGCGGGCATCTGGGCGCGGCGCCCGGCGCGGCCGTCGATCAGTGCCTTCAGGCTGGCGGCCTGCGCCTCGGTCACGATGCCGGCCTGAACGGCGGCGCGCAGGTCTTCGGGCATCAGCTCGGGCGCAGTCATTTCGGAATGCTCTCCACCGTCAGATTGCCGTTGGTATAGACGCAGATATCCGCCGCGATGGCCATGGCCTTGCGGGCCACCGCCTCGGCGGGCAGGTCCGTCTCCATCAGCCCGCGCGCGGCGGCCAGCGCGTAATTCCCGCCCGAGCCGATGGCCGCCACGTCATGCTCCGGCTCCAGCACGTCGCCCGCGCCGGTGATGACGAAGAGATCGGTCCCGTCGGTGACGATCAGCATGGCCTCAAGATTGCGCAGGTATTTGTCCATGCGCCAGTCCTTGGCCAGATCGACACAGGCCCGCGCCAATTGCCCGGGCGCGGATTCCAGCTTCTTCTCCAGCCGCTCCAGCAGGGTGAAGGCATCGGCGGTGGACCCGGCAAAGCCGCAGACGACATCGCGCCCGCCCGGCGACAGGCGCCGCACCTTGCGCGCGGTGCCCTTGATGACGGTCTGGCCCAGGCTGACCTGACCGTCCCCTGCCACCACCACGCGGCCGCCCTTGCGCACGGCCAGAATGGTCGTGCCGTGCCAGCCCGGGAATTTGTCTTCGGCCATGGATCGCCCCCTGGATTCCGTTCCGCCCTATATGGCGCCCGGGCCGCAGCGGCACAAGGCGGGCAAAGCCACCCCTCCCCCCCGGCGCCGTGATCGCCTATCAAGGCCGGGCCAGAGCCGCCGCAGGATCTTTATGCCCGCCAGCCCCTTTCCGGACCCGCCACCCGGCCCGCCGCAATTCGGCGATGACGATGCACGGACGGCCTACAACCGGGTGTTCTTTGCGCTGTTGCGCATCCAGCGCACCACCTTGCCCGAAATCGAGAAAGAGCTTCGCGCGCTCGGGCTGGCCGATCCGGTCTGGTATGAAATCCTGCTTGCCGCGGAAGAGGCGGGCGAGGCGGGTATCCAGATGCTGGTGTTGCAGAAACGGCTGTTCCTGCCGCAATACACGCTGTCGCGCCATATTGCCCGGATGGAGAAGGCCGGGCTGATCCGCCGCGAAGCACAGGCCGGGGCGGGGCGGGCGCAAAGGGTGTTCCTGACCCCGGCCGCGCAGGGCCTGCATGCCAAGGTCTGGAAGGTTTATAACGACCGCATCCAGCATGCCTTTGGTCCGCGGCTGTCCACGGACGAGGCCTATGGCCTGTTGCGGGTGCTGAACCGGCTTTACGGATGAACGCAAAGGACGGGCCGGGTTGCCCCGCGCCCGCCCCTTTACCTCTGATCCGAGAGGAGATCAGAACTTCATCGCGGCAACGATCTGCACCGTGCGCCCGGGTTCATAGAACGGCGTCACGCTGGAATAATCCGCGCCATAGGTCGCCCGGTCGGCATATTGCTTGTCGAAGACGTTGTTGACTTCGGCCCGGATCGTCAGCCCTTCGATCTGCGGGGCCGCCCATTCGGCGAAGAGGTTCAGCACGGCATAGCCCGGCAGACCCTGATCGGCATTGACCGCCTGTTCGTCATAGCCGGTGGCAGCGTCGATGCTGCCGCCGAAGGTGAAGGCGCTGCCGTCGGGCGTGTGCTGCACCTCCAGCGACAGCACCCCGCCGAGGGGCGCCCCCAGGTCCACCGCAGCATAGCTGTCAGAGGCGCTGCCGTTGACCTTGATCTTGCTGTGCGAATAGCTGGCCCGCAGATAGCCGCCGTCCCAGCCGTAGCCCAGACCCAGATTATAGCCGCGGCTTTCGGCATCTCCGGTGCCGTTCACCCGGAAACTGGCCAGCCGCACATCATTCAGCCGGGTCAGGAACAGTTCGGCGTCCAGACTGAAATCACCGGCTTCGTAGTCGAGGCCGAGGGTATAGTTCTCGGACCGGGAGGCGGTCAGTGCGCTGTAATCCCATGCCGGATTGAAGATGAAATTGTCTTCAATGGTCACCCCGCCGAAAACCGAGGACACACCGCCGCGCAGGGTCACGGCTTCTGTCACCTGCCAGGCCGCGGAGAGATTGCCGCTGAAGCCCGAGAAGGTATCGCTCCAGCCATTCGTGCCGGTGAAATCCTGCCGGTCCCAGCGCAGGCCGGTGGACAGCGACAGCGTCTCGGTCGGTTCGATCCGGGCCTGGACGAACAGCCCGGTGTTCCGTGCCCTTTCCGTGATGCCGGAGGTGGAGGCATCGCTGTAGCGGCTTTCGCGATCATACCAGTCCAGACCCACGGTGACGGTGTTCTCGCCCGACAGGTGGAAGCGGTTCTCGATCTTGCCGGACAGGGTGTCGGTCTTGCCCCGGCTGACCCCAAGCGCGGGGGTCAGCGGCTGATCCACACCCAGATCCACACTGGAATGCCCAAGGGTAAAGCGCGGGTCCCACAGGCCCGCGGCCTTGGTGTTTTCATAGCTGAAGGCCCAGGTCTGCCGCTCGGTATCATAGCGGCGCAAAGGGAAGGGGCGGCCGTCGCTGACGAAATTGGCGCGATAGGGGCGCAGCGCGTCGTCGTTCATCTGCTGGCCCGAAAGCTCGAACCGGTGGCCGTCCGGCGTCTCATAGGCCAGCTTCAGCAGCGCGGTGGTCAGATCGGCGGCGCTGCCCGCAATCGTGGTGCCGGCGCCGGTCTGGTAATCGTCGCCGGTCATCCGCTTGCCATAGGCCAGCCATTCGAACCCGCCGGCGCGGCCGGCCAATGTGGCCGACCGGCCGAACGTATTGCCGTTGTCGCCATAGGACAGCCGCGCATTGCCGCCGATGGTCTGCCCCTCGTCCAGAATGTCGCCCGTGTCCACCGTCTCCATCACCACAGCGCCCGCCATGGCATGCGGACCCGCATCGGCGGGCGCGGCCCCGGAGTCGACACGGACGAATTTCATCAGGCCCGGGTCAAAGGCATTGGCCGAAACGTGGTGGAACAGCCGGTTGTTCTGGCTGACGCCGTCCACCGTCACCGCAAGGTTCAGCATGTCCACGCCATTGACGAAAATTTTCTGCGCGACCGGGATCGCCCCCCCGACCGAGACCGAGGCGATGCCTGCAAACAGGTCTTTCAGATCGCCCATCCGGGCCCGGTCCAGTTCCGCCTCGGCCACATACTGGCTGTTGCCGCGGTCCGCGGCATTGCCGTCCGGATCCTGCGCCCGGCTGTGGGCCGGGTTCAGCAGGATGGTCCCCAGCAGCACCGGCTCCTGCGCCAGAACCGGAAGGGGCATCGCGGCAAAAGCGGCGCCGGACAGAAGCAGGGCAAGGCGGGGCAGCGGGGCGGCCATGGGCAATCTCCGGAAAGGAAGAGGGGATTGCTGGGTCGATCACCCGGAAGAGTGGGGCCTGGCTTTTTGCGGCAGGTAACATGGCCGCCTTAAACATGCAACTGCATGTTAAGGATTCCGCTGCACCGCGATCAGGCGCCCCAAGGTGCCGCGCCTTTCAACCGCTCCGGCAGGCTCCAGGACAACGGATCTTCTTTGGCATAGGCCTCGATACGCTGCCGCAGAACCTGAAGGCCAAGCCGGTTGGCCCAATGGACGGGACCACCGCGCCAGCGGGGAAAGCCATAGCCGTGGACCAGCACGAGGTCGATGTCCGCGCCTTCGGCGGCGATGCCTTCGTCCAGAATGCGCAGGCTTTCTTCCACCATGGCGGCCGTGGCGCGCTCCACGATTTCCTGATCGGAAAAGGCACGCCGGGCAATTCCGGCGCGAAGGGATTCCTCGGTCACGATCTTCTCGATCCGCGCCGAGGGCACAGGTTTGCCCCCGCCGTAATCATACCAGCCCGCGCCGGTCTTGCGGCCCAGACGGCCGGTTTCCTCGACGATGCGGTCGGCGATGGGGATATACCGAAACCCCGGCTTCGTCTTCCATCCCAGCCGCTTGCGATTGGCATAGGCGATGTCCAGACCGGACAGGTCCTGCACCTCATAAGGCCCCATCGCCATGCCGAAACCGCGCATAGCGGCATCGACCTGCGCCGGAAGCGCGCCCTCCAGCAGCATCACATCGCAGCACTGGCGATAGCGCGTCAGGATGCGGTTGCCGATGAACCCGTCGCAGACACCGGCCGCCACCGGGATCTTGCCCAGACGCCCCGCCAGCCGCAGCGCCGTGGCCAGCGTTTCCGGCGCGGTGTCGCGCGCGCGGATCACCTCGACCAGTTTCATCACATGGGCAGGGCTGAAGAAATGCAGACCCAGAAAACGGGCGGGGCTGCGCAATCCTTCGGCAATGCGGTTCGGATCGAGATAGGAGGTGTTGGTGGCCAGAATCGTCGTCTCGGGCAAAGCCGCATCCAGCGCGGCAAAGACCCGGCGCTTGACGTCGAGGTCCTCGAACACCGCCTCGATCGCCAGATCGGCGGGTGGCAGGTCCTCATAGCCCGCGCGGAAGGTGAAGCGCGCTTCCATCTCCTGCGCCGCCGCTTCGGCTGTGGCCTTGCCACGGGCAACCGCCTGATCGTACAGCCCGCGGACATTGCCCCGGGCGCGGGCGACCGCCGCTTCGTCCGTCTCGACCAGCGTGACCACAATCTCCGCCTGCGCCAGCGCATAGCCGATGCCCGCCCCCATGGTGCCGCCACCCACCACCACCGCGGTGCAGGTCTCTGCCCCGCCAGTGCGGCCCTGTCCCATGGCGGCACGTTCGGCAAAGAACAAATGTCGCAGGGCCGCGGACTGGTCGCCGGCCTTCAGCTCCAGAAACACCGCCCGCTCCTGCGCCAGCCCTTCGGCCAGAGGCAGGGTGCAGGCAGCTTCGATCAGGTCGATGGCGCGCTGCGGGGCGGTCTGGCCCGGCAGACGCTTTGCAATGGCCTTGCGCGCGGCCTCGATCCTTGCAGCGTCCGGCGCGGGCGGCGGAAGGGCCCCGCTGGCGGCCCGGGCCGGCAGGACCAAAGCGGCAGCGGCGGCGACGGCATCCGCCTCCACCGCATCGACAAGGCCCAGCCGCAGCGCCTCATCCGCCGGGATCCTGCGCCCCTCGGGGATCAGATCCAGCGCGGCGGCAAGGCCGATCAACCGCGGCAGCCGCTGCGTGCCGCCCGCGCCGGGCACAAGGCCCAAAGTCGTTTCCGGCAGACCCAGAACCGCGCCGGGCGCCGCCACCCGCGCCGCACAGGCCAGCGCAAGCTCCAGCCCCCCGCCCAGAGCGGCCCCGTTGATCGCGGCCACCACCGGCACGGGAAACCCCTCGATCCGCGCTGCAATCCCGGGCAGATGCGGCGGCTGCGGCGGGGCGTCGAACTCCCGCGCATCCGCCCCGGCCACGAATGTCCGCCCCGCCCCGGTCAGCACGACCCGGCTGACCCCCGCCGCCAAAGCGGCATCCAGCGCCGTCTCAAGCCCGGCACGAACCGCCTGCGATGTCACATTCAGCGGGGGATTGTCGATCAGGATGATCCCAAGGTTGCCCCGCCGGGTGAAGGAAACAGGAGAAGACATTTCAAACCTCAAATATATGGCCAGACCTTCGCCCCGGCAGGATTTTGCGGCGCAGGCTGCGTCAGGGCGGGCCTGAAGGCAAGGCTTATTGCATCAGCCGGGCCTCGTCCCAGCCCAGCGCCGCCATATCCGCAGCGCGGGCCGCAGCGTCATCGCCCACGATGAATTCGTCCAGCTGTGGCGGCGGAACCGGCGTCATCGACAAAAGGCCATGCGCCTGCCCGCGGTGATGGGTCTGGTGTTGAAAGACATGGGACAAGAGATCGTCACAGCGGTCATGCTGCGCGCGCGTGCCGCGGTCCACGGTGACGATACGCTCCAGCGCGGGCGGCGACAGACCCTCGACAAAGGCAATCAGCCGGTCATCGGACTGCGCCTGCCACAGCGCCAGTTGCGGCAGATCCGGGCAATTCCGTGCTTCCTCCAGATCGGCACGATCCAGCCCCCGCCCTTCCAGCGCGTTGAGATAGAAGCGGTCTACCAAGAGGATGTGGTTCAGCGTCGCCCGGATAGAGCCGAAGAAGGAGGGCCGCTCCGCCTCATATGCGCCGGATGGCAGGGCGGCACAGGCCCGGTGCAGCCGGGCATTGGCCAGCCGGTTCATCAGGGCCAGCTTGCGGAAGATGCGCAGGGGGTCGGTCATCTGGGCCTCCGGATCCGATATCGACGATTGCAGCCAAGCACAGACCGGACGAATTGCAAACGGGCCCCGCAGGGCCCGTTTCATCCGCTTGGGGATGGCAGATCAGATCGCGCTGCGGATCCAGTTGGCCAGCGCGGCCTTCGGCGCGGCGCCCACCTTGTTGGACACCACTGCGCCGTCCTTGAACATGAACAGCGCCGGAATGCCGCGCACGCCAAGGGCGGCAGGGCTTTCGGGGTTTTCGTCCACATTGACCTTCACGATCTTGACCTTGCCCGCATATTCGGCGGCAAGCTCTTCCAGCGCGGGACCGATCTGGCGGCACGGACCGCACCATTCGGCCCAGAAATCGACGACAACGGGGATATCCGACTGGCGGACTTCCGCGTCGAAGGTGGCGTCGCTGACGGCGACGGTGGCCTCGCCCATGATCATTCTCCTGTGGGGATGCAGTGGCAGAAAGGTAGGCACGCCCCCCGGCCGCGTCAAGCGATGGCGGCCCGCGCCAGTGCCGCGCTCACGATTGCGGGAGGAAGCGGCATCAGAACCGCGCTGCGGGTCCAGAGGATGGCGGCCTCGATCCTGCGTCCGGGGTAGATCGCCGCCAGCGCATGGGCATAGGCGCCCAGCTGACGCAGATAAGCCTCGGGCACGGCTTCGGGGGTGGGGGGCAGGCTGCGGTTCGACTTGAAGTCGATGACCGTGACAACCTCCGCTGTCACGACCAGACGGTCGGCGGCCCCGGCCAGCACCCCCCCGCCCCAGGGCACCGAAAGTTCCACCTCGGGCAGGCTGCCGGGGCCGAAGATCCACGCCAGATCCGGCGCGGTGATCAGGGCGCGCGCCTCCAGAAGGACCGCCTCCGAAGCCCCCAGACGCAGAGCCAGCGCAGGCCATTCCTCCGCGGGCAGGTCCGGCATGTGCTGCAAAAGAAGATGCAGCGCCGTGCCGCGGTCCAGCGCATCCTCCTCTTCCGGCAGGCCCAGCAGCGCCCCTTCCAGCACCGCCGCCCCGCCAAGGCCTGAGGGCAGATGCACCTTCAGCGGCCCCGGATCAGGCGGTGGCGGGGTCAGGGCAAAAGCCGGCACAGCGGTTCCTGCCACGGGCCGCTCTACCGCGGGCCTGTCGGCCGGCCAGAGGCCGGTTTCATGCCGCAGCACACCCGTCTCATCCGGCACAGCGCCCAAAGCCAGCGCCCCACGGGTAATGATCCCATGCCACGATCCTTCGCCGCAGTCACCCGCCCCCGCGAACATCAGCCAGCATTTCGCCCGGGTCATCGCAACATAGAGCAGCCGCAGATTCTCGGCCTCGCGCGCGGCGGCGCGGGTGGCCTTCATCTCGGCCACCGCGCCGGTGTCTTCGGCCTTGCGTCCGGCCCATGTCACGACGCCGGGGGCAAGGGGCAGGATCGTATCCTTCTCGTCCAGCCGCCGGTCGGCGGTTTCGGGCAGGATGACCACCGGCGCCTCCAGCCCCTTCGATCCATGCACGGTCATCACCCGGATCACCTGCCCCTCGCCCTCGGCCTGTCGCTTCACCTCGACATCGCCGGCCGACATCCAGACCAGAAAGCCGGTCAGGCTGGGCACTTCGGTGCGTTCATAGGCCAGTGCCTGCTGCGAAAGCTCGTCGATCGCATCGGCCACCTCTTCGCCCATCCGGCCCAGAAGCCGCGCCCGCCCGCCGTGACGCAGAAGCAGCCGGTCGATCAGCTCATAGGGCCGCAGAAAGTCGCTGTGGTCGCGCAGGTCCTCCAGCACGGACAAAGTTTCGGACGGGCCGGCCTGACGCAAAGCCTCCCACAGATAGCCGCGGCGCGGGCGGGCCAGCCGGTAAAGCGCGGCCTCGCTCCAGCCGAACAGCGGAGAGCGCAGGGCGGTTGCCAGCGACAGGTCATCCTCGGGCGTGTCGAGGAAGGCCAGCAGCGCGAGGATATCCCGCACCGCCAGTTCCCCGGTCAGGGACAGCCGGTCCGGCCCGGCAATCGGCAGACCGGCGGCCTTGCAGGCGCGGATCACCGCCTGAAACACCGCCCCGCGCCGCTGCACAAGGATCAGGAAATCCCCGGCGCGGACTGCGCGGAACCCACCCGGCGCGGCAGGATCGGGAATCTGCGCCCCCGCGGCGATCAGCCCGGCAATCCGGTCCGCCACCCGGCCCGCCAGCACCACGGCGGCATCCGTCTCACCCCGCAGGTCGATGGGGTCGAACCATTCGGCGGGATCGGGCTTGTCCGGCTTCGGCACCGGCGGCCAGATTTCCACCCGGCCGGGCATGGCGCTGTGAAAGGGGCGGTGCCGGAAAGCCCCGCCCAGAGCCGTCTCCATCGGACCTTCAAAGCTGCGGTCCACCAGATCAAGGATGGCCGAAGAGGAGCGGAAGCTGAATTCCAGCCGCTCTTCCTGCAAGGGACGGCCAGCCCCCGCGAAAGCCCCGGCGAAGCGGCTTTTCCAGCCGTCAAAGGCGACCACATCGGCGCCCTGAAACGAATAGATCGACTGTTTCTTGTCTCCCACCACGAACAGCGAACGGTCCCCGTCGCGCGCCCCTTCGCCTGCGGTGAATTCCTCGGTCAGCGCCGCGATGATCCGCCATTGCTGCGGGCTGGTGTCCTGCGCCTCATCCACCAGCACATGGTCGATGGAGCCGTCCAGCCGATACAGGATCCACGGCGCCACCGAAGGATCGGTCAGAAGCGCGGTGGCATGGCTGATGAAATCGTCGAAATCCAGCCAGCCGCGCACGGCCTTTGCGGCCTCATACCGGCGCAGGAAGGCTGCGGCAAAACGGTGCAGCGCCAGTGCCTTGCCCTGCGCGGCCAAGGCCAGCCGCAGCGGACGCGCCGTCTCGATCCGGGTCATCAGCCCCTCGATCTGGTCCATCACCGGGCCAAGTCCGTTGCGGGTGTCCTTGGTCGGGAAACTGCCGATCTTGGCGGTGAAGGGCTCCTTCGCGCTGGCCCCGGTCAGGAAAACGCCCTCCATCACGGCCAGATCCGCCATGTCCCAGGGGGGGGCAAGCCCGGCCAGCACCGCCCCGGCCTTCTGGTCGGTGGATTTGGAAGAGCCGCGCAGCGCCGGGATCAGCGCCGCCAGCGCGGGCGCATCGCCGGGCGCGAAGGTCTGATCAAGAAGGCCCGCAGCCCCCAGCCCCTGCGGGACGCCGAAGGCCGCCTGCAACGCGCCCGCATCGGGCACCTGCAGCAGATCGGCACGGCGCGCGGTGATGCGGGACAGAAGGTCATCCACCCGCTCTCCCGCCTCGGACAGGATCGCTTCGAACAGCCGGGCCTCGGGACCTTCGCTCATCTCCTCCAGAATCTCGCTGCGCAACAGGGCGGCAGAACGGTCGTCCAGTTCGGTAAAGGCAGGGCTGACCCCCGCCTCCAGCGGAAAGCGGCGCAGAAGGCCTGCGCAGAAGCTGTGGATGGTCTGAATGCGGATGCCGCCGGGCGTTTCGATGGCGCGGGCGAACAGTTGCCGCGCCAGCGCCAGCGCCTCGGGCGCCAGCGCCCTGCCCTCTCCCAGCTTGGCCAGATGGCCGCGTAATGCGGCATCGCTGGCCATGGCCCATTCGCCCAGACGGCGGAAGAGGCGGTTCTGCATCTCGGCCGCGGCGGCCTTGGTATAGGTCAGGCACAGGATGTTCTGCGGATCGGTGCCGCGCAGCAGAAGCCGCGCCACCCGGTCGGTCAGCACCTTGGTCTTGCCCGATCCGGCATTGGCCACCAGCCAGACATTGGCCGACGGGTCAGCCGCCGCCATCTGCGCGGCGCTGGCGGGATCGGGGGGCGGAACGGCGGTCATGGCACATCCTCGGGCGCGGGATCGTCGGTCACATCCCATTCGCCATAGCGCGCCAGATCGTCATAATCGCCCTGATCGCGGGTTTCGAACATCGCCCGGCGCGAGGTATAGCCGCGGCGCGGATTGCGCCATGCGGTGATCAGGGCCCGGAATTCCTCCAGCACATGGGCCAGATCCTCCGCCTCCAGCGTGGCGGCCACGGTCTTCAGGTCCCGCTTCAGCTGCACATAGGCGATGGCCACCCGGTCATGCGGCCCCACTTCGGGGAAGGCACCCAGAAGCGCCATCACCGCGGCCAGATGCAGCTGCTTGGCAAAGTTCTTCTGTTGCTCGGGCGAGGGGGGGGTGCCGGTCTTGTAATCGACGATATGCAAGGTGCCGTCGTCGCCCATGTCGATCCGGTCGGGCTTGCCCACCAGCCGGAAATCCAGGCCCGGGATGTCGATCTCATACTTCCGCTCCAGCGCGACGGGCACCCGGCCGGCCTGAAGCACGCTTTCGGCAAAGGGCAGCGCAAGGTCCGCCATCCGCGCCCGCCAGACCGCGCGCATGGCAGGCCAGGCCACCGCTTCGGCCAGCACCTCATCGGTGATCTGCATCAGCCGGTCCGCCGCCGCGGCGGGATCGGCAGGCACGGCACCGCGCAGGAACGCCTCGGGCACGCGGTGCAGCACCTCGCCCCGCAGCCGCGCATCGGCCAAGGGCCGCACCGGCGACAACGGGCGCAGGCGCAGCACATGGCGGGCATAGATCGCATAGGGGTCGCGGACCAGCCGCTCCACCTCGGTCAGCGACAGACGCTGCGGCCGGTCGGCCAAAGGCGGGCGCGGCGCGGGGCGCCCCGCGCGCGGCAGAGGCAGCGGTCGCTCCAGCGCAGCGGCCTGTTCCAGAAGCGCCCGACCCTTCGCCCGCATTCCCGCAAGCGCCGCCTGCCCGCCATTGGAGGACAGCCCGTCCAGCAGGTTTGTCAGCCGGTTCAGCCAGCGCGAGGGCACGGTCTCCGCCTCGGCATCCCGCGCCGCACGCGAGATCACGATTTCGGGCGCCGCCATCGCCATCTGGAAATCATGCGCCGACAGGCCGATCCGGCGTTCGGGCAGCAAAAGCCCCGCCTCCATCCGCATCCTGCGGTTCAGCCACGGGTCCGGCGCGGGCTGCGCGGGCCAGATGCCTTCGGTCAGCCCGGACAGGATCACCAGATCGGCGCCCTGCACCCGCGCTTCCTGCGCCCCCAGAACCTCAACCCTGGAATCCACCGTCACCGCCTCGCGCACCTGCCGGCGCGAGAGGATGGCATCGAAGAGTTCGGCATAGGCCGCTGGCGTCAGTTCCAGCGACGCAGGCGCCTGCTCCGCCAGTTCCGTCATCGCCGCCTGCGCATCCTGCCCGGCCGCACGGTCCCACAAAGCCGCCGATTCGGTTCCGGTGCCGCGGACCAGCGCCTCGGCCAGGCGGCGGTGGCGGGCGGACAGATCGGCCAGCGGGGCGGGGCCGGTCGCCGCCAGATCCTCCAGCCAGTGGCCCAGACGCTCTCCCCAAAGGGCGGCATCCGCCTCGGGCTGGGTCGCAGCCCAGCTTTGCAGAAAGGCCGGATCCGGAAAGGCCGGGCCTTTGCTGCGCAGTTCCAGTTCTAGCTTGCGCGTCAGAAGCAGATGCTCCCCCCGGGCGCCGCCGCGAAAGGCCAATGGATGCTTCAACAGAACCAGCAGCTCATCCGCCATCGGCCGCGTGCCCATGGCCCGCATCACCAGCCGCAACAGACGCCCCGGCGCGGAATGCCGCAGCGGTTGTCCGCCGGAATCGTCGGGCCGGATCCCCCAGCGGTCCAGCGCGGCGGTGACGCGGCGGACAAGATCGCGATCGGGCGAAATCAGCGCGACGCGCCGCCCCTGCCCCACCGCCTGCCGCAGGCACAGGGCCAGGGCACCCGCCTCGCTGCGGGGATCGGGCGCCTCGACCAGCGTGACCCTGTCGGCCAGCGGTGTCAGATCACCCAGACCCGGCCCTTCGGCGATCCATTGATCGGTGACGGGCGCAGGGCGCAACGCCAGAGAGACCAGCCGGTTGCGCAGCGGATCGGGCGGCGGCGCATCCTGCCACGGCAGCACCTGACCGGGCGCCAGATCCAGCGCCTGCATCAACCTGCGATAGCGGAACTGCGGATGATCCTCGGCTCCCGGCCCGGCATCCATACTGTCCCAGACCGCGGCAGGCAGGTCGAAATCATAGCCCGGCACCACCAATGCGCCCTGCGGCAGCCCCGCCACCGCCCGCATCAGAAGCGCGGTCGTCCCGCGCGACCCGGTGGAGCCGGCCACGATCACCGGATCGGCGGGGGGTGCTGCCCGCCAGCGCGCGATCTGCGCCAGCGTGGCCAACCGCTGCCGTGCCTCGGCATCAGGGGCGGCCGAGGTGCCGAAAAACCGTTCGACCAGTTCGATGAACCGCCGCGTCCGCGACCAATGCGCGGCATGTGCCTCAAGGTTCATCTGCATCAGCCGCTCGGGCGGGACATCCTCGGCGCGCATCTCATCCATCAGCGCGGCAAGGGAATCGCCCAGATCATATAGCGCGAACCGCGGCGCAAGGTCCGGCTCGGCCTCCAGCAGGCGGCCGATCAGCACCGCCAGCTCCAGCCGCCGCCCAAGGGACGAGACCGAAGGCCCGGCAGGCGCCACCAGCGGATCGGCCCCCAGCTCCGACACCAGCCGCATCCGGGGCAGCAGCGTGGCCCCGCCCGCCATGAAGGCCGTGCGCAAACGGCGGCGAAGACGCTGGGTGTTCAGGAACAACGTCACCCGGGCCAGCGCTTCGGGCGGTGTGCCCGACAGCCGCTCCAGCAGCCCGGTCGCCAGCCGCTCGGGAAAATCCGCGCCGGGCGGCAGGCCGAACAGCCGCATATCCGCAGGGCCCAACCTCATGCTGTTGGTCCCGGGGCCAGCATCGTCTCGGCCTCGGCCAACCCCTCGGGGCTGCCCACATCGCACCAGTCCCCGGGATAGATCAGCGCGAACGCCCGGCCCGCGGCGATCATCCGGTCCCAAAGGAGGTTGAGCGAGAAGACCCGCTGCGGAATATCGGCAAGCCCACCGGGCCGCAGAATCTGTGCGCCCAGATAGACCACGCCCTCTTCTCCGGTGGCGCGGCTGATGTGGCCATCGGCCAAGGTGAAATCGGCATTGCCGCGGCGTCCGGGCAGACCCGCCCGGTCTTTCACCAGCAAAAGCGCATCCATCCGCTCCGGCTCCCAGGCTTCGGCCAGAAGGGACAGCGGGTTGGGGCCGCGCCAGACCACATCGGGGTTCAGCGTCATCACCGGCCCCTGACCCAAAAGCGGCAGGGCCGTGCGCAAGCCACCGCCGGTTTCCAGAATCTCCGCGCTTTCGTCGCTGATCCGCACCTCCGCCCGCGGCGCCAGATGGTCCATGATCTGCGCGCCAAGGTAGTGGACGTTCACCACCACCGGCGCGGCCCCGGCCTCCCCGGCCAGATCCAGCGCCCGGTCCAGGAGCGGACGCCCCGCGACCGGGATCAGCGGCTTCGGCCGGGTCTGCGTCAGTGCGCCCATCCGGGTTCCGAACCCGGCGGCGAACAGCATCAGAGGGAAGGTTCGCTGCCGCATCTGGACCGGATTCTTTCGATGTTTTCGGGACTGGGCGGCGGCAGGATCGCGCATTCCTGCCGCAGATCCGCCAGCGCAGGATGGGAGAGGTTGCGCTGCAGCTGATCCCAGACCCGCGGCAGATGCACCAGATAGCGGTCTTTTCCGGCCACGAGGCACAGCCGCGCGAAGATCCCCAGAATGCGCAGCGCCCTGAGCGCACCAAGCGCGGCACAGGCCGGGGCAATCGCCTCCACCGTCTGCCCCCGCGCGGCAGCAAAGCGCTGCATCACCGCAGCCTCGGTCGCGGGCGCCACATCGCGGCGGGCATCCTGCAACAGCGAGACGAGATCATATTCCGGCTGGCCCAGCTGACCCAGCTGGAAATCCAAAAGCCCCACACGCGCCGCACCCCGGCGTTCCGGCAGCCACAGCAGATTGCCCGCGTGATAATCCCGCAGGATCAGAACCCGCGGCCCGTCGGCATGGGCGCGCAGCGCGGCGGCCAGCGCCTGTTCCAGCCCGTGCCCCTCCGGTGCGGTGCCGGTGACGGCGCGGGCATAGAATTCCGGGGCCAGAGACGCACTTCTGGCCCAGTCTTCCGCCGACAGATCGGGCAGCGGCAGTGGCGGGGGGGCGGCCTGCAGGGTCAGCAGCACCTCACCCGCGGCAAGATAAAGCGGCGCTTCGGCGGCCGGATCCCGCGCCACCACATCGGTGAAAAGATCATCGCCCAGATCTTCCAGCAGCATCAGCCCTGCCGCCGGATCGACGGCAAAGGTCACCGGCGGCGACAGGCCCAGCCCCGCCAGATGGCGCGAGATGCGGTCGAAATCCGCCACATCATCGCCGCAGCCGGGCGGAGCATCCATCAGCACCGCCCGGGCACCGTTGCGGGCCAGACGCTCATACCGCCGGGCCGAGGCATCGCCCGCCAGATGGCTGCGCGCCGCATTGCCCCAACCAGCAGCCGCCAGAAAAGCGGTAATCTGCGCCGCACGCGCCGCGGTCATGCCAAGGCCCCGGCCCTGAGACAGTCCAGCAGCCGCGCGGGACCGCAAAGCCGCAGGCGCCGCCCCTCCCCCTCAACGCTCAGCTCCAGCCGGATGGCAGAAGGCGGCGTTGCGGCGCCCAGACGATCCGGCCATTCGATCAGCACGATGGCGGCGGTCATGGCCTCGGTCAGGCCAAGTTCCTCAACCTCGGAAGGATGGGTCAGACGGTAGAGATCGGCATGCCAGACCTCGGCACCCGGGGTGTCATAGGTCTGCACCAGCGTGAAGCTGGGCGAGGGCACGTCAATCTCGGCCCCGGCACGGGCGCGGATCGCGGCGCGGGCCAGATGTGACTTGCCCGCCCCGACCGGGCCGGACAGCAGGACCGTATCCCCGGCCCGCAGGCAAAGCCCGAGACGCGCACCGAAGATGCGGGCAGCCTCTTCATCAGGCAGGACGAGGTCAAGGACCGGAGGGGTAGGGCTGGCGGACATGATACCGAGTCTAGCCGCTGCATCCGCAGGCGCAAGCCGCCGGGGGCCCCGCGACGGCCCTTCCCTCCGGCCCGCCGAAATGACACGGGACCGGGGCAGACAACGCCTGTCTTGCGGGGCGGGGAAGACCGGCATGGGCCATGGGTCAGGACCTTGACGCAGGGCAGGACGGGCAGGCCCGTGCGCCGCAGCCCCGGTGCGATCACCCGGATCGGCAGTCGCCGGACCGCAGCGGCGGCAACAGGTAGCCGTCGGCATCAGGCGATCATGATGGCCTGCTCTTCGCCCCCCGCTGCGACCCCGCGCGGAACGGGGCTGCGGAACACCACCAGCGTCGACCCCTGCGGCAGCGGCGACACCCGGCATTCCAGCAGGCGGCCATCGGTCAGGCGGACCTCTCCCTCCCACGGCTCGCGCGGGGCGAAGCTGCCGATGAACACCGCCAGATCGTTCCATAACAGCGTGGGCGCCGTCATCTGCCGCCAGAGGGATACGGCCGCAGGCTCACCCCGCTCCGAGAATGTGGTGGCAATCTCATCGCCCCACAGCCGCCGCGCTCCGGTGTTCGTCATGGCCACCGCCCCGTCCTGGGCAAAGACCACCACCGCATCGGCCATGGCGTCGATGACCGCCTGACCCAGTTCCAGATCGGCCCGGTAGCGGCGGGTGCGGGACACCTCGGTCGAGATATCCTCGATCATGAAGGCCAGTGCCCCGTTCGGATGCGGCCGGCCGGTCACACGATAGGTGCGCCCTGACGGCAGGCTCCATGTCTCCTCGAACAGGCCGGAGGCCGCAGCCTCTTCCATTTCGACGATCTGACGGCGCCAGCTGCGGTAATCGCGCGGTTCGGGGATCATCGCGCCTTCGCGCATGTGATCCAGCATCAGCGCCAATGTGGGCCGCGCGATCAGGAATTCCGCGGGCGCGCCGGTCAGGTCGATCAGCGCGGGGTTGAACATCTGCAGCACGCGGTTGCGGTCGAAGATCGCCAGACCGATGGGCAATTGCGCAAAGGTCTTGGTCAGCGTCTGCATGAAATCGCGCAGGCTGGTTTCGGCCTGAACCAGCCGGTCGGCCGGAAGAGCGTAATGCAGCTGATCCGGCCCGTCCGGATACGAGATCACGTCATACCAGTGCAAAGCATCGGGCAGCCGCAGCAGACGCCGCTCGGCCGTCCGGACCGGCTGCAGGCCCGCGGTATCGAACAGGCGGGGCAGCGGCCATGGCAGTTCCCGGCCCGGCGGCAGCAGCGCGGCGGCGGCATCCAGATAGGGGGCATTAGCCCAGATCACCTCGCCTCCGGCAGAGGTGCGCCAGACCGGGACCGGCGCATGGTTCACGATCTGGCGCAGCAGAGCCAGCTCCGCCTCCACCGCAAGCTGCGCCGCCGCCGCGACCTGCGCGGCCCCCCTGTCACCCCCCTCCAGCAATGTAAGCCGCGTCAGCCCGCCCAGGGATTCTGCGCGGATCAGCAGCGGCGGGTCCACCTGCGGCGCCGAGGACAGGAGAAAGCCGCCCTCCCGCCCCAGCCCGTCCAGCCGGGGGGTCAGGCCGGGGAACAGGGGCTCCAGCCGCGCAAGCAACCGGAACCACGGCCCGCCGGAGGCCAGCGCGCCGGCAAGAAGCGCCCGCCCTTCCGGTGTGGCATCAACCAGCGCCTCACCGTCGAAAAGAAAGACGGTGCCCGTCACAGGACCGGAAAAGACCGAGACCGGCGTCGGCGCCTGCCGCAGCGCCAGCGCGGAAATCGCGGCAAGGCTGGCCATTGCGATCAGCGTGGCAGTGATCACCAGCCCCACGGCCAGCGTCCAGTCAAACACCATCCCGTCCCCCGGGGCTTTGCTTTGGGTAAAGCTTAGGGAACGCATCGTTAATGCGACGTTAATTCCGGCCGTCTGTCCGTCGCCGCCGGTCAGTCGCTGCCAATCAGTCGCCGCCGGTCAGTCCTGAATCAGCCTGTTCGGCCCCGCTGTCAAATCTGCAGGCGCCAGAATCTCCTTGGCAGGCCAGATGGCCTGCACCACGGCGCCGCGCCGTTCGGGCCGTTCGTCCGGGGCCAGAAACGGATCTGCGGCATTGGCAAAGGTCAGCGTCGCGCCGGTGCGTTCCAGCAGCGTCTTGGCGATGAAAAGGCCAAGGCCCATGCCTTCATATTCCGGGCGGCGGTCCTGATCGCCGCGGCGGGCGCGCACGAAAGGATCGCCGATGCGGCCGATCACGCTGGCGGGATAGCCCTCTCCGTCATCGACGATCCGCACCGTCACCCCCGTGCGCGTCCATTCGGCATCGACCCAGACCCGGGCCTGCGCGAAATCCACCGCATTCTGCACCAGATTGCGCAAGCCATGCACGATCTCGGGGCGGCGCAGCACCACGGGCTGTTTCTCTTCGGCGCCGGGACCGGGGGTCAGGGTGAAGATCACCTCTTTGCCGCGTGAGAGATGCGGTTCGGCCGCCTCATGCAGCAGCGTGCCAAGGGGCGCCTGCTGCATGTGCAGATCGTCCTTTCCGGCCCGCCCCATGCCACGCAGGATATCGCGGCAGCGATCCGCCTGATCGCGGATCAGCCGGGCATCCTCCAGAAGCTCGGGCTGGTCCTCAAGCTCGCTCATCAGCTCGGCGCTGACCAGCTTGATCGTGGCCAGGGGCGTGCCCAGCTCATGCGCGGCGGCGGCCACCACGCCGCCCAGATCGGTCAGCTTCTGTTCCCGCGCCAAGGCCATCTGCGTGGCCAGAAGCGCATCGGACATGGCGCGCGTCTCCGTCGCCACGCGATGCGCATAGACGCCAAGGAACACCAGCCCGGTGACGATCGCCAGCCAATAGCCGAATTCGAACAGCGGCGGCACCGTCAGCGGGGTGCCGTCCGCCAGCAGGATGGGATAGGCGAACCGCCCGATCACCGAGATCATCATGATCGCCGAGGCGCCAAGCACCAGCGTGGAGCGAAGGCCAAGCGTGCTGGCCGAAATGGTAACCGGCGCCAGGATCAAGAGCGCGAAGGGATTGGTAAGCCCGCCCGAGGCGAAGATCAGAAAGCACAGCTGCGCAAGGTCGAACTGCAGCATCAGCTGCGCCTCCCGCTCGGACAGATGCTTGTTCTCGGGGTAGATGAAGACCGAGACGAGGTTGACGATGATCGAGGCGCCCACGGCCAAATAGCACAGCCCCAGCTCCAGCCGCAGGCCGAACCAGCGCTCTGCCACGGTAAGCGCGGCCAGCTGCCCGCCGATGGCAAGCCAGCGCGACAGGATCAGCGTGCGCAGACGGATCGCCCCGCCCGCACGCCCTGCCCCGAAGATGCCGTCCCTGCCGATCTGCCGCATTGCCTCCGGGTTCCCTGCCCGTCATCTGACGTGTTAAGGGTCGGCGCGCCCGGGTTCAATCCCGGCCGGCACCCGCGGTCTGCGATGCGAAAGGAATTCGGGATGAGCAAAGTCTATGCGCTGTCTGCGGCGGCGGTGGCGGTCGTGGCACTGGCCGGCATGGCCGGCTATGCGTTCTTCGGCGGAAAATCGAACGGCGATGTGCTGGCCCAGTGCCGCACGGGCCAGGTCGGCGGGGCCGATATCGGCGGGCCGTTCACACTGGTCAACAAGGACGGGGCAACCGTCACCGAAAAGGATGTGCTGACCGGGCCGACGCTGGTCTATTTCGGCTATACGTTCTGCCCCGATGTCTGCCCGCTGGATATGTCGCGCAATGCCGATGTTGCGGATCTTCTGGCCGAGAAGGGCCAGAAGGTGAACCTGCTTTTCATCACCATTGATCCTGACCGCGATACGCCGCAGCTGTCCGGAGAATTCGCGCAGAACATCCATCCCGATGCCG
This sequence comes from Neotabrizicola sp. VNH66, assembly GCF_049445895.1. Lineage (NCBI taxonomy): Bacteria > Pseudomonadati > Pseudomonadota > Alphaproteobacteria > Rhodobacterales > Paracoccaceae > Neotabrizicola > Neotabrizicola sp. VNH66. Next base: position 163,039 of record NZ_JBMSDW010000002.1, read on the forward strand.
TCGGGCTCAGCGGATCGGCCGAACAGATCGCCGCCGCCGCGAAGGCCTATCGCGTCTATTACAAAAAGCAGGAAGGCGATGACGAATATTACCTGATGGATCATTCCGCCTTCACCTATCTGATGCTGCCCGGCATCGGCTTTGCCGATTTCTACAAGCATGGCGCCCCCGCGGAAGAGGTGGCCCAGGGCGTCAGCTGCATGCTGGAGGCTTCGGCCGGGTAAATTGACCCGGCCGGAAAACAACATTAGCCTTGCCGGGCTGCGAGAACGAAAGGGTGACCGGACATGACCGAGGATTTCGAGGCGCTGATCGGCCCCGACCGCACGCTGCTTCTGGTCGATGACGACGAACCTTTCGTGAAACGTCTGGCCAAGGCGATGGAAAAACGCGGTTTCCTTCCGGAGACCGCCGAAAGCGTGGCCGCCGGGCGGCTGATCGCGCAAAGCCGCCCGCCCGCCTATGCGGTGGTCGACCTGCGGCTGGAGGATGGCAACGGATTGGATGTGGTCGAGGCGCTGCGCGAAAAGCGCCCCGATTGCCGCATCGTGGTGCTGACCGGATACGGCGCCATTGCAACGGCGGTGGCTGCGGTGAAGATCGGCGCCACCGATTACCTGTCAAAGCCCGCCGATGCCAATGACGTGACGAATGCCCTTCTGGCCCGGGGCGAGGCGCTGCCGCTGCCACCCGAAAATCCGATGTCTGCGGATCGGGTCCGCTGGGAACATATCCAGCGCGTCTATGAGATGTGCGACCGGAACGTTTCGGAAACGGCGCGGCGGCTGAATATGCACCGGCGAACATTGCAGCGCATTCTGGCAAAGCGCAGCCCGAAATAGGCAATTAACATTTGCATCACCTTTCCGAATGCCTTTAATCGGCCCCACATCAACCGTGGAAGGAAACGCGGATGTCCTATGACCTTGAAAACCTTTCGCTGAAAGAGTTGAAGGATCTTCAATCTCGGGTAGCAAAAGCCATCGGTTCGTTCGAAGATCGTGTCAAAAAGAAGGCACTGGACCAGCTGGAAGAAAAAGCCCGCGAACTGGGCTTTACCCTTGCGGAACTGACCGGACTTCAGCCCGCACGCAAGAAATCGGCCTCGGTGGCGAAATATGCCAATCCGGCCAATCCGGCCGACACCTGGTCCGGCCGCGGCCGCAAGCCGCGCTGGTTCTCGGAAGCGCTGGCGTCGGGCCAATCGGCAGAATCCCTGGAAGTCTGACCTATTCGGCGGCCAGCGGGTTTTGCTGCCGCAGGTCTCCGGCAATCCGCGCGATCACATCGCTGATCCTGCCGCGGAACAGCTGAAAATCGGCACGAGGCTCGATCCGGGCCTCGTCCATATAAAGCGCCCGGTCGATCTCGACCTGAATGGCATGCACATTGCGCGAAGGGCGGCCGTAGGTCTGGGTGATATAGGCCCCTGCAAAAGGCGAATTGCGCGCAACTCGCAGACCGGCCGCCACGAATGCGGCCTCCACCCGGTCCATCACATCGCGCCCGGCCGAGGCGCCGAAACGGTCGCCCAGCACCACCTCGGCCGGACGGGAGCCGGCGCGGGCCTGCACCTCGATCGCCTCATGCGGCATCGAATGGCAATCCAGCAGCACCGCCTGCCCAAAACGCGCACGGGTTTCTTCGATCAGCATATGCAGCATGCGGTGCCAGGGGTGCCAGTAGCGCTGGATGCGCCAGTCGGCCTCGACCCGGGACAGCTTGCCCGAATAGATCGCCCGCCCGCCGGCAACCACCCGGGGCACCACCCCAAGGCCCGAGGAAATGCGCGGATTGTGGGACGTCCGCTCGATCCCCTCAACCACGGCGGGGTCCAGCTCCTCGGCGGAGCGGTTCAGGTCCAGAAAGGCGCGCGGCACACGCGCCGCCAGCAGGGGGGCGCCTGCCGCGGGCGCATCGCCAAACAGCTGATCGACAAAGGCATCCTCGGACGACCGGATCGCCAGCCGGTCCAGCTGGCTGCGGGCCAGAAAATCGGCCGGATACTCCTGCCCGGAATGCGGAGAGGACAGGACCAGCGGAACGGAAACCTCCGCCGGCCGCGTCAGGTGATACGAATCGGTTGTCGTGCGAAGGCCTGTCATCTTCTGTGCAGCATGCCGTGCGAATGGGCTTTGCCGCAAGAACAACAGGCTGCATGGCCCGCGCCATACCCCCTTGCAGCTTCTGTCGAGTCTGGCTATAGACCCCCCCACGCCGACGCGGACAGCCCGCGTCCTTTTCGTTTTGAACGGGGGGACGAGGGAGGAACGCGCGTCGTTGTGGGCGGTTAGCTCAGCGGTAGAGCACTACGTTGACATCGTAGTGGCCACTGGTTCGATCCCAGTACCGCCCACCATTCGACGCTCCGCAAGGGGCACGGGTCAGAACTGGCGCGTGATGCGCCGCGAAGGGAAGGAGAGAGCCATGAAAGTTGCGAACTCGCTCCGTTCGCTGAAGACGCGTCACCGCGATTGCCAGATCGTGCGCCGCAAAGGCCGGGTCTACGTGATCAACAAGACGCAGAAGCGCTACAAAGCCCGTCAGGGCTGAGGCTTCCAGCGATACGGATTCACAGGACCGCCGCCGGGAAACCAGCGGCGGTTTCTTCTTTTTCGGACATCCGGCATGCATCCCAATCCCGCCTTCCGCCAGACCCCGGCCGATGCGAACCTTTCCTTCGCGCGGCAGCGCGGCTTCGGTGTGCTGACCGTCAACGGGGACGAGGGGCCGCTGGCCGCGCATGTGCCCTTTGTCCTGTCGGCGGATGGCACCACGGCCGATCTGCATCTGGCGCGGTCGAACCCCATCGCGCGGGCCGCGCTGCCGGCGGCGGCGGCGCTGATCCTTTCCGGCCCCGATGCCTATGTCTCGCCCGACTGGTATGGCCCCCATGCCGAGGTGCCCGATCAGGTGCCGACGTGGAATTACGTGGCCGTTCATCTGCGCGGCATGCTGTCGCCCCTGCCGCCCGAGGCGCTGCGCGCCCATCTGGACGAATTGTCGGCCGAGCATGAGGGCCGGATTGCGGGCAAGGCGCCGTGGACCTCGGCCAAGATGTCCGAAGGCGCCATGGAGCGGATGATGCGGATGATCCTGCCGTTCCGGCTGTCGGTGGCCACCACGGACGGGACATGGAAGCTGAACCAGAACAAGACGCCGGAGATCCGCGCCCGTGCGGCAACGGCGCTGGCCGCAGGTGATGCGGGGGCGGTGGCCATTGCCGCACTGATGCGCGGCCTGCCGGACGCAACGGACTGATCCTTTCCGTTTACACCCCGGCCCCTTGCGCCTACGATTCGCCCTGTCCGCCCGGGTCCGAATACGAGGTCGCCATGCCCCTGCCCCTTTTCCCCATCGCCCTTCGTCTGGGCGCCGCAGCCATGGCCGGCTATGCCGCCGGCCGGTGGGTCCTGTCGAACAGCCATCCCGGCCGTCTGGATCAGCGGGCCGAGGATGCGCTGGATGATCTGGACGAGGGGCTGACGCTGCGCCGCCCGCAGCAGCGGCAACCGCAGGGCCAGACCAACGCCACCGCCCGCCTGCGCCGGGTGATCCGCTTCCGCGGCCGCGAATGGGAGCTGGACGCCGGCCTTGTGGCCCGTCTGCGCCTGCGGGAGCGGCAGGCATGAAGCTTTACGCCGCCCCCGCCTCGCCTTTCGTGCGCAAGGTGCGCGTGGTCATTGCCGAAACCGGCCTGACCGGCATCGAAGAGATCGGCGCCTCGGGCCATCCGGTGGAGCCGGGCAGCCTGCCGGTGGACCACAACCCTTTGGGCAAGATCCCCGCACTGATTCCCGATGACGGTCTCCCGCTCTATGACAGCCGGGTGATCTGCCGCTATCTGAACGATCTGGCGGGAGGCACGCTTTACCCGCCCGCGCCGCGCCTGTGGCAGACCCTGACGCTGGAGGCGACCGGCGACGGCATGATGGAAGCGGCGGTCCTGATGATCTACGAAACCCGCATCCGCCCCGAGGACATCCGCTTCGTCCCCTGGGTCGAAGCGCAATGGGCCAAGATCGCGCGCGCGATGGATGCGCTGGAAACGCGCTGGATGGATCACCTCTACGGGCCGCTGGACATGGGCCAGATCGCCGTGGGCTGCGCGCTTGGCTATCTGGATTTCCGCCATTCCGGCCGGGCCTGGCGGGCCGCCCACCCCGACCTTGCCGCATGGGAGGCCGAATTCTCCGCCCGCCCCGCAATGGCCGCCACCGTTCCGCAGGCCTGACCATGGGCGGCTGCGGCATCTGCGACACCATCGGCCGCGAAGATTGCACCTGCGGCAACTGCGCCCGAATGTCCGCTGGACGATCCCGTGCGCCTTGTCTAAAACCGCCGCGGACAGGGTAGGCGGGTCTCCGCCCACCCCCGCTATTCATGGTCGCGCCTCGCGGCCTTGCCAGGGAGAGGAACTCGTGTCCCACGCAGAAGACCACGCAGGCACCCGCCGCGATTTCCTGTACTACGCCACCGCCGGGGCCGGCGTTGTCGCCACCGGGGCCGCCGTCTGGCCTCTGGTGAACCAGATGAACCCCTCGGCCGACACGCGCGCGCTTGCATCGATCTATGTCGATGTGTCCGGCGTTCAAGTCGGCACGCAGCTGACGGTGAAATGGCGCGGCAAGCCCGTGTTCATCCGCCGCCGCACCCCCGAAGAGATCGAGGCGGCACGGGCGGTGAACCTGGGCGATCTGATCGACCAGGGCGCCGAGAACAACAACAAGCCGGGCGCCGATGCCTCGGACACCAACCGCACGCTGGACGAAGCGGGCGAATGGCTGGTGATGATGGGCGTCTGCACCCACCTGGGCTGTGTTCCGCTGGGCAATGGCGCGGGCGAATTCGGCGGCTGGTTCTGCCCCTGCCACGGGTCGCACTACGACACCGCGGGCCGCATCCGCAAAGGACCGGCGCCCCGCAACCTGAATGTGCCGGTGGCCCAGTTCACCGACGCCACCACCATCCTTCTGGGCTGAGGTAGCAAGACATGGCCGGAATTCCGCACGACCATTACGAGCCCAAGTCGGGCATTGAAAAATGGGTTCACAAGCGCCTGCCCATTCTGGGGCTGGCCTATGACACCCTGATGATCCCCACGCCCAAGAACCTGAACTGGATGTGGATCTGGGGCATCGTCCTTGCCTTCTGTCTGGCGCTGCAGATCGTCACCGGCATCGTGCTGGTGATGCACTATACGCCGCATGTCGATCTGGCCTTCGCCTCGGTCGAGCATATCATGCGTGACGTGAACGGCGGCACGATGCTGCGTTATCTGCATGCGAACGGCGCCTCGCTGTTCTTCTTTGCCGTCTATCTGCATATCTTCCGCGGTCTCTACTACGGCAGCTACAAGGCCCCGCGTGAGATCACATGGATCGTCGGCATGCTGATCTATCTGCTGATGATGGCCACCGGCTTCCTGGGCTACGTTCTGCCCTGGGGTCAGATGTCCTTCTGGGGCGCCACCGTGATCACCGGCCTCTTCGGCGCGATCCCCGGCATCGGCGAGACGCTGCAGACCTGGCTGCTGGGCGGGCCGGCCGTGGACAATGCCACGCTGAACCGCTTCTTCTCGCTGCACTATCTGCTGCCCTTCGTGATCGCGGCGCTGGTCGCCGTGCACATCTGGGCCTTCCACACCACCGGGAACAACAACCCGACCGGCGTGGAAGTGCGGCGCGAGTCGAAGGAAGCCGCCAAGAAGGACACCGTGCCCTTCTGGCCCTACTACGTGATCAAGGACCTGTTCGCGCTGGCCGTGATCCTGGCCGTGTTCTTCGCGGTCGTCGGCTTCATGCCGAACTTCCTTGGCCACCCCGACAACTATATCGAGGCGAACCCCCTCGCCACCCCGGCCCATATCGTGCCGGAATGGTACTTCCTGCCGTTCTACGCCATCCTGCGCGCCTTCACCGCCGATGTCTGGGTCGTGATCGCCGCCGAATGGATCACCTTCGGCATCGTCGACGCCAAGTTCTTTGGCGTGGTGGCGATGTTCGGCGCGATCCTGTGCATGGCGCTGGTGCCGTGGCTGGATACCTCCTCGGTGCGGTCGGGCAAGTATCGTCCGATGTTCAAATGGTGGTTCGCCCTTCTCTGCATCGACTTTGTGGTGCTGATGTGGTGCGGTGCCATGCCCGCCGAAGAACCCTATGCCACGATCTCGCTGATCGCCTCGGCCTACTGGTTCGCCTACTTCCTGATCATCCTGCCGCTGCTGGGCGTCATCGAAAAGCCGCTGCCGCAGCCGGCTACGATCGAGGAAGATTTCAAATCGCACTACCCGCACGCGGCCGAGTGAGGACAAGGATCTGATGCAAATGTTCCGCAAGATCATTCTCGCAGCCACCTCGGCGCTGGCCCTTTCGGGCGCCGCCATGGCCGCTGGCACCGAAGCCGGGCATATCGAGGACATCGACTTCAGCTTCGAAGGTCCGTTCGGCAAGTTCGACGAATTCCAGCTTCAGCGTGGCCTGCAGGTCTACACCGAAGTCTGCTCGGCCTGCCACGGCATGAAATTCGTCCCCATCCGCACCCTTGCGGATGAGGGCGGCCCCGCCCTGCCCCCCGATCAGGTCCGCGCCTATGCGGCAAACCTGGACGATGTGGAACTGCCGGGCGGCGAATCGCGTCCGCGCGAATGGACCGACAAGTTCCCCGCCCGCTCGGGTTTGGGAATGGGACCGGACCTTTCGCTGATGGCCAAGGCCCGCGCCGGGTTCCACGGGCCTTATGGCACCGGGATCAACCAGCTGACCAAGGGCATCGGCGGTCCGGAATACATCCATGCGATCCTGACCGGCTACACCGGTGAGACCAAGGAAGAAGCCGGCACCACCTTCTATGAGAACCACGCCTTCCCGGGCGGCTGGATCTCGATGCCCCCGCCCCTGTCGGATGACAGCGTCACCTTCGCGGACGGCAGCCCGACCACGCTGGATGCGATTTCCACCGATGTCTCGGCCTTCCTGATGTGGTCGGCCGAACCGAAGCTGATGGCGCGCAAGCAGGCTGGCTTCGTGGCGGTGATCTTCCTGATCGGCCTGTCCGTGCTGCTGTATCTGACCAACAAGAAGCTGTGGGCCAAGGTGAAGGGCAAGGAATTCACCGCCTGATCCGGGCCCCGGCTACAAAAAACCGAAAGCCCCGCCACTGGCGGGGCTTTTGCATTGCCGGCCCATGTGTTCAGGCTGGACCACTGCCCAGATAGGCGCGCAACGCGGGCGGCGGATCGGAGAACAGCCGCAATGTCGGCATCGGCGGCGCGGCCGCGCCATCGGCCACCAGCACCGTCTGCTGCGCAAAGGCCCGCGCCTCGCCCGGCGCATGGGTCACCATCAGAACCGTTGCCGCCGTCTCGGACGCGACCTCTGCCAGAAGCGCCAGCATTTCGTCCTTCAACGCCGGACCAAGGGCCGAGAACGGCTCGTCCAGCAGAAGAAGCGGCCGCGCCCGCAGCAGGACCCGCGCCAGTGCCGCCCGGCTGGCCTGACCACCCGACAGCTGTGCCGGTTTCCGCCCGCCCATGCCAAGCAGGTCCACCCGGTCCAGCGCGTCCTCGACCCGCGCCTTCTCGGCCGTGGACAGGCGCAGGTCGGGCCGCAGCCCCAGACCAAGGTTCTGCGCCACGGTCAGATGCGGAAACAGGTTCTGGTCCTGAAACAGGACCGAGAGCGGACGCTGGCCCGGTGGCAGCGCGGAAAGGTCCTGCCCGTCCCAAAGGACACGGCCCGAAGTCGGTGCGAAGAACCCGGCAATCGCCGACAGCAGCGTGGACTTCCCCGCACCCGACGGCCCGATCAGAGCCACCCGCAGACCCTTGGGCACCGACCAGTTGGCCGTCAGGCGAAAGTCATCCTGTTCCAGCACCAGATGGTCAAGCTGCAGCACGGCGCCCCCCTGCATCGAAAGCCCAGAACAAGGCGAAGCTCAGCCCCACCAGCAAAAGTGCTGCCCCCGCTGCCGCCTGCGTGCGGTAGGCCGCGGTCAGATGCTGGACCATCAGGGGCAAGGTCGCCTCCTGCCGGTCGGCAAACAGCGCGATCACCCCAAGATCGCCCATCGACAGGGCCGAGGCCACCCCCGCGGAAAATCCCAGGGGCCGGGCCAGCCGGGGCAGCACCAGATACCGCAGCGCGGGCCAGCCGCGCAGGTCCAGCGAGGCGGCAAGGCGGCCGTAGTCCTGCACCAGCACCTGCGCCTCGGGCAGGATCAGGCGAAAGGCAAAAGGCAGCGTCATCAGCGCATTGACCAGCACCGTCACCGGCAGCGCCAGCCTTGTGGGCGGCAGCACAGGCTGCACCAGCAGGAAAAGCCCCGTTCCCAGCACCAGCCCGGACAGGGCCAGCGGCAACACCGCCGCCAGCTCGATCCAGCGGCCGGCACCCCGGGCACTGGCCAATGCAAGCGACAGCGCCGCGGGCACCACCACGGCGGTGGAGATCAGGGCCACCGCGACGGACCTGCCCGCCGCAGGCCAGACCGAGGCGGGCAGATCGGACAACCCCGGCACCCCCCGCACCGCCAGTGCCAGCAGCGGCAGCAGCAGGAAGGCCCCCGCCAGCAGCAGCACCGCGGCATCCGCCAGCCGGTGCCACCCTCCCGGCGGGCGCAAAGGCAGAGCGCGGTCCATCCCCGCGCCGAATCCGGTGCCCTGCGCCAGCCGCCAGGCCAGAAGCGCAGCCGCGCCGCCAAAGCCCGCCTGCACCAGTGCCAGCCCGGCCGCATGGCCAAGATTGAACTCAAACCGCACAGCCTGATAAATCGCCAGCTCCAGCGTGGTGGCCCTGGGGCCCCCACCAAGCGTCAGCGCCACGGCGAACGAGGTCAGGCAGATCGCAAAGACCGTGGCGAGCGCCCCGGGCAGCACCTTGGCCAGCATCGGGCGTTCGATATGACGGGCGATGTCGCCGGGGCGGAAAGACAGGCTCTCGGCCAGCCGGAACCGCTCGGCCGGGATGGATTGCCAGCCCTGCAGGATCATCCTTGTGGCAAGGGGCAGATTCAGGAAGACATGCGCCAGAAGAACGCCCTGCAGCCCGTAGATCGAAAGGCGCCCCAGCCCCGCGGCGGCCAGCAGATCATTCAGAAGGCCCGCGCGCCCGAAAACCGCCAACAGACCAAGGACCGCCACGATGACGGGCAGCAGGAACGGCGCCCCCATCAGGGTGATCAGCAGCCCGCGCCCCGGGAACCGCCTGCGCGCCAGTGCACGGGCCACAGGCACGGCCAGCGCCACCGACAACAGCGCCGACAGCACCGATTGCAGCAGCGTGAAGCGCAGCGCCGCCAAATCGGCGGCGGACAGAGACAACCCGCCCGCATGCAGGACCACCGCACCCAGGGGCGCGATGACCAGAAGAAGGGCCGCGGCCCCTATCGCGCCAGCGCCGCTTGCCATTCCGTCAGCGCGGCATCGCGCAGCGAAGCCGCCTCATCCGCCGAGAGCAGGAGCGAGGTTTCGGGCCGTGCCGTCTCAAACCCCTGGGGCAGTGTGGTTTCAACCGCGGGATACATCCAGTTCGTCTCGGGGATCACCGACTGGAACGCGGGCGACTGGGTGAAGGCCAGAAACGCCCGCGCCAGCTCCGGCTGGTCCGAGGCCGCCAGCACACCCGCCACCTCGACCTGCAGGTAATGCCCTTCGGCAAAGGGCGCCCAATCCTTGGTCTCGTCCTGTTCGGCAATCCGGTGGTAGGCGGGCGAGGTGGTGTAGGACAGGACCATATCCGCCTCACCCTCAAGGAACAGGCCATAGGCTTCGGACCAGCCGGGGGTGACGGTGACGATATTGTCGGCCAGACCGCCCCAGATATCGGCAGCCTTATCGCCATAGGCCGCCTTCACCCACATCAGCAGGCCAAGCCCGGGGGTCGAAGACCGCGGGTCCTGAATGACAACCGACACGTCGGATGCGGCCAGCGCCTCGAAGCTCGCCGGCGGTTCCGGCAGCTTCGTCTTGTCATAGACGAAGGCGAACCAGCCCCAGTCATAGGGCAGGAACAGCGGGTCGTCATAGGCAACCGGCAGTCCGGTGGCCGCGGGCTGGTCGTGCGGGGCAAAAAGTCCGGTCGCCGCGGCCGCGGCGGTCAGATTGGTATCCAGCCCCAGCACCACATCGGCCGGAGAGGACGCCCCTTCCAGCTGCAGCCGGGCCAGCAGTGCCGCACCGTCGCCTGCCGCCACGAATTGCAGATCGCAGGCACAGGCCTCTTCAAAGGCCTTTTCCACCGCCGGGCCGGGGCCCCATTCCGAGGTGAAGCTGTCATAGGTCAGCACGGTCAGGACGGGCGTTTCAGCCAGGGCGGGCAGCGCCGCACAGGTGAAGCACGCCGCAAGGGAAAGTCGCATCTTCGCTTCCTTCTGTTGCGACGGATGGTCGGGCACAGGGGGAACCGATGCACCTTCCCTCCGCCGGTATGATCCGGTTCAGGTTCAACGGGTCCGCTTGCGCATCTCAGCCCCGGCCTTGCGGCCCGGGCACCCCGAGGTATCGGCGACCATAGACCAAAGCCGCACAGGTTCAAGACAGGAAAAAGGGGCGCCGAAGCGCCCCCTGTCCATCGTCCTGTCCGCCGTCATTCCGCGGGAATCTCACCTTCCGGCGGGTCGTTCCGGGTCTTCCACAGCGAGTAGAAGATGCCCGCCGCGATGATGCCGATGGTGATGGCCAGCGACAGGTAGGGGTCGAACTTGCCGAAGAAGTAGCTGTAGAACCCCTTCAGACCGATGAAGATCAGCACCACGGCCAGCGCATATTTCAGATAGTGGAAGCGGTGCACCAGCGCGGCCAGCGCGAAATACAAAGCCCGCAGGCCAAGGATCGCCATGATGTTCGCCGTATAGACGATGAACGTATCGGTGGTGATCAGGAAGATCGCAGGCACCGAGTCGACGGCAAACACAAGGTCGGCCACGTTGATCACGATCAGCGCCACCAGAAGCGGCGTGACGAACAGAACCATCTTGCCGCTGGCAGGATGCGGCTGGCGGATAAAGAACTTCTCGCCGTGCAGTTCTTTCGTCACGTTCATGTATTTCGAGGTCAGCTTCACGACCGGGTTCTTCGACACATCCGGGTCACCTTCGGAGGTCACCAGCATCTTCAGGCCGGTGAAGGCCAGGAAGGCCGCGAAGATCAGCGTCACCCAGTCATAGGCCGCGATCAGCTCTGCCCCGATGGCGATCATGATGCCGCGCAGGATGATCACGCCGATGATGCCCCAGACCAGCGCGCGATACTGGTATTTCCGCGGAATGGCGAAAAAGCCGAAGATCAGCGAGATAACGAAGACATTGTCGATCGAGAGCACTTTCTCGATGATATAGCCTTGGAAGTAGCTGGCCACCGGGTTGGTGCCATCCGTCGTGACCAAGGTGCCGTTCGACCAGGCCCACCAGATATAGCCGCCGAACAGGACGGCAATAAAGATGTAGAAGGCGGAAAGCTTCAGGCTTTCGGCCACGCCCAGCTCATGGTTGCCCTTGTTCAGCACGCCAAGGTCAAAGATCATCAGCGTGATGACGATCCCGAGAAAGATCAGCCACATCCAGACAGGCTTGCCCAGAAAGTCGAAAAAGAGGAAGTCCATACCCCTGTTGTCCCTGTTTCAGCGTGCCGATAAATCAGCCGCGGCAAGATGCCGGGAAGTGGGGCGAAAGCCGGGCTGACCATCGGGACGCAAGTTTCCCGATTGCAGTCCGACATCACGACCTTTCAGTCGTCAGAGGGGCCCGGCCTGCCAGTGTGATCTGGTGCGGCAACGCAGCGTTTCAACCCCCGTTCCCGAAAAAATGCATCTGGCGTGAATATTTTTGCGCGGCCGGAAATCCTTGATGCCGGGGCGCCGCAGGGCTATGCGCAGGGCACGTTGAGGAGAGACCGCGCGATGAGCCTGAACACCTTTGGCCACCTGTTCCGCGTCACCACCTGGGGCGAAAGCCACGGGCCTGCGCTTGGCTGCACGGTCGATGGCGTACCGCCCGGCGTGACCCTCTCCGAGGCGGACCTGCAACCGTGGCTGGACCGCCGGAAGCCCGGCACCAGCAAGTTCACCACGCAGCGGCGCGAGGCGGATGAGGTCCGCATCCTCTCGGGCGTGTTCGACGGCGTGACCACGGGCACCTCGATCGGGTTGATGATCGAGAACACCGACCAGCGGTCCAAGGATTACGGCGACATCGCCCGGCAGTTCCGGCCTGGCCATGCCGATCTGACCTATCATCTGAAATACGGGGTCCGCGATTATCGCGGCGGCGGCCGGTCCTCGGCCCGGGAAACCGCGGCCCGGGTGGCGGCGGGCGGGGTTGCCCGGGCGGCACTGGCCGCGCTGGTGCCGGGGCTGACGATCAGCGGCTATCTGGTGCAGATGGGCACCAAGACCATCGACCGCAGCCGGTTCGACGCTGACGAGATCGGCCGCAACCCGTTCTGGTGCCCCGATCCGGTGGCCGCTGCGGAATGGGCCGAGTATCTGGACGCGCTGCGCCTGTCACACGATTCGGTCGGCGCGGTGATTGAGGTGGTGGCCCATGGCGTGCCCGCAGGCCTTGGTGCGCCGGTCTATGGCAAGCTGGACAGCGACCTTGCCTCGGCCATGATGTCGATCAACGCCGTGAAGGGGGTGGAGATCGGCGAAGGCATGGCGGCCGCTGCCCTGACCGGGGTGGACAATGCCGATGAGATGCGGATGGGCAATGACGGCCAGCCGCTGTTCCTGTCGAACCACGCCGGCGGCATCTTGGGCGGCATTTCCACCGGACAGCCGGTCGTCTGCCGCTTTGCGGTGAAGCCCACCTCCTCGATCCTGACGCCGCGGCGGTCCATCGATGTGGACGGGAAAGAGATCGAAGTGGTGACCAAGGGCCGCCACGACCCCTGCGTCGGCATCCGCGCCGTCCCCGTGGGTGAGGCGATGATGGCCTGCGTCCTTCTGGACCACCTTCTGCTGGACCGGGCGCAGACCGGTGGGGTTCGCGGCCGGATCGGTTGATCCGGCACACTCGTCCCCGACCTTAAAGCGTCCCGGGGAAGGCTGGCCGGAACCGGCCCCTGCCGCCGATATCCCCGGTCAGCCGGACGCGCCGCTGGCAGCCAGCTGAGGCATTACGTCCAGTCTGGTCATCGCGGGCGGCGTCGGCGGGATCGGCGCAGATGTGACATTCGTGTCCCGAAGCACTTCAGGCATGCTTTTCGCAGCACGTGGCGGCCACGAGCCCTTGGCCAAGGATACTGCATGCAGCACGAATGACCGTTTCGACGACCAGATAGAGATCATTTGCGCAAGAAGCGGGTCGGTTCGAAACCCCCGCTTCATTAGTCATCTCCCGAATATCAACTCACGGAGATGGAAATGCTTCTCAATGGAAAGACAATTATAGTCACGGGAGCAAGCAGCGGAATCGGAGCCGCCGCTGCCGCGATTTTCGCTGAAGAAGGGGCGAAACTCGTTCTCGGAGCCCGCCGCGCCGAACTGCTTGAGCAAATCACGGAAGGCATTTCCGCCAAAGGTGGAGAAGCGGTCTTCCTGGCAGGAAACGTCGAGAACAGCGCCTATGCAGAGGAGCTGGTGAAGCTTGCGGAGGATCGCTTCGGCGGCCTTGATGGCGCTTTCAACAATGCCGGTATCACTGGAGACATGGCACCAATTCCCGATATGACAGAAACCAACTGGCATAAGGTGATGGCGGTCAATCTCAACAGCGGGTTCTACGCAGCCAGACATCAAATACCGGCTCTGCGTAAGCGCGGCGGCGGCTCGATAGTCTTCACGTCCTCATTCGTCGGGCACAACATCGGTTTGCCGGGCATGGGGGCCTACGCCGCGGCAAAAGCGGGGCTTGTCGGCATGACCCGGGTACTCGCAGCGGAGCACGGAGCGGAGAATATTCGTGTGAACGCGCTTCTGCCGGGGGGCACGATGACGCCTATGGCCGGGGATGATGCCGGCTTTCATGAGGTCGTGCGTGGATTCCATGCGTTGAAACGCATCGCAGAACCATCCGAGATCGCCAATGCGGCGCTTTTCCTGCTTTCCAATCACGCTTCTTTCGTGACTGGAAGTGCGATGATCGCCGATGGCGGAAACTCCATCAGTAAGCTCTAGAGGCGCAAAGCTGACACTGGTTCAGGACCTGCCAGTGTCAGCTTCGTCCCGCGTCGCGCCTTGCGATCATCGCGGCCACCGGCGCGGGGACCGAGGGGAACCGTATCTCCGCAGATCGCCCGCACCGTCGATCCGGCCCCTACGCTGACGGACGCCCTGGACGCGGTCCATGCCCCGTTTCACCCCACACAGAATGCCATTGCGGCCTGCGCTAGATCCGGTTCCGCGCCCGGCCCATCTGCCGGTACAAACGCGCGCGGGCATCCAGCTCGGCATTGATGGCGCCGCCGATCAGGATGGCGACGACTGAAAGATAAAGCCACATCATCAGGATGATCGCCGCACCGATGGAGCCGTAGATCCGGTTGTAGCTGTTGAAATTTTCCAGATAGATCGAAAAGCCGAAGGACACGCCCGACCAGGCCAGCGCGGCAAAGATCACCCCTACAGAAAACCAGCCCGACCGTGTGCCGGGCGGCAGGTTCGGCCCGAAACGGTAAAGGATGGCCAGACAGGACAGCACCAGAAGGAACATCGCGGCCCATGGCAGGAACCGGGTCAGCGTGGGGGCGTAACTGTCCAGCGGCATATAGCTGATCAGGATGGGCACGATCACCACCGTCACCAGCGCCACGATCAGCGCCCCGATCAGCGCGGCGGTCAGCACCAGTTCCCGCACCAGCCCGGCGACCCAGCCGCGCCGGTCCACCCGGTGCACCACATCCAGCCCGGCAATCAGCGCCGATACGCCGTTGCGCACCGAATAAAGCGCCACCAGCAACGAGACGAGCGTGGTCCAGCCCAAGGCCGCCCGCGGGGCCAGCACCAGCCCCATCACCTGATCATGGATCAGCGTCCGCGCCTCGACCGGCAGGAACCGCTCCACCACGGCCAGATAGCCCTGAATCACACCCGGATCGGCGACAAGGCCCCAGATGGCGACCACGGCCCCCAGACCGGGGAAGACCGCGAACATGGCATAGAAGGCAACTCCGGCCGCGATCAGGCCGAAATGGCCGTCTGCGGTGCGGGTCCAGACGGCGACGACAAAACGCCAGATGTGACGGAAGGGACGAAACATGGCGCTACCATCCTATGCCTTGCGCCGGGGTGCAACTTGATGCCGCGCCTGCGCCATGGAATGTTACCGCCAACAGGAGGTGCCGCATGTCTTATATCCCCGATCCGGACCGTTATGACGGTCGCATGCCCTATCGCCGCTGCGGGCGGTCCGGGCTGATGCTGCCCGCCATCAGCCTTGGCCTCTGGCACAACTTCGGCCATGACACGCCGCATGCGGTAAAGCAGGCGATCTGCCGCACCGCCTTTGACCACGGCATCACCCATTTCGACCTTGCCAACAACTACGGCCCCCCGCCGGGTTCCGCCGAAGAAGCCTTCGGCGCCATTCTGCGGGACGATTTCCGCGGCCTGCGGGATGAGCTGATCATCTCCTCCAAGGCCGGATATGAGATGTGGCCGGGTCCCTACGGTGAATTCGGCGGCCGGAAATACATGATCGCCTCCTGCGATGCCTCGCTGAAACGGCTGGGGGTCGACTATGTGGACATTTTCTATTCCCACCGCTTCGACCCCGACACGCCGCTGGAGGAAACCATGCAGGCGCTGGACACCATCGTGCGGTCGGGCCGCGCGCTGTATGTGGGTCTGTCCAGCTACAACAGCCGCCGCACGCGCGAGGCGGCGTCGATTCTGAAGGATCTGGGCACGCCCTGCCTGATCCACCAGCCCAGCTATTCCATCCTGAACCGCTGGGTCGAGACGGACGGGCTGAAGGACACCTTGGCCGATCTGGGCATCGGCTCCATCGCCTTCACGCCCTTGGCGCAGGGCATTCTGACCAACAAATATCTGAACGGCATCCCGCAGGGCAGCCGCGCCAGCCAGGGCAAATCGCTGGACCCCGGGGTGATCACGCCCGAGGCGCTGGCCTCGGTCCGGGCGCTGAACGATCTGGCGGCGGCGCGCGGGCAGACGCTGGCGCAGATGGCGCTGGCCTGGGTGCTGCGCGGTGGCGGCATCACCACCGCGCTGATCGGCGCGTCAAAGCCCGAACAGGTGGCCGATTGCGCGGGCGCAGTGCGCAATCTGGACTTCACGCCCGAAGAACTGGCCGCCATCGACCGCATCGCCGAAGAGCCTGCGGTGAACCTCTGGGTACGGTCGGCCGAGCTTGATTAGGGCGTCCTGATCCAGCGCGAGAAATCCTCGCCCGGGGGCATCTCCCGGGCGCGGGGGCTGATCAGGGCGCGGGCACGCTTTTCCGCCAGCGTGCCGGTGCCTGCCAGCGCGCCGAAACGATCCAGATATTCCGGCAAATAGCCCGAGAGCAGCAGGCTGCGGTCCAAGGGCAGATCGGGGGACAACACCCGCGACAGGCCCCAGACCACCGTCGTGCAGTTCGACGTCACGGTGTTGTACCAGCGGGGGCGTTCGTTCAGCGCATTGCCCAGATCGACATAACCCAGAAACACCTGCCGCAGCTGCCCGGGCGTCAGGGTCAGCGGATAGACCCGCACCTCCTCACCCCGGGGAACGGCCCGCCATTGCACGATATCAGCCTCATCCGCGGCGATCAGCGACAGTTCGAACTGCCGGAAGAAGCCGCCGAGGGGCGAGAATTTCTCATCCTTCTCGCGCCGGATCTCGACCGAGAAGGTCACGGGCGGACCATCAGTGAACCGGAAAGACACCAGAAGATGCGCGATATCCGGGTTCCCCCAGACCGAGGTGATCATGTCGGCTCCCTCCAGACGGGACAGATCCACCGTTCGGGTGGTCCAGTTCTGGACAGAGGCATGGTCCGCCGTATCCCAGCGGAAAGCCCGGACGTTTTCCAGCGTCACCCGGTCGCCATCCACCGTGCCGCGAACGATTCGTGCCACATCATCGGCCCAGTCGCGGTCCTGCCGCGGGGTCAGGCTGGCATACCAGCCGCCCAGGGCCAGCGCGGCCACGGCAAGCCCGGTCCAACCCCAGCCGGGGCCAAGCCGCAGCCAGACAATGCCCGCCACGAGCGCCAGCAACCCAGCCAGAACGACCGGGCGCCCCCCGGGAAACTGCACCCAAAGCGCCAGCCCGGCCCAGACCGTGCCCAGGACCAGCAGCGCCCAGAACAGCAGGGCCAGAACCACCGCCTTCACCGCTTCACACTGGCGGTGACATAGTTCACCGACAGGTCGCGGTCTGACAGGCTCCATCGCCATGAAACGGGGTTGAAGACCATGCCCTTGCGATCCACCGGGTCCAGCCCGGCGCGGCGGATCAGGTCCTGCAATTCATCGGGCGTGATGAATTTCTGCCAGTCATGGGTGCCCTTCGGCAGCCAGCGCATCACCCATTCCGCCCCGATGATCGCCATGAGATAGGATTTCGGGTTCCGGTTCAGGGTGGAGCAGACCATCAGCCCGCCGGATTTCAGCAGGATCTGGCAGGCGGTCAGATAGGCCAGAGGGTCGGCCACATGTTCGACCACCTCCATGTTCAGGACCACATCGAACCGCTCGCCCGCTTCGGCCAAAGCCTCGGCCGTGGTGTGGCGATAGTCGATGCTCAGGCCGGATTGTTCGGCATGCAGCTGCGCCACGGGAATGTTCCGCTCTGCCGCATCGGCGCCCACCACCGTGGCGCCCAGCCGGGCCATGGGTTCGGACAGAAGCCCGCCGCCGCAGCCGATGTCCAGAATCCGCAGGCCCGCAAAGGGCGCCGGTCCGGCCAGATCACGCCCGAATTCCGCGGCAATCTGGCGGGTGATATAGTCCAGCCGGCACGGGTTCATCAGATGCAGCGGGCGGAACTTTCCGTTCGGGTCCCACCATTCGCTGGCCATGGCCTGAAACTTTGCCACCTCGGCGGGATCAATGGTTGTTGCGGCCTGCATGTTGCGCTCCTTCGTTCGACTTCGCGCCGTGGTTCGCTTATATAGGACGGGATGGATCACAGATCAGGCCAAAAGCGCGCAGCCGACTATCTTTATCCCCCGGTCGAGCCGTTCGACCGGCGCCTGATCGACGTGGGCAACGGGCATGTGGTCCATGTGGAGCAATGCGGCAACCCGGACGGCGCGCCGGTCATGGTGTTCCATGGCGGGCCGGGCGGCGGATGCAGCCCGGCGATGCGGCGCTACTTCGACCCGGCGCATTACCGTGTGGTGCTGTTCGACCAGCGCGGCTGTGGCCGGTCGCGCCCCCTGGCCGAGGTTCGGGCCAATACGACATGGGATCTGGTGGCCGATGCCGAGCGTATCCGCAGCGATCTGGGGATTGAGCAATTCGTGGCCTTTGGTGGCAGCTGGGGCGCCACGCTGGCGCTGGTCTATGCGCTGACCCACCCAACCCGTGTGCGCCATCTGGTGCTGCGCGGGGTCTTTCTGATGACCAAGGCCGAGCTGGACTGGTTCTATGGTGGCGGCGCGGGGCAGTTCTTTCCCGACCTCTGGGCCCGCTTCGTGGACCCGATCCCCGAGGCCGAGCGCGACGACCTGATCACCGCCTATCACCGGCGCCTGTTCTCGGGCCGGGCGGCCGAGGAGCTGCAGTTTGCCCGGCTCTGGGCGCAGTGGGAAAACGCGCTGGCCTCGATCCAGAATGACGGGATGTTCGGGGAAAGCCCGGCGGACTATGCCCGTGCCTTCTCGCGGCTGGAGAATCACTATTTCATCAATGGCGGCTTTCTGGATCACGACGGCTGGATACTGAAGAACCGTGGGCGGATCGAACATATCCCGGCCGATATCGTGCAGGGCCGCTATGACATGGTCTGCCCGCCGGTTTCGGCCTGGAAACTGGCCGAGGGCTGGGGCAAGGCGCGGGTGAACATGGTGCCGATGGCGGGCCATGCCCTGTCGGAACCCGGCATCAGTGAGGCTTTGGTCCGGGTCATGGACCGTCTGCGCGGCTGACCCGGCGGCAGAGGGGGCGCTGCCCCCGTCCTTCGGACTCCCCCGGGATATTTGGGCAAACTGGAATGGGGGCGGCGCAGAAGTCTTGCGCCGCCGGGGTGTGGATCAGCCGCCCAGTTTCGGGTCCAGAATCGCCTTCAGATCGGCGTATGACATGTTGCCGTGCTTTTCGCCGTCGATGATCAGCGTGGGCGTGCCTTCGATCTGGTCGGCCTGCATGCCTTCCTCGAAATGCTTGACCAGCGCATCGACCTGCGCCGCATCGGCAAGGCAGGCGTCCAGCTGTTCATTGGTCAGCCCCGCCGTCAGGCCGATGGTGCGCAGCTTCTGCACCGCGACGGTGGGGTCGGACGAGGCGGCCCAGTCGGACTGCTGATCGAACAGCATGTCCGAAATGCCGAAGTAGCGCAGATCGCCGCCGCAGCGCGCCACCAGCGCGGCCCAGAGGCCGTAGCGGTCGAAATACACCTCGCGCAGGGTGAAGTGCACCTTGCCGGTGTCGATGTAATCCGTCTTCAGCTGTTTGTAGACGGTGGCGTGGAAATTCGCGCAATGCGGGCAGGTGTAGCTGGCATATTCCACCATCTTGATCGGCGCGTTCGGATCGCCGATCGAGAAATCCTTCACCGGCGCGGCCGCCGTGGCATCCGGCGCGGGCGTGGTTTCCTGGGCCAGCACCGGCGCCGCGGTCAGCAGCGCGGCCATCGAGGCCGACAGGGCCAGCAGGGCGCGGCGGTTGATCATATTCATCGGGTCGTCCTCATTTCTTCGCGGGGCGAGTTAAGATATTCGTGGCCAGCCGCTCCAGCGCGGCTTTCAGCCCGCCGTCGGCAATCTCTCCGGTCACCTCGGCGGCGCGGCGCAGCACGGCCGGGTCCGGCGCGGGCGGAGCAGAGGGCGCGGGGGTGAACTGTGCCTGTCCTTCGGCAAAGCCCGCGGCGGCGGTCTGGGTGAAGACCACGCGCGAAATGGCATTGTAGCCGTAGACGGCATTCACCTTCTCGCGGAGGCGGTCCTTCTGCATTTCGATCATGGGGGCCATGGCGCCCTGCACCAGAAGCGTCAGCGTGCCGCCCATGCCGCCCTGCGCATAGCCCACCTTTACCGGGCGGGTCACCCGGGCCAGATCGGGGCCGACCACCTCGGCCCAATGGGTGATCAGCCGCGCGACGGCAAAGCCGCGGCTTTCGCCCGCATGGCGCACCTGCCCGGAGACCAGCGCAAAGGCGGGTTCGAATCCACGCATCCGGTGTTTTGCCGAAGGGGGGGGGCTGGGGCTGCGGGCCATGTTGTCCGGAGGTTGCGGGGCGCGTGTTCAGCGCTATCTTACCCGAAGGCCCGACGCTGGCCAGCCTGCCCGGACCAAGGACGCCTAAAGATTGCGTGATACCGCTGAAACTGCACAGCTCTCCGCCCACCTGCTTGCGTGGTATGACCGCCATGCCCGGCTGATGCCCTGGCGCATCGGCCCGGCAGAGCGGGCAGCCGGGCTGCGCCCCGACCCCTACCGGGTCTGGCTGTCCGAGGTGATGCTGCAACAGACGACCGTGGCCGTGGTGCGCGATTATTTCCGCCGCTTCACCGACCGCTGGCCCGATGTGCAGGCGCTGGCCGCCGCGCGGGATGAGGAGGTCATGGCCGAATGGGCAGGGCTTGGCTATTACGCCCGGGCCCGCAACCTCTTGAAATGCGCGCGCGCAGTGGCGGCGCGCGGCGGATTTCCAGACACGGCGGCGGGTCTGCTGACGCTGCCCGGCGTGGGCCCCTATACCGCGGCGGCCATCGCCTCGATCGCCTATGATGAGCCGGCGACGGTGGTGGACGGCAATGTGGAGCGGGTGATGTCCCGGCTGTTCCTGGTGGAAACGCCACTGCCCGCCGCCAAGGCGGAGCTGACGGCGCTGGCCGCGCGGCTGACGCCCGCCG
Source organism: Neotabrizicola sp. VNH66 (assembly GCF_049445895.1). NCBI lineage: Bacteria > Pseudomonadati > Pseudomonadota > Alphaproteobacteria > Rhodobacterales > Paracoccaceae > Neotabrizicola > Neotabrizicola sp. VNH66. Next base: position 183,997 of record NZ_JBMSDW010000002.1, read on the forward strand.
ACCGGCCCGGTGATTATGCGCAGGCGGTGATGGATGTGGGCGCCACGATCTGCACCCCACGCTCGCCCGCCTGCGGCATCTGCCCCTGGATGACGCCCTGCGCCGCCCGGGCGGAGGGGGTGCAAGCGAGCCTGCCGCGCAAACTGCCCAAGGGGGAAAAGCCCGTGCGTCAGGGCACGGTCTGGGCGCTGCTGACGCCGGGGGGCTGGGTGATCGAACGGCGCCCCGACCGCGGATTGCTGGGCGGGATGCCGGGTCTGCCGGGGGACGGATGGGACGGCGCGGGCGGCCCGGCGCCCGCCGACCTGCCATGGCAGGACGCGGGCGAGGTGCGGCACACTTTCACCCATTTCCACCTGATCCTGCGGGTTCTGGTGGCCCGCGCCGCGGTGAACCCGCAACGGGGCGATGTCGTGGCAGATTTCGACCCGGCTGCCCTGCCCACGGTGATGCGCAAGGCTTTTGATCTGGCTGCGGCGGCGGTCTAGAGAAGCTCGGCCCGGGCCTGCGCGATCAGGGCCTTCAGCTCGGCCTCGGTCTGCTGGCCGAAGGCACCGCCGTGACCGGCGATCCATGTGGGCGTGCCCGCCAGCATCATGTGATCGCCAAGCGCGAAGGAATGGTCGATGTGGTCCTGCACCTCGGACGAACCCATATCGGCCTTCAGCTTCGCCATATCCAGCCCCGCCGCCTCAGCCGCACGCAGCGCCGTCGCCTCGGCGGCGCGTTGCTTCGATGCCATCATCGCCGCATGAAACGGCGCGTATTTCCCCTGTTTCAGCGTGGCCAGCGACACCCGGGCCGCGGCAAGGGAATCGTCGCCGAAGATCGGCCATTCGCGATAGACCACCCGCAAGTCCGGGTCGTCGCGGATGACCGCAACCAGCGCCGGATAGCTGGCCTTGCAGAAGCCGCAGTTGTAATCGAAGAATTCGGTCAGGGTGATATTGCCCTTGGGGTTGCCCAGAACAGGGGCGAAGGCCTGCCGCTCGATCGCCTCGCGCAGTTCTTCGGGCATCGGCGTGTTCTGCGCCGCGGCGGGCAATGTCAGCGCCGCCGTTCCCGCCAGCCCCGTCAGCACGAACCCGCGCCGGGTGAATGCCATTCTGTCGCCCATCATCCGCCCACCTTCTGCTATTTCCCCCTCCCTGCCCTGCCGGGGCCGGGGCTGCAACGCGCAACCGCGTGAGCGCGGGCGTTTCGCCGCGTTGATCTTTCCGCGGCCGGGGCGCTAGGATCGTACCAAACGGAGGCTGACATGACGCTTCTTCCCGCGGACAAGGTGGCCAGCCCCTCGCAAGCCCTGCCGTTCTGGTTATCCCTTGGCACGGTTCCTGCGGCCCTTCTGGGCATGGCATGGGGCGGACCTTGGGTACTTTTGCTGCCCGCCTATTGCTGGGGGCTGTTTTCTGCGCTGGACGCCCTGCTGGGGCTGAACACCGAAAATGCCGATCCGGGCACTGACGAGGGCGATCTCTATCTCTACCGCATCCTGACGATGCTGTGGTTCCCGGTGCAGTTCACGCTTCTCTGCATCTTCCTGTGGTATGTGCCGCGCAGCGATCTGGGCCCGTGGGAGACCATCGGCATGACCTTCGGCATTGGGGTGATGACCGGCACCATTGGCATCAACTACAGCCATGAGCTGATGCACCAGAAGCCGAAGATCGAACGCTGGCTGGGCGATCTTCTGCTGGCCTCGGTCCTCTATTCCCATTTCCGCACCGAACATCTGAAGGTGCATCACCTTTATGTCGGCACGCCGCGGGATGCGGTGACGGCGCGGTATAACGAGGGCTTTCACCGCTTCTTTCCGCGCGTGGTGCGCGAGACGCGACGGTCGGCCTTCCGGGCGGAAAAGGCGATGCTGGCGCGCAAGGGCCTGCCCTGGTGGCACCGCAGCAACCCCTACTGGCGGTATTGGGCCTTGCAGGCCGGTTTTCTGGCGCTGGCCGCCGCGCTTGGCGGCTGGCAGGGGCTGGCCTTGTTCGTGGGGCAGGCCGCGGTGGCGACATGGCAGCTGGAACTGGTGAATTATGTCGAGCACTACGGGCTGACCCGCCGCCATCTGGGCGAGGGTCGCTATGAACACGCCCTGCCCCGCCATTCATGGAATGCGGCGCACAAGGCGACCAACTGGCTGCTGATCAACCTGCAGCGCCATTCCGACCACCATTACAAGCCCGACCGCCGCTTTCCGCTGCTGCAGAACTATGACGCGGACGAGGCGCCGCAGCTACCCTATGGCTATCCGGTGATGACCGTCGCGGCCATGGTGCCGCCCGTGTGGCGGCGGTTCATGAACCCGCGGGTCCGGGCGTGGCGGCGGCAGTTCTACCCCGACATCACCGACTGGAAGCCGTACAACAAGGCGCAGAACCCGATGCCGAAGGGCGCGCCGTGACCCTCGCCGTCTAGTCCTGCGCGCCCTGAGCCGGCACCGCGGCCTTGCCCGGTTTCAGCCGGTCGCGCAGCGTATTCAGGACATCGCGCAGGTCCGCGATCTGGTCCATCGGCAGGCCGGTGCGGGCGGCAAAGGCCGCGGGCACGGCCTGCGTCTGCCCGGCCAGCGCCTGACCGGCCGCGGTCAGGGTCAGCCGCACCTGCCGTTCATCCTGCGGATCGCGCCGCCGGGTCAGCCAGCCCGCCGCCTCCATCCGCTTAAGAAGCGGCGTCAGGGTGTTCGTCTCCAGCCGGACCGCGGCGCCGATCTCTCCCACCGTCTGGCCATCCTTGGCGGCCAGCGCCGACAGCACCAGATATTGCGGATAGGTCAGCCCCAACGGCTCCAGCAGCGGCACATAGGCCGACTGGACCGCATGGGCGGTGGAATACAGCGCAAAGCACAGCATATCGGCGGGAGAAAGGGTCATGAGGGTGATATAGATCGCATACGATATGAGCGCAAGCGATTGACAATCGACGATTCGGTGAATATAGATCGCTTACGATCAAATCGGATACGATAGGAGGATGACATGTCCGTCGATGCGAAATACTGGACCGAGGCGCAGGCAACCGGTGGCGGCCGCAACGGTCTGTCGAAACTGGTGGACGGCAAGCTGACCATCACCATGACAAGCCCCAAGGAACTGGGCGGTTCCGGCGCCGGGCACAATCCCGAAGAGCTTTTCGCTGTGGGCTATGCGGCCTGCTACATGGGCGCGATGCGCTTTGCCGCCCAGTCGGAAAAGCTGGGCACCGTGCCGGACAATGCCACGGTGAACGCGCATGTCGGCATCGGTCCCCGGTCTGACGGCGGCTTTGGCATCAAGGTCAAGCTGGTGGTCAGCCTGCCCGGACTGGAACGCGCTGTCGCGGAAAAGATCGTGGAACGCGGCCATTTCATCTGCCCCTATTCGAACGCGACCAAGGGCAATATCGACGTGGTGACCGAACTGGCCTGATTGACAGGCCCGCCGGATGCGCCTATCGCGGCGGCAGGGGCCCGGTCCCTGCCGCCTGCAGGCATATGCCACGGTGAAACCGGGAAAGACGCGTTCCGCAGACTCCATGTCGCGCCGGGTGCAATGGCAATGCAGGCCCCATTGAACGTTCCCGGCGCCCTGACAGGAGACGCAGGATGACCGGGGCACTCCCCTCACTCGACGCCGCAAAGGCGCAGGCCAAGGCCTTGCGCGCGGCACTGGCCGCCGATGGCCGCGACATCACCCATGCCGAGGCACTGGAACTGGTGGCCCGCGCCCATGGCTGCCGCGACTGGAACACCTTTCACGCCCTTGCCGGCAACCGGCCGCATTGCCCGGTGGCCCTAGGCCAGATCGTCGAAGGCCGCTATCTGAAACAGCCCTTCCTTGCCGAGGTGATCGGGGTGCGGGAATTGTCCGAAGGGCGCTATGAGGTGGAACTGGATCTGGACCAGCCCGTCGATGTGGTCACCTTCGACAGCTTTTCGAACTTCCGCAAACGCATCCGCAAAGTGGTGGGGCCGTCTGGCCGGTCCTTCGACACGACCTCGGACGGAGAGCCGCATCTGCGGCTGTCGCTGTAAGGCAAAAGGCCCCGGATCGCTCCGGGGCCTTTCCTGTCTCATCTGCGCAGGATCAGGCCCGCACCAGCCGCTCATAGCTTTCGGCGATGTCGCGGGTCAGGGCGCCCACTTCGAAGGTGAAGCCGCCGATCTGGCCCACCGGGGTGACCTCGGCCGCGGTGCCGGTCAGCCAGCACTGTTCGAAATCGGCCAGCTCGGTCGGCATGATGTGGCGTTCATGCACGGTGATGCCCTTTTCCTTCAGCATGCCCACCACGGTCTGCCGGGTGATGCCGTTCAGGAAGCAATCGGGCAGCGGCGTGTGCACTTCGCCATCCTTGACGAAGAAGATGTTCGCGCCGGTCGCCTCGGCCACATAGCCGCGGTAATCCATCATCAGCGCGTCCGAGCAGCCCTTGGCCTGCGCCGCGTGCTTGGACATGGTGCAGATCATGTAAAGGCCCGCGGCCTTGGCCGCCGAGGGGATGGTGGCCGGGTCCGGACGGCGCCATTTGGAGATGTCGAGCTTGGCGCCCTTCATCTTGGCATCGCCGTAATAGGCGCCCCATTCCCAGCCCGCGATGGCCAGACGGACCGGATTGCCCATGGCCGAGACGCCCATCTCGTCGCCCGCGCCGCGGAAGGCGATGGCGCGCACATAGGCATCGGTCCAGCCGTTGGCCTTCAGCATCTCGTATTTGGCGGCCTCGATCTCCTGCACGGAATAGGGGATCTCCATATCCAGCAGCTCGGCCGATTTGCGCAGGCGCATGGAATGCTCCACGCCCTTGAAGATCTTGCCGTTATAGCAGCGCTCGCCCTCGAAGACCGACGACGCATAATGCAGGGCATGGGTCAGGATATGGACATTCGCGTCCTTCCACGGGACCAGCTTGCCGTCCATCCAGATCCAACCGTCACGATCGTCATATGCCGCCATTTTCCCGGCCTCCATTTTGCAAAAGTTGCGCCAGATAGGTCCACTTCGGACAAAATCTTGCGCGAAACCGGAGACTCGCTACGCTTTATGACTTGGAAAGTCAACAAGGCTGACATAAATTCCGCCAAAAAAGGAGGCGGGCCATGGCCGAGGGACCGGGCGGAGAGAGCCTGCTTTTCCTGACGGATGAGCAGCTGCGGAAAGGTATCGAGGCAATGTTCTTTGCCTATCGGGGGTTTACCGCCGATCCGGACCGGATTCTGGAGACGATGGAATATGGCCGTGCCCATCACCGCGCGCTGCATTTCATCCACCGGAGCCCGGGAACGACGGTCTCGAACCTTTTGTCCATTCTGGGCGTGACGAAGCAAAGCCTGAACCGGGTGCTGCGTACGCTGATCGATGATGGCCTCGTCCGCAGCGAGAAAGGGCGGCAGGATGCGCGCGAACGCCACCTGTTCCTGACCCAGAAGGGCGATGCGCTGGAACGGCAGTTGTCCGATGCGCAAAGGGCGCGGATGCGCGCGGCCTATCGCTCCGCGGGGCCTGCCGCGGTGTCGGGCTTTCGTCAGGTGTTGGAAGCGATGATGGACCCCGAGCTGCGCGCCCATTACAACCGCCTGAAGGAGGGCGGTTCATGACGGCACTGATACAGGGCAACGGGCAGGGCGGGGCAGACGCGCATCTCCTGGTGGTCGATGATGACGAACGGATCCGGGGACTTCTGCAGAAGTTCCTCGTTCGCTCCGGTTATATGGTCACCGTGGCCAAGGATGCCGCACAGGCGCGCCGCCTGCTCGCCGGGCTGGAATTCGACCTGATCGTCCTTGATGTGATGATGCCGGGCGAAGACGGCATCAGCCTGACCCGCGCCTTGCGGTCGCGGATGACGACGCCGATCCTCCTCCTGACGGCCAAGGGCGAGGCCGCCAACCGGATCGAGGGGCTGGAGGCCGGGGCCGATGATTATCTGGTCAAGCCGTTCGAGCCGAAGGAGCTTTTGCTGCGGGTGGGCGCGATCCTGCGCCGGATGCCGCAGCAGCGCGCGGCCGAAGCGGCGCCCAAGGTCATGCATATGGGCGCGGTGCGCTATGACATGGACCGGGGCGAGCTGTGGCGCGGGGACGAACCTGTGCGGCTGACCGCGACCGAGGCCGCGCTGATGCGGCTGTTCGCCGCCCATCCGGGCGAGGCGATCAGCCGCGAACGGCTGGTCGTCGATCTGGGCCGCGAGGAAGAGGCGCAGGAGCGGGCGGTGGATGTGCAGATCACCCGCCTGCGCCGCAAGATCGAGGATGACCCGAAGACCCCGCGCTATCTGCAAACCGTGCGGGGCGAGGGCTATATGCTGGCGCCGGACTGAGTGTAGACGCCGCCGGGGGTTTCACACCCCCGGACCCCCGTGGGATATTTATGAACAGATGAATGGGGCCGGTTCGTGCTTGTTTTTGAAGACCCCGCGTTTGACGGCCATGTGACCCCGCCGGGACACCCTGAACGGGTGGAGCGGCTGCAGGCGGTGGCGGCAGGTCTTTCCGGGTTGGTGCTGGACCGCCGGGCCTGCCCGCCGGCCCCGCGGGAGGAGGTGCTGCGCTGCCATCCCGCGGGCTATCTGGACCGGGTGGCGGCGGCGGTGCCTGCGACGGGTTGGGCGCAGCTGGACGGCGACACCTTCCTTGCCCCCGGATCGCTGGAGGCGGCCTTACGGGCCGTGGGCGGGGCCTGCGCGGCGGTGGATGCGGTGGTGACCGGGGGCGGCGCGGCCTTTGTCGCCGGGCGCCCGCCGGGCCACCATGCCGAGACAGCGAAGGCCATGGGCTTTTGCCTCCTCGGCACGGCGGCCATTGCGGCGAAACGGGCGCTGGACCATCACGGTCTGACGCGGGTGGCGATTGTCGATTTCGACGTGCATCACGGCAATGGCACGCAAGACCTGCTCTGGGACGAGGGGCGATGCCTCTTTGCCTCCTCTCACCAGATGCCGCTTTATCCGGGCACCGGCGGCGCGGATGAGCGGGGCGCCCATGGCCAGATCCTGAACCTGCCGCTGCGCGGAGGCAGCGACGGGGCCGCGATGCGCCGCGGCTATGAACAGATGATCCTGCCCGCGGTGGCGGATTGGAAGCCGGATCTCCTGATCGTTTCCGCCGGATTTGACGCGCATGAGGCGGATCCCCTCGCAGGGTTGGAGTGGGAGGCGGAGGATTTCCGCTGGTTGGCCGCCCGATTGTGGGAAGTCTCGGGCGGGCGGGTGGTCTCGACTCTGGAAGGCGGTTATGATCTGGACGCGCTGGCGGCCTCGGTCGCGGCATATGTGGGCGAAATGGCCGCCCGTTCAGACTGAGGCTTGACCATGACCGACAAACCCGTGCCCGAGATGAGCTTTGAAGAGGCGATGACCGCGCTGGAAGGCGTGGTGACGCAGCTGGAACGGGGCGAGGTTCCTCTGGAGCAATCCATTGCGCTGTATGAACGAGGCGCGGAGCTCAAGAAGCACTGCGCAAAAAAACTGGCCGACGCCGAGGCCAAGGTGGAACTGATCCGCGCCGCCGAGGGCCGCGCCACAGGGACGGCACCGGCGGAGGGGCTGTGACCTTTCCGGCGCGTCTGGCAGAGGATGCGGCGCAGATCGCGGCGCATCTGGAGGCGGTGCTGGCAGACTATCCCGATCAGCAGGTGGTCCATGCCATGCGCTATGCCCTGCGCGGCGGCAAGGGATTGCGCGGCTTTCTGGTGATGGAAGGCGCGCGGATGCTGGGGGCGGGCGACCGGGCGCTGCCCGCGGCCGCCGCGGTCGAGGCGCTGCATGCCTATAGCCTTGTGCATGACGACCTGCCCTGCATGGATGACGACGACCTGCGCCGGGGCCAGCCCACGGTGCACCGCAAATGGGATGAGGCAACCGCCGTTCTGGCGGGCGATGCCTTGCAGACGCTGGCCTTTGAACTGCTGACCGATCCGGTTCTGGGCGAGGCGCGGCTGGCGCTGGTGGCCGGTCTGGCGCGGGCCTCCGGTGCGCGGGGCATGGTGCTGGGCCAGGCTTTGGACATCGCCGCAGAAACCGCGGCCGCGCCGCTGACACTGGATCAGATCACGGCGCTTCAGGCCGGAAAGACCGGCGCGCTGATCCGGTTTTCGGCCGAGGCGGGCGCGCTGATCGCGGGGGCCGACCCCGCACCGCTGCGGAGCTATGCCGATGCCCTGGGTCTGGCCTTCCAGATCTGGGACGATGTGCTGGATGTCGAAGGGGACACCGCCGCCACCGGAAAGCGGGTGGGCAAGGATGCCGCGGCCGGAAAGGCCACCTTCGTTTCGCTTCTGGGGCTGGAGGGGGCGAAGTCCCGCGCCGCCGCACTGATTTCCGAAGCCGAATCCGCGCTTTCGCCCTATGCTGGGGCGGCGGCCAGCTTGATTGACGCAGCGCGTTTCACTATTTCGCGGCAAGCCTGAGAGGAGGCCCGGATATGGCCGACACGCCCGCCGACCGCCCTGCCACCCCTGTTCTGGACCGGGTGCATTTTCCTTCGGACCTGAAGGCCCTGTCCGACCGCGAACTGCACCAGCTGGCTGCGGAATTGCGGGCCGAGACGATTTCGGCGGTCTCCGTCACCGGCGGCCATCTGGGCGCGGGTCTGGGCGTGGTGGAACTGACCGTCGCGTTGCATGCCGTCTTCGACACGCCGCGGGACAAGCTGATCTGGGACGTGGGCCACCAGTGCTATCCGCACAAGATCCTGACCGGGCGGCGCGACCGCATCCGCAGCCTGCGGATGGAGGGGGGGCTGTCGGGCTTCACCAAGCGGTCCGAAAGCCCCTATGACCCGTTCGGTGCGGCGCATTCGTCCACCTCGATCTCGGCGGCGCTTGGCTTTGCCTGTGCGGCCGATCTGGGCGGCGATCCGGGCGATGCCATCGCGGTGATCGGCGACGGCAGCATGTCCGCGGGCATGGCGTTCGAGGCGATGAACAACGCGGGCGCACTGAAGCGGCGGCTGTTCGTGATCCTGAACGACAATGAAATGTCCATCGCCCCGCCGGTGGGGGCGCTGTCGGCCTATCTGTCGCGGCTTTATGCCGAGGCGCCGATGCAGGACCTGAAAGAGGTGGCGAAGGGCTTTGTCTCGCTGCTGCCGGGGCCGTTGCAGGAAGGGGCCAAGCGCGCCAAGGAAATGCTGAAGGGCATGGCCATCGGCGGCACATTGTTCGAGGAACTGGGCTTCAGCTACATCGGCCCGATTGACGGCCACGATCTGGACGCGCTCTTGCCCGTGCTGCGCACGGCCAAGGCGCGGGCGGCGGGGCCGGTGCTGATCCATGTGCTGACCAAGAAGGGCAAGGGCTATGCGCCCGCCGAGAATTCGCCCGACCGGGGCCATGCGCGCGCCAAGTTCGACGTGGTGACGGGCGAACAGAAGAAGACCCCGTCCAACGCACCGAGCTATACCAAGGTCTTTGCCGAAAGCCTGATCCAAGAGGCGGAGCGGGACGAGAAGATCGTGGCCGTCACCGCCGCCATGCCGGATGGCACCGGGCTGGATCTGTTCGGCAAGCGGTTTCCGCGCCGCACCTTCGATGTAGGCATTGCCGAACAGCATGGCGTGACCTTCAGCGCAGGGCTGGCGGCGGGCGGGATGAAACCCTTCTGCGCGATCTATTCCACCTTCCTGCAACGGGGCTACGATCAGGTGGTGCATGATGTGGCGATCCAGCGCCTGCCGGTGCGGTTTGCCATCGACCGGGCGGGGCTCGTCGGGGCTGATGGCGCCACCCATGCCGGGTCTTTCGACGTGGCTTTCATGGCCAACCTGCCGGGCATGGTGGTGATGGCTGCCGCCGATGAGGCGGAGCTGCGCCACATGGTGGCCACCGCGGCCGCGCATGACGACGGGCCGATTGCGTTCCGCTATCCGCGGGGCGAAGGCGCGGGGGTTGAGATGCCCGCCCGCGGCGTGCCGCTGGACATCGGGCGCGGCCGTGTGCTGCGCGAAGGCGCGCGGGTGGCGATCCTGTCCTTCGGCACCCGTCTGACCGAGGTGCTGAGGGCCGCGGAAGCACTGGCCGCCCGGGGGCTGGCGCCCACGGTGGCCGATGCCCGTTTCGCCAAACCGCTGGACCGCGACCTGATCCTGAACCTGACCCGCCATCATGAGGCGCTGATCACCGTGGAAGAGGGCGCCGTCGGCGGCTTCGGCAGCCATGTGGCGCAGCTTCTGGCCGATGAGGCGGTTTTCGACCGCGGGCTGAAATTCCGCAGCATGGTGCTGCCTGACACTTTCATCGATCAGGCCAGCCCCGAAGCGATGTATCGCATCGCCGGAATGGATGCCGCCCAGATCGAGGCCAAGGTGCTGGAGGTTCTGGGCGTGGCCGTGGTGGGCCGCCGGGCCTGAGGACCTAAAGCCCCCGCGCCGAGAGCAGCGCGTCCAGCGGTGCCCAATCGTCCATCTCCAGCCGGACGACCAGCGTCAACACCCGCGACCGGAAGGCCGCGGGCAGGCGCGCCGCGTCTTTTTCCGTGGTCACCAGCTGCGCGCCAAGGGCAAAGGCCTCTGCCTCCATCCGGGCCATCAGGGTGGGGGACAGCGGCTGGTGATCATCCAGCGCCTCGGCCCGGACGACCTCGGCCCCCTCGGCGCGCAGGGTCGCGAAGAACTTCTCGGGGTTGCCGATGCCCGCGAAGGCCAGCACCCGCTCTCCCGCCCAGTCCATCCCCATCTGCAGCGGCTTCAGCTCCCCCGTCAGATGCGGCAGCCTGCCAAGCGCCGTGCCCCATCGCGCCCGGAACGCCGTCTGCGCCGCCGCGGGGCCGATGGACAGCACCGCATCGGCGCGGGCCAGCCCTGTGGCCACCGGCTCGCGCAGCGGTCCGGCGGGCAGGCACAGCCCGTTGCCGAAGCCCTGCCCCGCATCCGCCACCACCAGGGACAGGTCCTTCACCACCGCAGGGTTCTGGAACCCGTCGTCCAGCAGGATGACCTGCGCACCCTGCCCTTCCGCGGCGCGGACGCCCGCAGCGCGGTCGCGCGCCACGAAGACCGGCGCGAAGGGGGCAAGGATCAGCGGCTCATCCCCGACCTCGGCCGCGAAATGACGGGTGGGGTCCACCTGCAGCGGCCCCCGGGTCGTGCCGCCATAGCCGCGGCTGACCACGGCCACCCGATGCCCGCGCGCGGCCAGATGCTGGATCAGCGCCATGACGGTGGGCGTCTTGCCCACGCCGCCCGCGTTCAGATTGCCGACGCAGATAACCGGCACCTTTGCCCGGTAGCCACCGCCCTGCCGCAGCCGCCGGGCGGTTCCGGCAGCATAGATCGCGCCCAAGGGTGACAACAGCCGTGCCGCAAGACCCGGCGGGGTGAACCAGAAGGCAGGCGGGCGCATCAGCGGTCTCCGTCCAGAATGGCGCGGATGCGGGCCAGCACACCGTCGGTCACCTCGGCCCCGTCCGAGGCGACGGTCCAGGCCGCCTGCGCCAGCCGGGCCGCGCGGTCGGGCGACAGCAGATCGCCCAAAGCCTCGCTCAGGTCCGAGGGTGAGGCCACGGCCCGCGCGCCGCGCGCCGCGCCCAGACGGCCAAGCCCGGGACCAAAGGCGCCCGGCCGCGGTCCGTGCAGGATGGCGGAGCCAAGCGCCGCAGGTTCCAGCGGGCTGCGCAGCGCGCCTGTCCCGGCCAGCGATCCGCCCAGAAAGGTGATGGGCGCCAGCCGATACCACAGGCCCAGCTCTGCCGGGTCTCCTACAACGAAAATCTCGGTCTCCGCATCCGGCTCCTGTTCGGCCGAGCGGAGGGCCACGACCCAGCCCTCCGCCTCCAGCGCGGCGGCAAGGGGTTCGGCCCGGGCCGGCTGTTGCGGGGCAAGGATCAGCAACAGACGATGCGCCAGCGTCATGGCGGTGCGGTGCGCCTGCACCACGGCGCGCTCTTCCGGCTCCGGCACGGCGGCGGCGAACCAGATCGGCCGCGCCGCCGTCAGGCGCGCAAGCGACTCGCGCTCGGCCTCGACGCAGGGCAGTACGACCGAACGTTCCTCCATCCGGCCACCGATTGTGACAAGCGGGGCACCCGCCTTGCGGAAGGCCCGCGCCGCGGGTTCGTCAATCGCCAGAACCTCGGGGAAGGCCAGAAGCGCGCTGCGGATCAGCCCGGGAAACCAGCCATCCCGCCCGCGGGTCAGATAGGGGGCCCGCGCCTCGACCATCATCCGGGGCAGGCGCCGGGCAACCACCTCCTGCAACAGCACAGGCCGCAGCTCTCCGCCGGAAAACACCGCCGCCGCGGGTTTCCAGTGGTCCAGAAAGGCCCGCACCTCCGGCATCGTATCGGCGGGCGGCGGATCGGTCAGGATGCCCGGCGGCGCCTCCAGCCGGTCCTGGCAGGTGACAAGCACCACCACCCCGTCCTCCTGCTGCAGGCGGCGGGCCAGTTCCAGCATGGGTGACGTCACCGACGCCTCGGCCACATGCAGCCACACCAAAGGGCCGGAGGGTCGGGGCGGACGGTTCCCCCCGGCGGCCGGCACCGGCCGGTGGCCAAGGTTGTAAAGTGTCCGCCCCAGCGAGACGACCATGGGATCAGCCCAGTTCCTCGGTGGGCGAGGCGGCCTTCTCCTCATCGCGCAGCCGGTGGATATGCGCGATGAAATAGCGGGTATGGGCATTGTCCACGGTGCGCTGCGCCTGGGCCTTCCAGGCGGCATGGGCGCTGGCGTAATCGGGGAACATGCCCACGATATGGATGTCTTTCACGTCCTTGAACTGGGTCTTGTCGGGCGAGACAAGCTCGCCTCCGAAGACAAGGTGAAGTCGCTGGGTCATGTCTGTCCTTGCGCCATGAGGAGGTGGGATCGCGGCCCCAGATTATCCCGCCCCGCGGCCGGGGGGAAGGCGGGGCGGTGATCCGGACTTGCGGGAAACGCCCGAAGAGGACAGATTGACCGCCATATCGCACCCGTCGCCGGGAAGGAGCCGCCGTTATGAACCCGCAGGATTTTCTGGGCTGGAACGCCGTCTATCTGGCGATTGCCCTCTTCATCATTCTTTGCATCTTTCTGGGTGTCCGGATCGTGCCGCAGTCCGAAAAGCATGTGGTCGAACGCTTTGGCCGGCTGACCAAGGTGCTGGGGCCGGGCATCAACTTCGTCGTGCCCTTCCTGGACCGGATCGCCCACAAGGTCTCGGTTCTGGAACGTCAGCTGCCGAACGCCAGCCAGGATGCCATCACTGCCGACAACGTGCTGGTGAAGGTGGAAACCAGCGTGTTCTACCGCGTGACCGAACCGGAAAAGACCGTCTACCGGATCCGCGACATCGACGCCGCCATCGCCACCACCGTGGCCGGGATCGTCCGGTCGGAAATCGGCAAGCTGGAACTGGATCAGGTGCAGTCCAACCGCTCCTCCCTGATCGAAAGGGTGCGCGAGCAGGTGGCCGCCATGGTCGATGACTGGGGGGTCGAGGTGACGCGGGCCGAGATTCTGGACGTGAATCTGGACGATGCCACCCGATCCGCCATGTTGCAGCAGCTGAACGCCGAACGCGCCCGCCGCGCGCAGGTGACCGAGGCCGAGGGGCGCAAGCGCGCGGTCGAACTGGCCGCCGATGCGGCGCTGTATCAGGCTGAGCAGGAAGCCAAGGCCAAGCGCGTGACGGCCGAGGCCGAAGCCTTTGCCACCAGCGTGATCGCGGCCGCGATCAAGGAGAACGGCATCGACGCCGTGCAATATCAGGTGGCGCTGAAACAGGTCGAGGCGCTGGAAGCCGTGGCCACCGGCGCGGGCAAGCAGACCATCCTTGTGCCCGCCGCCGCGCTGGAGGCTTTTGGCGACGCCTTCAAAATGTTCCGCCCGAAGTAAGGAGGCCTTCGGATGCCCGATCAGATCTGGACGCTGTGGTGGGCGTGGATCGTCCTTGGCTTTGCCCTTGGCGTGGTCGAAATCTTCGCCCCCGGCTTCATCTTTCTGGGCTTTGCCGTCGGCGCCGGGCTGACCGGCGTGCTGGTTGGGCTGGGCATTGGCGCGGGGTTGCCGCTTCTTCTGCTGATCTTCGCCGTCCTGTCGCTGATCGCCTGGGCCGGGTTGCGGCGGCTGTCGGGCAAGCGTCCGGGTCAGGTCAAGGTCTGGGACCGCGACATCAATGACAACCACCCCTGAACCCGGCTGGTTCAGCGGGGCCAAGGCGGCATTCTTCTGCGGGTCACGCCTGCTGTGCTATCTGCGCGACGACGCGCCCGGCCTGCGCTGGCCGGGCCGCTGGGACCTGCCCGGCGGCGGGCGCGAAGGGGAGGAGACGGCTGAAGCCTGTCTGTTGCGCGAATTGCACGAGGAATTCGGCCTGATCCTGCCACCCGCCCGGCTGGAACTGCGGCTGGATGTGTCCGCGATGGATGCGCCGGGGCAGCGCGCGGTGTTCTTTGTCGGACGGCTGACCCCCGGCGATCTGGCCGCCATCCGCTTCGGCGATGAGGGGCAAAGGTGGGAGGCGATGGAGGTTCAGGCCTTCCTGTCCCATCCGCAGGGCATTCCGCCGCTGCAGGACCGGGTGCGGCGGGTGATGGCGGCTTTCCTGCCCGGTTAGGCCAGATGCGCCCGCAAAGCGGCATGCAAATCGGGCGGCGCCGCGATTACCCCCGGCGCCTGCGGCACCGGCTGGTTGAACCGCAGCGCCGCGCCGTGGCGGTCCGTCACCCGGCACCCCGCGCGTTCGGCGATCAGGCTGCCCGCGGCACTGTCCCATTCCCATGTGTCGCGCAGCGTCAGCATCGCGTCATGCTTGCCCTCGGCCGCCAGACACAGCCGCCACGCCAGCGAGGCGCGGAAGCTGCGCTTCAGATCGGGCACGCCCCGCGGCCAGAACTCGGGCGCCAGCGTCGCACGGGTGGTCAGCACATCGGCGCCGGGCAGGTCGGTGCGGGCGCTGGCGTGGATTTCCGCACCATTGCGGGTGGCCGGACCGCCCGCATGGGCGGCATAGGTCAGGCCGCGGGCGGGCAGATGCACCACCGCGGCCTTCACGACGCCCGCCACGGCCACCGCCAGCGACAGGGCAAAGGCCTCCTCCCCGGCCAGAAAGGCGCGGGTGCCGTCGATCGGGTCCACCACGAATACCCGGTCATGAGACAGCCGGGCGGGATCGTCGGGCGTTTCCTCGGACAGCCAGCCATAGTCCGGGCGGGCGGCGCGCAGATGGTCTTTCAGCGCGGCATCCACCGCCAGATCGGCCTCGGACACCGGACCGGCGCCTGCCTCCTTTTCCCATGCCTTGGGATCGCGCCGCCAGTAGCGCAGCGCAATCGGCCCCGCCGCCTGCGCCGCCGCCAGAAGAAGCGCCATGTCCTGTTGCGGATCAGGCCCCGGCAAGAGTCATCCCGTCCACCAGAAGCGAGGGCACCCGCAAGGACAGATGCGGCCGGGCGTCATTGGCGGGCACGATGCGGAGCAGCATGTCGCGCAGATTGCCTGCGATGGTGCATTCATGGACGGGGTGCGAGATCTGCCCGTTCTGCACCCAGAAGCCCGAGGCGCCACGGGAATAATCCCCGGTCGTCGGGTTGATGGTCGATCCGATCAGCGAGGTGACCAGAAGCCCCGTCCCCATCCCCGCCAGAAGATCCTCACGGCTGGCACTGCCTTGGGTCAGGTCGACGTTGGTCGTCCCGGGCGAGGGCGGCGCCGAGGGCCCGCGCATCGCATTGCCGGTGGAGGGCAGGCCCAGACGGCGCCCGGTGGCCAGATCCAGCACCCAGCTTTGCAGCACACCATCCGCCACAAGCGCCTTGGCGCGGGCGGGCAGCCCCTCGGCATCGAAGGGGCGCGAGGCGGGGCCGCGGTGGCGCAACGGGTCTTCGGTCAGCGACAGGCCCGCGGGCAGCACCGCCTGCCCCATCAGTCCCCGCGCCCAGCTGGCCCCGCGCGCGACCGATTCACCGTTGATGGCCGACAGCAGGTGGCCGATCAGCGAGGCGGCGATCCGTTCGTCATAAAGAACGGGATAGGTGCCGGTCGGCGGTTTCACCGCACCCAGACGGGCCAGCGCCCGGTCGGCGGCCAGCGTCCCGATCCCTTCGGCACCCGGCAGGTCGCCCGCATGGGCACGCCCCTCTCCGGCATGGTCGCGCTGCATGCCGGTGCCTTCACCCACGAAGGCCACGACAGACCGCGAATGCCCGGTGCGGCCATAGCCCCCGGCAAAGCCGTTGGATTGCGCCAGATGGATCTCGCGGCGGGAATAGCCGGCCGAAGCCTCGGCCTGCACCACGCCCGCGCGGGACAGGGCCGCCGCCTCCAGCGCGCGCGCTGCCTCTTCCAACGCGGCAGCACCCGGCTCCGCCGCATCCTCGGCAAGGTCCAGCGCGGCAAGGTCCCATGCGCGGGCCAGCTGCTCCGGTTCGGCCAGACCCGCGCTGTTGTCCTCAGGCGCCTCGCGCGCCATGGCCACGGCGCGTTCCGCCAGCGCCCGCAGCGTGGCGGGCGACCCGTCCGAGGCCGAGACGCAGGCCTGCCGCCGCCCGACAAAGACCCGCAGGCCCAGATCGGTGCCTTCGGCGCGTTCTGCCTGTTCCAGCTTGCCCTGCCGGATGTCGATGGAAACAGAGGTGCCCTGCACCGCCATGGCGTCGGCCGCATCGGCCCCCGCCTTCAGCGCGGCATCTTTCAGGGCATGGGCCAGATCGGCAAGCGGGGCTGCGGTCATCACGGGTCCTTCCGGGCTGCTGTCCCCGAGGTAATGGGCCACGCCGCGCCGCGCAAGCGGCTCAGGCAGGAACTGCGGTCAGGCGCGGTGCCGCCTGCCCGGTGATCCGGGCGGTCAGGATCACGCCTTCGGGCTGATCTTCGGCAAAGGTCACTTCGGTAAACTGCTCGGTCCGGCCCATCCGCGGGGTTTCGGTCAGCACCCGGTGCAGGGCGCCCTGCTGCGCGGCCAGATGGCAGGCCAGCGCATCCTCTCCGGCCGCGCGCAGCCGCGCCGCGCGGTCGCGGATCACCGGCCCCTGCAACTGCGGCATCCGCGCGGCGGGCGTGCCCTTGCGGGGCGAGAAGGGAAAGACATGCAGGAAGGTCAGCCCGCAGTCCTGAACCAGCCGCAGCGAGTTTTCGAACATCGCCTCCGTCTCGGTCGGGAAACCGGCAATGATGTCGGCGCCATAGACCAGATCCGGGCGCAGCTTGCGGGCGTCTTCGCAGAAGCGGATCGCATCGTCGCGCAGGTGGCGGCGCTTCATCCGCTTCAGTATCATGTCATCGCCCGCCTGCAGGGACAGGTGGAGATGCGGCATCAGCCGGGGTTCGGTGGCGATGGCCTGCATCAGGTTCTCATCCGCCTCGATCGAGTCGATCGAACTGATGCGCAGACGCGGCAGATCGGGAACCAGCCGCAGGATGCGCATGACCAGATCGCCAAGACGCGGCTCTCCGGGCAGGTCGGCGCCCCATGAGGTCAGGTCGACCCCGGTCAGCACCACCTCCTGAAAGCCCTTGTCGACCAGCCGCTTGATCTGTTCAATCACCACGCCCGCGGGGACAGACCGGGAATTGCCGCGGCCATAGGGGATGATACAGAAGGTGCAGCGGTGGTCACAGCCGTTCTGGACCTGCACATAGGCGCGCACCCGGCCGAAGCCGTCGATCAAATGACCGGCGGTTTCCTTCACCGACATGATGTCGTTGACCTGCACCTTCTCGGTGGTGCCGATCAGATCGGGAATGCGCAGCGCATTCCACGTCTCGGCCTGCATCTTTTCATGGTTGCCGACGACGCGGGTGACCTCTGGCATCTGGGCAAAGGTCTCGGGCTCGGTCTGCGCCGCGCAGCCAGTGACGATGACCGGCGCGCCCGGGTTTTCCCGTGCAAGGCGGCGTATTTCCTGCTTGGCCTTGCGCACCGCCTCGGCCGTGACGGCGCAGGTGTTGACCACCACCGCCCCCTGCACGCCCGCCGCGGCGGCAAGTTCCTTCATCGCCTCGGTCTCATAGGCGTTCAGGCGGCAGCCGAGGGTGGCAAAGACGGGCGCGGTCATCCCAGCGCCGCCAGAAACGCTTCGGACAGCTGACCGTCGAACACCCGCGCCACCGGCCCGGTCATCCAGACGCCATCCTCGCGCCAGTCGATCTCCAGCACGCCGCCGTCAAGGTCCAGCGTCACCTGCCGTCCGGTCAGCCCGCGCAGATGCGCCGCCACCGCCGTGGCACAGGCACCCGAACCGCAGGCCAAGGTGATGCCCGTCCCCCGCTCCCACACGCGCATGCGCAGGCGGTCCGGCCCGTTCAGGCTGGCGAATTCTACGTTGGTCTTTTGCGGATAGAGGGGATCGGTCTCATAGCGCGGGCCAAGACCCGCCACATCCGCGGCCTCGGCATCCGGGACGAAGATCACGCAATGCGGGTTGCCCATGCCCACCGCCACCGGATCGCCCGGCAGGGGCAGGTGCAGCAGGTCTACCTCCTGCGCCAAGGGCACCGCCTGCCAGTCCAGCTGCGGCTGGCCCATGTTGACGCTGACCAGACCGTCCGCGCGGCGAATGGCGTGCAACTCGCCCCGCGCAGTATGCAGTGTGACGGCGTTCTTGCCCAGACCCCGCATCACCAGATCGGACACGCAGCGCGTGGCATTGCCGCAGGCCCCGGCCCGTGTGCCGTCGCTGTTCCAGAACTCCAGCGTGAAATCCGCGCCCTCGGCGGGCCGGATTTCGGCCAGCTGATCGAAACCCACACCGCGGTTGCGGTCCCCCAGTGCGCGCGCCAGCGCAGGCGAGACCACGGCCCCGGCCCGCAGACGCGAGTCGATCACCACGAAATCGTTGCCTGCGCCATGCATCTTAACGAAGGGCAGGCCGGAGGGGGGGGCATCCTTGCTCATCCCGCCGATATACGCCCGCTTCGCCCCGCCCGCCAGAGGCGCGTGACGATTCCCCCTTGCGCCCGTCTGCGGTTGGGTTTAGAGGCGCCCCCGGATGGGCCGTTAGCTCAGTTGGTAGAGCAGCTGACTCTTAATCAGCTTGTCGAAGGTTCGAATCCTTCACGGCTCACCATCCAGATCAAGGGCTTGGGCGGAAACGCCTGAGCCTTTTGTGTTTTCATACACAGCCACATGCATCAAATCTTGTCCCGGCCCCTTGGGTCCTTCGGGTAACCCATTGCTTTCAAAAAGAACCGCGCGGCGTCCCAGACGCCCGGCACCTGCCGCCCGCCGATAAAAGCGGCCGCCGTTAGCACCGCAGGTTCACCCGCCGACGTGAATCACCTCCCGCGGCCGGATCGCCGGCAAACCACCCGGCACTGCGGAACAGTTCTACCAACACCTATCTGCCGCACCGTTCCGGGCCCGCAGGGGCACTGCCCGCACTGCCATGCCAGCCGCATGGCAGCCGGTCCGAACGGGAACATCCCCGCACGACGGCCAACGCCTGAAACACTCAGCCGCGAAATCCGGCGCATGGGCGGCCGGACCTTGGCAGCCCGTCACCCTGAAAGGACATTCCATGACCAAGATCCATCTGGCGGCGCCGGTTCTCATCACCCCCGGCACGATCCGTGCCTTCAACCCCCAGCCCGAGCCCCCGCGCGAGATGATGCCGGGCGCTGCCTCGGCCGGCACGATCCGCGCCTTCAACCCGCAGCCCGAACCCCCGCGCGAGATGATGCCGGGCTTTGACAGCCACCATGGCGATCTGGCCCAGGCCGACTGGCTGATCGGCTGACCCATGCGCCACCGTCCCTTCGGGCGGTGGCGTTCCACAGGATGAATGGAAAAAGAAATGACAAAATCCGTATCTCGGAGCCGCTACTTCGGCAACGATAACAACAACCTCATGGTCGGGTCCAAGTACGATGACATCCTCATCGGTCTGGATGGCAATGACAGCCTGTACGGCGGCGATGGCGACGACCAGCTTAATGGCGATGACCTGTCCTATATGGGCTATCGTCCCTCTGCAGGCGGTTTCGACGACTACCTGTCTGGCGGAAACGGCAATGACAGCCTGTACGGAAACTGGGGCAGCGACACGCTTTTCGGTGGCATGGGCGACGACCTTCTGTCTGGTGACAAGGGCGCAGACCAGCTTCATGGCGGAGCGGGCCGCGACACGATCGATTACGAGGCCTCGACCGGAGGGGTGAAGATCAATCTCGGGAACGGCACCGCCTCGGGCGGGGATGCGGAAGGCGACATCTTTTCCAGCATCGAGAATGTCAACGGCAGCAATTATGCCGACGCTCTGACCGGCGATCTTTACGACAACCGGCTTTCCGGTCGCGAAGGCAATGACACGCTGCTCGGCGCGGGCGGCCATGACACCCTGATCGGCGGGTGGGGCAATGACGTGCTGGTCGGCGGCGCCGGGCAGGATGTCCTGAGCGGGGACCAGCCTTTGATCAGCGGCAAGGGTTCCGACAGATTCGTCTTCCGCGCGATTTCGGATTCCATCGTGACCGCAATGGACACGATCACCGATTTCCACGGTGGCACCGGCAACACGGTGCGCGATCTGATCGACCTCAGCGAGATCGACGCCAATCCCTACCGGGCCGGCAACAACGCCTTCGCCTTCATCGGCACGGGCGCATTCACCGACACGCGGGGGCAGCTGCGCTATTACCATGCGAACGGCGACACCATCGTCGAGGCGGACGTGACCGGCGATGGCGTGGCGGATTTCGGCATCCGCCTGACCGGCCTTCACAATCTGACCGCCAGCGATTTCATCCTCTGACACCCGGCCCGGCTGTAACGCAGGCCTTTTGGGGCGGCTCCTTAACGGGGGCCGCCCCTTCGCACGGCGGCGACAGCATCGCTGTGAAACAGGCCGCCCTGAAACAGGCGCCATGAACATGACAATCGAAAGGACATGATCATGGCACGACTGAAAAAGACCCTGACCCTGTTTCCCGCACTGCCCGGCGCACCCGTTCTGGGCACCGCCGGGGCCGATACGCTGACCGGCAGCAATGGCACAGACGACCTGCGCGGCGGCGGCGGGAACGACTATCTGAATGGCGGCGCCGGACACGACTATCTGTATGGCGAGACCGGGAATGACACGATCCACGGCGCCGGCGGCAATGACATCATCACCGGCGGCAAAGGGCAGGACAACATTCTGGGCGGCAGCGGCAATGACCTGATCTTCGCCCTTGGCGATGGCGATACCATCGACGGCGGCGCGGATATCGACACGGTCAGCTATGCGCAGGCGGGGTTCGGCGTGACGGTTGATCTGTTGGGTGGCTTTGCCGAGTCGCGGCCCACCGCCGGGTCCGCCGTCCGCGACACGATCCGCAATGTCGAGAATGTCATCGGCAGCGACTTGGACGATTTCATCCGCGGCTCTGGCGGGGCCAACGCCCTTTATGGCCTGAAGGGCGACGATGACATGACCGGCGAGGGCGGCAATGACAGCCTCTATGGCGGCGAAGGCAACGACCGGATCTCTGGCGATCAGGGCTATTACAACCCGTACGGTTCAGATCCCACCGGCAATGACTATCTGGATGGCGGGGCGGGGAATGACTCGCTTTTCGGCGGCTGGGGCCGCGACACGCTGATCGGGGGTGCGGGTGACGACTTCCTGAGCGGTTCGCAAGGGGCTGATGTGCTTTACGGCGGAGCGGGACGGGACAAGATCGGATATACCTATTCCGACATCGGCGTGACCATCAACTTGGCCACAGGCCAGGCCTCGGGCGGAGATGCAGATGGCGATGCCTTTTCCGGCATCGAGGATGTGACCGGAAGCGTCAAATCCGATTCCCTGACCGGTGACAATCAGGCCAACCTTCTGGAGGGGCTGAACGGCGACGACACACTGATCGGCGCCGGTGGTCACGACACGCTGATCGGGGGCCGGGGCAATGACGTGATCATCGGCGGTGCGGGGCAAGACGTGCTGACCGGTGACGACCCCCATATCAGCGAACGGGGCAGCGACCGCTTTGTCTTCCGCGCGATCAGCGATTCCACGGTGAACGCCATGGATGTCATCACCGATTTCCACCGCTCGTCCCGGATCGGCGCCGTGCGCGATATCATCGACCTGCGCGAGATCGACGCCAATACCACACGGGTGGGCGATCAGGCCTTCAGCTTCATCGCCGACAATGCCTTTTCGGGCCGGGCGGGAGAGCTGCGCTATTGGACCACGCAGGACACGACTTATCTCGAAGCGGATGTGAACGGTGACGGTCGCGCCGATTTCGCCGTGCAGATCAACGGCGTGCATGAGCTGGCGGCGACGGACTTCCTGCTCTGACCCGCAGCGCGGCTGACCTCACGACCCCGGCAGAGCGCTGCCGGGGTCTTTCCATATGCGCCGGCCTTCGGGCGCGCAGAAACGAAAGCGCCGGGCCTTCTGCAAGGCCCGGCCCCCGTCATCCCGCGGCAGATCTCAGAGGATGAAGTTTGCCGCCGTCAGATCATGCAGCCCGTCCAGCCGGATCGCCATCTCGGGCAGGACATTGGCATCGGTGTTCACATAGACCCAGGTGTCCCCGCCAATCTGGCGGACCGAGACCTGCCCCACGCCGCTGATCGCGTCATCACCGATGAAGGCAAAGCTGTTGTTCCCGGTCCGGTAGGGATTGGCGTCGATGGCCGACAGGTCGATCACATCATGGCGGGCATCGAAATCCATGATCCTGTCCCACTCCCGCGCCCGGGAGTCGCTGACAGTCAGATAGGCAAAGACATCGCGGCTCTGATCCGCGCCGGTCGTCTGACCGCCCCAGAGCACATCGGCTCCGGCACCGCCGACGATCGTATCGGCCCCAAGGCCCCCGATCAGCGTGTCATTGCCCGCATGGCCGTACAGGCTGTCCTTGCCGCCCCAGCCGTTCAGCACGTTCGCCACGTCATTGCCGAAGAACGTATCCGCCATGTTGCTGCCCGACAGGTTCTCGATCCCGATCAGACGGTCGCCCTCGGCATGGCCGCCATGGCCGCGCCCGGTTTCCAGATTGACCAGAACCCCGCTGCCCGACGCCCCGAAGAAGGCGGTATCAATGCCTGACCCGCCGTCCAGCAGATCGGCGCCCTCTTCTCCGACCAGTTCGTCATTGCCGGCGCCGCCAAGGATGGTGTCGTCGCCCGTGCCGCCATAAAGCACATCGCCCAAATTGCCACCGTCGATGAAGTCGTTGCCGCCACCGCCCAGAATGTAGTCATAACCGTCAAGCCCCTCCAGCCGGTTGCTGGCGCCGCTTCCGACGATCATGTCGTTCTTCTGCGTGCCGCGCGCATTCTCGATGCTGATGAGCGTGTCCAGAAGCTGGCCGCCGGTCATGTCATTGGCCCAGCCCGCCCCAAGGTTGATATCGACCCCCCGGCTGCGGTTTTCATAGCTGATCGTGTCGAATCCGGTGCCGCCATCGACCTGATCGCCTTCGCTGCTGTCGCTGCCATAGATCAGGTCATCGCCCGCACCGGCCTGAATGGTGTCACGGCCCGCGCCCCCCTGAAGGATATCGTTCCCGCCCCCGGCCGAAATCCGGTCATTGCCCGTGCCGCCATAGAGGAAATCGGACAGATTGCCGCCGGTGATCGTATCGTCGCCCCCCATGCCGTGAATCGTGTTGATCCGGTCATAGGAGGGCCCCAGAAGATCGTTCCCCTCGGTGCCGATGCGGGCAATAAAAAGCCCCCGCAGATTCAGTCGTGATGACATCTCATGCTCCTTCGCTTGTCATGTGGCAAAGGTCTGCACTGCCCGTGTTTCCCGCCTTTGCCGTCAGCGCTCGCGCCAGGCATGGACGATCTGCTCGGTCAGCGGCGAAAGCAGCCATTCTGCGGGTGAATGGCTGCCGGTCGAGACGAAGCCCTGTACCGGCATGCCCGCAACCAGCGTGACACCCGCAGCCTCGGCTGCGCCTTGGGGCAGACGGGCACGCAGGCGGTAATGGCTGATCCCGGTATCGGGGTCCGTCACCGCATCCCGGCCAAGGTCCGCCACCTCCCCCTCGATCACCGAGGCAAGCCGCTGGTTCCCGGCCTGCAGCCGAAGCTGCACCGGCGCACCGGGATGGATGCGGTCGATCTCGGACGGGGGGATGACCAGTTCCGCAACCAGAATGGCGTCCTGCGGCACGATCTTTGCCATCACCGCGCCCGGGGCAACCACCCCGCCATCGGTGTGAACGGCAAGCTGATGGACATAGCCCGCGACCGGCGCGCGGATTTCGGTTGCCTCCAGTTCGGCCACAAGCGCAGTGCGGCGCCCGGTCAGCTCGGCCAGCGTTGCCTGCGCCTCGCGCAGGCCGGCCGCGGCCTCGCTGCGGGCGTCCCGGGCCACCTGATCATGGCGGGTCGTGGCCTCGGCGATCTGGGCCTCCAGCGCGGCAAGCTGCGCCGCGATCTGCGCCAGCACGCCTTCGGCATCCGCCACGCCCCGCCGCAGGGTGTAAAGCCGTGACGCCGTGACCAGCCCTTTCGCGGCCAGTGTCTCCAGTCCCGCCAGTTCGGCGCGCAGAAGATCCAGCGTCCCGGCCTGTGCCGCATGGTCGGCCTCCAGCCCGCGCCGGCTTTCCTCCAGCCGCCGGATCTGTTCGCCGATCTGCCGGCGCAGCCCGTCCTGCCGGTCGCGCCGGGCCTGGAACAGCGCGGCCTCCTCGGCGGCGTCGGCCCCGGGACCGGGCTGCCAGTCCTGCCCGGCCAATTCCGCCTCCAGCCGCGCGATCCGCAGTTGAAGGGCGCCGATCCGCGCATCCGTCACCGCCAAATCGGCCCGGACCCGGGTGGCGTCCAGCCGGATCAGGATCTGCCCCTGTGCGACGAGATCGCCCTCGGACACCAGAATCTCTGCGATCCGGCCGCCCGCAGGGTGCTGAAGGGCCTTGAGCTGCCCCTCGACCACCAGCGCGCCCTGCCCGATCACGGCGCCGTCGATGCGCGCCAGCGTGGCCCAGCCCGCAGTGCCGCCCAGCAGCAGGGCCAGGGTGCCGAAGCCCGCCCAGATCAGGCGGCGAGTCTTGCGGCGGATGGTGTGAAGTTCTTCGGTCATGTCAGCCTCCGGATCGGGCAAGGTTCAGGCGCTGGCGCGCAGCGGATGGGCGGGGTCGGCGGGCAGTTCGGTGCGAGGCCGCATCACCTCGGCCCGGGGGCCAAAGGCGGTCTGCCCGCCATCGGCCAGAGCCAGCACATGCGAGGCGAGGGACAGGGTGGCCATCCGGTGCGTGGCAATGATGACAATGGCGCCCGTGGCCGCCGCCGCCGTGACGGCGCGGGAAAAACCGGCATCGCCCTCGGCATCCAGATGGGCATTGGCCTCGTCCAGCAGGATCAGGAAGGGAGAACCGTAAAGCGCCCGGGCCAGCGCGATCCGCTGGCGCTGCCCGCCCGACAGGGGGCGGGTCGCATCGCCCGCCGGCGTGTCATAGCCCTGCGGCAGGTGCTGGATCATCCCATGCACTCCGGCCGCCTCGGCAGCGCGCAGCACCTGCTGCGGATCGGGCGTTTCCGCCATGCGGGCAATGTTCTCGGCAACCGTGCCCTCGAACATGCCGGGCACCTGGGCCACATACCCGACAGAGCCGCCCAGCCGGTCAGGCGCGAACTGGTCCATCCGGGTGCCGTCAAGACGGATCTCGCCCGCAAGCGGTGCATCCACCCCGGCCAGCACGCGCAGCAGACTGGATTTGCCCACACCCGAGGCGCCGACGATGGCCAGAACATCCCCGGCCTTCAGCGCAAAGCCGATGCCGCGCAGCAGCGGCGCCCCCCCGGCGCCGACAGCAAGGGCGCTGACGGACAGGCTGTCCCGCGGCAGGGGCAGCGCCAGTCCGGCCTCGTCCTGCGCGGCAAGCGCCTGATCAAGCCGGCGCAGCGCCGCCCGCGCCTCGGCCGCCGGGCGCCAGTGCAGCAGGGCGCCGTCAATAGGCGCCAGCGCCCGCCCGGTCAGGATCGAGGTGGCGATCATCGCCCCCGCCGTCAGATCGCCACGGAGGACCAGAAGCGCGCCAAGGCCCAGCATCAGGGATTGGATCGCCATCCGCAGCACCCGCGCCACCGCGGCAAAACCCGCATTTCGCGACCCTGCGGCTTCGGCGGCGGCCGCCGCCCCGGCAGCCAGACGGTCATGCCGGGCGGTCAGCGCCGGGCCGATGCCCATGGCCAGCGCGGTCGCCGCCTGCGGACGCTCGGCCTCGGTCAGGAACCTCTGGCGGGCGAGCATCTTCCCCGACTCGGCCGCCGCCCTGCGGGTCAGCCGTTCGGCCAGAACGCTCAGCCCGACCAGCATCACCGCGCCCGCAAGCGTGGCGAGCCCGATCACCGGATGGATGACCATAGCCAGCGCCATAAAGGCCGCGACCCAGGGCAGATCCAGGATCGCCCCCGGACCGGAGCCGGACAGGAAAAGGCGGACCTGTTCCAGATCCTGCAGGGGATGGCCATGCTGGCCGGTGGCCGCCTGACGAAGGCCCGCGCGATGTGCCGGGCCGCGCAGCCGGGCGGAAAACTCCCGCGCCGTCAGCGCCAGAAGTTTCTGGCGCAGGATATCGGCCCCGGCCTGCACACCGAACAGGAACAGCAGAAGCACCGTCACCGCCGCCAGCGTGGCCAGACTGCGCGAGGCCATCACCCGGTCATAGACCTGCAGCATGTAGAACGATCCGTTCAGCATCAGCAGGTTCACGATGGCGGACAATAACCCCACCGCAATGATCTGGCCGCGCAGGGCGGTAAGGACGGGACGAACGGGCGATGGCATGGCACTCTCCGGCGGTTGCTGCGGCACGGGTCTGGCGGGGGGATGTTTCACCGCTTTGCCGTGGCAGAGGCCGCCGCATGGCAAGGGATGGCAAAGGGCTGAAACACGGGCTGTCCAGAGAGTGGCGAAACCGATGGAAAGGGATCGCCATGCCGGACTGGATCGAATGGATAGGCTTCACGGGCACCGGGCTGACGCTGGCCGCCTGGGGAATGAAGGGGCCGGTCGCGCTGCGCGTGACGGGGCTTGGCAGCAGCCTTGCCTTTCTGTGCTACGGCCTGCTGTCGGGCAGCCTGCCGGTCATCCTGACCGAACTTCTGCTGATCCCGCTGAATGGCTGGCGCCTCAGCCAGCATCTGCGCGCCCGGCCGGAGGGCAGCCCCGCCCATGCGCTGGAAGAGCTGGCCCGCCGCGACCCGCAGGCCGCGCGCGATCTGATCACCGCCGCCCGCCGCCGGCTGGAAGCCTCGGCACCGTTGCAATACCGGGTGCATACGCCCAGACTGGCAGCCGAATGATGTCTCTGGCCTTCAATCCCCGTCCGATGCACAGCCCGCCGCCCCCGCTTGCCGAAATCCTGATCGTCGATGACGAACCGGCGATGCGGCGGATGATCGCGGATTATCTGGGCGCCATGGGCTTTGCCGTGCGCGAGGCGGGTGACGGCACCCAGCTGGACGCCGCCCTGCGTCTGGGGCGGGCGGATGTCATCCTTCTGGATGTCAACATGCCGGGTGAGGACGGGCTGTCCATCGCGCGGCGCCTGCGGGCACGCGGCGAACGCGCGGGGCTTCTGATGGTCACCGCGCAGGACAATGACCAGATGCGCGGCACCGCCATGGGCGAGGCGGCGGATGACTATATCGCAAAGCCCTTCGCCTTGTCGGAACTGGCCGCCCGCATTCGTGCCGTGCTGCGCCGGATGCCCGAATGCGCCCCGCCCGCAGCGCGGCTGATCCCCTTTGGCCGGATGCGGATTGATCCGGATGCGCGGCTTCTGATCGCGCCCGACGGCAGCGGCAGCGACCTGACCGAGGTGGATTTCGCGCTGCTGGACGCCCTGCTCAGGCATCCGCGCCAGATCCTCTCCCGCGACCGGCTGTGCGAGATGGCGCAGGGCCGCCCGCTGGAGCCGGGCGAGCGGTCGATCGACATCCGCATCGCGCGGCTGCGCAAGCGGATCGAGCCGGACCCCGCCTCGCCGGTCACGCTGTGTTCGGTGCGCGGCGAGGGCTATTTCTACAACCCCGACGCTGTGCGCTAGGCGGGAACAGCCATGGGTGCTAGCCTTTGGCAGCCCCTTTTTCGGACGGTGCGATGCGTTTTGTCTTTTCCACCGACACCCTGCCCGAAACCGACCGCGCCGCCCTGCTGCGCGAGGTTTATGCGCGGTCATCGCTGGGCTGCGACATTGCTCCTTTGGGCGGGGCACTGCTGTCGGTGACGATGGATGCCGTCCTTCCTGCGCCGGAGGTCGAGGTTTCGGCCGCGGGCGGCACCTATGCGCCGATGCAGGCCAGCCGGGGCCACAGCCATATCACCGGCGAGGGCGTGCTGATTTCGGCCAGTGCGGGGCGGTTCGGTCTGTCGGTCAGCGGTGATGACATGATCGCCGCCGGGGGCGGGACGCTGACCGTCACTCCGATGCATCGCCCCAGCCGATGGCTTTACCCCGAGGGACAGGAGGTGGCGGCCGTCTGGGTAGGCCGCACCGCGCTGGCCGATTGCGCGCCGGGGCTGGATCTGGACCAGATGCGGATGCTGCCCGCAGGATTGCCGGGCCTGTCCTTGCTGATGGCCTATGCCCGCGCCCTGCGCGATGCCCCCGCCGAAGGGGTGCTGGGCCAGCTTGCCGCGCGGCAGATCGCCGAACTGGCGGGGCTGGTGCTGGGTCAGGGCAGGCCGGAGACGGCGGCCTCGAGCGTGCGCGCGGCACATCTGGCGGCCGTCCGCCACGACATGGGCCTGCGTTTTCGCGACCCCGATCTGACCATTGCCGCGCTGGCCGCCCGCCGCCGGATCAGCCCACGCTATCTGGAGATGCTGTTTGCCGAAACGGGCGCCACCGCCTCTGCCACGCTTTTGCGGTTGCGGCTGGAGGCAGCCCGGCAGCGCCTGACCGATCCGTCGCGGAGGGGGGAGCGGATTGCCACCATCGCCTTCGCCTGCGGCTTCCGCGAACTTTCCACCTTCAACCGCGCGTTCCGCCGCCACTATGGCGTGGCGCCCGGAGAGACGCGGGCGGGCTGAGCCGCGATCAGACGCCGCAGCGCCGCGCGCAGGCCCGCATTGTCCAGGGGCTTTTCCAGCACCGGCCAGCCCTGCACCGCATCATCCGCGGTCAGCGCATCGCCGGTCAGAATGATGACCCGCCCCGCCAGCCCGGGGTCCAGCACCACCAGACGGGCAGCCATGCGGTTGCCGGGCAGGCCGGGCATCCGAAGGTCGGTCAGCACGGCGTCAAACCGGCTACGGCGCACTGCCGCTTCGGCCGCATCCGGGGTCAGTGCGGTTTCGGTGCGGAACCCGTCCGCCCCCAATGCCTCGGCAATCCAGCCTGCGATGGCGGGTTCGTCATCCACGATCAGCACATGGCCCGCAGCCGGGCCGGGCGCCCCCGCCTCGGGTGCGGGGCCGGTCTCTCCCTGCCCGCGCGGCAGGCGGATGCGGCAGAGTGCGCCGCCCTGCGGCCCGGGTTCCAGCGCGATGGTGCCGCCATGGGCCTGCACGATCCCGCGCGAAACCGACAGGCCGATCCCGGTGCCCACGCCCTGAGGTTTGGTGGTGAAGAACGGTTCGAACACGCGGTCGGCCACGCCTGCGGCCAGACCATGGCCGGTGTCGGCCAGCGTGATCTCGACCATGCCGCCATCCACCCGCCCGGCGATATGCAGCTCCCGCGACCCTTCGGCCGACAGCATGGCCTGCTGGGCATTGATCACCACATTCATCAGCACCTGATGCAGCTGATCCCGGTCTCCGTGGACGATCAGCGGCGCGGGGGTATCGCGCCGGACGGTGATGCCGTTCGATCGCAGCCCATAGGCCGCCAGTTCCAGCACCGCATCCAGAATCTCCGTGGCATCGGTGTCGTGCTTTTCCGCGGGCCGGGCGCGGGCCATGGCCAGAAAGGTGCGCACGATCCGGGCGCAACGGTCCGCGGCCTGCAGAATTTCGGCAGTGCGGCGGCGGGTGGGTTCATCCTCCGCCAGTTCGTGCAGCATCCCCGCATAGCCCACGACGATGGACAGGGGATTGTTCAGCTCATGCGCCACACCGGCCAGAAGCGAGCCAAGGGCGGCAAGCTTCTCATTCTGGTGCAGCGCGTCGCGCTGGCGGTCCAGCTCGGCCTCGGTCGCGCGGGCGGCGGTCTGATCGACAAGGAACAGCCCCGCCCCGCCGGCGGCCCCGTCCGCGCCGCGCAGGGCAAAGCCCAGAACCCGGCTGTGCAGGAAAGGGGCGAATTCCGGATGCGACAGATCGCGCACCTGCCCCTGATCCGAATCCAGCACCGCATCGACCATGGCACCGATCGCCGCCGCACCGCCGCCCGGACAGGCCTCGGTCAGACGCCGGCCGATCAGGGCCGTTGCGGTCAGACCAAGGCGGCGCAGCGCCTCGGGGTTGGCCAGTGTGACGCGGCCCCCATCGTCACAGGCCAGAATCGCCACCGGAGCATTGTCCAGAATATCGGCAATGAAGCTGCGGCTGGCCTCCAGCGCCTGCTCTGCGGCTACACGGGCCGTCACGTCGCGCCCGACCGACTGAAGCTCGACCATGTGACCCGCGGCGTCAAAGATGCCGGTGTCCGTCCATTCTTCCCAGATGTCGCGGTCCTGCCCCGGCACATGCGAACGGATGGTGATGGTGCCGCTGGGGTGCTCCGGGGTCAGCGCCGCGATATGGGCATCATGGCGGGCGCGTTCCTCGGGAACGATATAATCGAAATCGCTGATGTCGCGGGCGAAGATCTCCGCGCGCGACAGGCCGACCTGACGGCAATAGGCATCGTTGACAAAAGTGGTGCGGCCCTCGGGCGTATGCCGGGCGATCAGCTCGCTCTGGGTGTTCACGACATTGCGGTAGCGCGCCTCGCTGGCCGCCAGTTCGGCGCCGTGGCGCTGGCCCGCACGGAAAGCCTCCTCGATGGCCCGGGCCTGCGGCTGCCAGCGCGGCGGCAGATCCGGCAGGTCGGGGCTCTCCCCACGGGTGCTGGCCTCGACAAAGGCGGCAAGGCGGATGCCGGGCCGGATATAAAGGCGGTTCAGCACCGCAAGGCTGGCCATCAGGGCCGCCGCCGCACCGCCCAGCACCAGAAGCTGCGGCAGAAGGCGCGGCAGGATCACGGCAGCAAGATCGGCCTCATCCACCAGCCAGATCAGCCGGAAGGGCGTATTGTCGAAGGGGCGCACCAGCACCCATTCGGGCCCGAAGCGGACAGCCCCGCCCGGCGGGGCCGAGGCGGCGGCGGCCAGACGCGCCGCATGGGCCGGGTCGCCGGTCAGCACATCGCCGCTGTCATTCACGATTCCCGTCACGCCGATCTGGCTGTCCAGATGCTCGGCCAGATCGGACAGGCTGGACAGCAGGATGTCGGTGCCGACGATGCCAAGGAAGCTGTCCCCCTGCCACAGCGGCATGGCATGGCTGACCATCCGCCCCGCGCCGCCCGCATCTTCATAGGCCGGGGTCCAATAGGGGGTGCGGCCAGGATTTTCGGCAGGCGTGCCCATCCGGAACACGTCATACTCCAGCCAATAGGCGATCAGATCCGGAACCGTGCCGATCTGCGGCGTGGCGGCAAGGAAATCCGCCAGACGCGCGCCCGGCAGGATGGTGATGAAATCGCCGCGGGCCGAGAAGAAATAGCTCCATGCCCCGACGCGCCCCAGACGCGCCTCCACCTGCAATTGCGTCATCAGGTCCAGCGCGGCATCGACGGGGCCGGGATCGGGCAGCATGGCCAGATCCGGCAGGCCGATCAGATTGCCGCGCTCGGGCGAGATCAGGGCCGGGCGCCATTCCGTGCCGGGGGCGGAGCCGTCCACCGACACAAGCTCGGCCGCGCGCGCCGCGGAAAGACCGCTGCCCGTCTCCAGCGACAGCAGCATCCGCTCTGCCATCCGCGCCAGATGCAGATCGGATTCGGCAAAGACCCGGCTGACGGCATAGTGCTGCTCGCCGGTCAGACGCATCTGCTCGGCCAGGATGAGCTGGCGCTCCTGCCGGTATTGCAGCACCGACAGCACCGCCACAAGCGCGGCCACCGGAGCCAGAACCGTCAGCGGCAGCCAGACCGATGGTCCCCGGATCATCCTGCCTGCCGCCTCTTTTGTCGCCGCCCCGGCGCGGAGGTTACGCCTCCGGTTCATGCTGTCCACCGCCCATACCTCCGATTTCGCCTGATGCCCGTTCGTCTTTCGCCCCATGCGCAGCCCGTGCCGCGGAATCGGCTATTGTCGCGGCCTGTCCGTTTCAGAAGGTCCGCACCGCCATGGCCGTTCTTGCCCTTGTCGAGGATGACCCCGCCCTTCGCCTGTTGCTGACCGAAATCCTTGGCCGCGGGCATCAGGTGCATGCCCTTCCCGACGGCACGGCCCTGACCCGGCTGATGGCCGACGGCACATTGCCCGATCTGTGCCTTCTCGACCGGAGCCTGCCGGGCGAGGACGGTCTGGCCATCGCCCGGCGCCTGCGGACGGGTCCGGCGGGGCAGAGCATGGGCATCATCATGCTGACCGGCGCCGATGCCCCCGACCAGCGCATCGAAGGGCTGGAAGACGGAGCCGACGATTATGTGACCAAGCCCTTCTCGCCGGCCGATCTGACCGCGCGGGTCGAGGCGGTGCTGCGGCGCCGGCGGGAACGGGCGCATCTGGCCTTCGGCCCCTTTGCGCTGGACCGCAGGCAGTGGCGGCTGACCGATGGCGGCGGCAAGGTGCTGGACCTGTCGCCCACCGAAGTCGACCTTGTGGCGGCCTTTGCCAGCCATCCCGACCGGCCGCTCAGCCGCGATGACATCCTGCGTCTGGCCCCGGCCCGGGATGATCCGCTGGACCGCAGCATCGACAGCCGCATCGGCCGCCTGCGCCGCAAGCTGGAGGCGGCGGGCCTGCCCCAAGGCGCGATCCGCACCCTGCGTGGCAAGGGCTATCTTTACAGCACGCGGTAAAGGCGGCGGGGCCAGGCCGGTCAGAGGCCGCACAGCGGCCAGCCCTTGGCGCCAAGGGCACAGCGCGCGGGGTTGGGACCACAGCCCGCCAGCAAAACCGTGCCCAGCACCGCGGGGACAAGAAGAATACGGAACATCGGGCCTTACCTCCGGAACTCGGTCCAGATGGCGTTGTAGACGGCAATCACCTCCGGCGCGCAGGGCGGAACGAATTCCGGGATGACGCCGGCAGGCGGGTTCAGCTCGGGCGCGGCGCGCATCTCTGCGGAGAGATGGTCTTCCACCCCCAGAACCGGCACCGGATAGCCTGCGAATTCGGCGGTCAGCGCGGCATTTTCCGGGTCCATCATGAAATTCAGGAACAGCCGGGCATTCTCGGGATTGGGCGCGCCCTTCAGCACGGCAAGGGAATCCGAAAACGCCTCCATCGGGCCGTCTTCATAGACGAAACGCACATCGGGCATCTGCGCGCGCAGGACGGCGACCGATCCGCTCCATGTCATGGCCACATCGGAATCGCCCGAGGCGAGGCGGTTGATGCTGTCGGCGCCAAAGCTGCGCCAATGCGGCCGGGCGGCCATCAGCGCATCGCGCACGCGGACCAGTTCAGCACGGTCAGAGGTGCAGCGCGGCACACCGACGAACCGCTCGGCCGCATGGATGACCGACACCATGTCGTCCAGCACCGCGATCCGGCCCGAGAGACCGGGCGGCGGATCGAAGATCGCCGCCATATCCGCCGTGATCGTGCCAGTGACGGCAAGCCCGGTGAAACCCACCGTCCAGGGCACGGTGAAGCGGCGGCCCGGGTCCCAGTAGACATCGACATGCGCCGGATCGACATTGCCGAAATTTTCCATCAGGTCGGGCCGGGTTTCTTCCAACAATCCCTGTTCGATCAGGATCTGGGCGGCATAATCTCCGGGAATGACAATGTCATAGCCGCTGTTCCCGCCCTGAACGCGGGCCAGCATCGTCTCGTTGCTGTCATATTCGTCGATCGTGACCTCAACCCCGTAGCGGGCTGAAAACCGTTCGATCAGCGCGGGGCTTACATATTCGCCCCAGCTGTAGATGTGCAGTCTGCCCTCGGCATGGGCGGGCAGCGCAAGGGTGCAGGCAAGCAGGCAGGATGTCAGTTTCATCTCGGGTTCCTCAGGATTGGATCAGGCTTTGCCCCCGGCGCGACAGGGCCGCGGCGGCAAGGCAGACAAGGGTGACGGAAAGAGCCAGAACGATCATGCACATGGCATTGATCTCGGGCGTGAGCGGGCGGCGCAGCTGCGCCCAGATGAAGACGGGCAGCGTCGACTGGCCCGGACCCGCGGTCATCTGCGCCATGGCGAAATCGTCGAAAGAGACGACGAAGGCCAGCGCCGCCCCGGCGGCGATACCGGGCGCCAGAAGCGGCAGCGTCACCATGCGCAGCACCTGCATCTCGCCCGCCGACAGGTCCCGCGCGGCCTGCGCCAGATCCGGGTCCAGCCCGCGCAGCGCAGCCCGGACCGGCATCAGCGCGAAGGGCAGGCAAAAGCAGGCATGGGCCAGGATCAGCCGGAGCAGTCCCTGTCCGAAGACCGGCACCTGCGAGAACAGGATCAGCGTGGCGATGGCCATGACCACCTCGGGCACCACCAAAGGCAGGCCGAGGAGCGCCAGAGCCACGCCCTCCGCCCGGCCCCGCAAGCGGGAAAGGCCAAGCGCCGCAAGGGTGGCCAGCCCCGCCGCCAGAACCGTGGCCGAGACCGAGACGATCAGGCTGACCCGCGCGGCCTCGATGAAACCCGGGTTGGCCAGCGCCCGGCCATACCAGTAAAGCGAGACGCCCTCCCAGCGGTGGAACAGCATGCCGCTGTTCAGCGACAGCACCGCCATCGCCAGAAGCGGCCCATGCAGCAGCAGGAGGGCCGTGACGGCAATCAGGCCAAAGCCCTTTTGGCGCAGCGGGTTCATGACACCCTCCCCGCCAGCAGGCGGCGCAGGGCGAAGGCCAACCCCAACAGCGCCAGAAGCACCATCGCCTCGGCCGCGCCAAGCGGCCAGTTGCGGCCGGCGCCGAACTGCAGCGCGATCAGATCGCCCGCCATCATCGCCCGCCCGCCGCCAAGGATCAGCGGCACGACATAAGCCCCCAGCGTCGGCACGAAGACCAGAACCGCACCGGACAGCACCCCGGGCCGCGCCATGGGCCACAGCACCTGCCGCAAGATCTGCCACCGAGACGCATGCAGATCGGCCGCCGCCTCGACCAGCGCGGCATCCATCCGGGCCAGGGCCGCATAGACCGGCAGCACCATGAAGGGCAGCGCCGCATAGACCAGCCCCGCCAGCACGGCGGCATCGTTGTAAAGCAGCGGCAGCGGCGCAGCGATCAGGCCAAGCCGCTGAAGCCCGGTGTTCAGCACACCCTGATCGCCCAGCACCAGCATCATCGCCAGCGTGCGCACCAGAAGGCTGGTCCAGAACGGCACGGTCACCGCCAGAAGCCACAGCCTGCGCTGTGCCGGCGGACGGGTCACGATGACCCAGGCCAGCGGAAAGCCAAGGACGAGACAGATCGCCGTGGTGGCCAGCGCCAGCGCGAAGCTGCGCGCGTAAATGAGCAAATGGTCGGCAGAAAGATGCAACGTGCCCTCCAGCACATCCTGCCGGAAGGCCAGCCCTTGCCAGCCCGCGGCCGAAAGCGGTGCCTGCACCCCGCCCCAGGGCGCCGGTGACAGGACCGAGACCACCGCCATGATGCCCAAAGGCACAACGGTCATGGCGGCCACCAGGCCAAGCGCCGGCAAGGCCGGCCAGAGACCGCGGGTCATGGCGCATCCTCCAGCGCGACCAGATCGGCCAGCGGCAGGGTCAGCATCGCATGGTCACCGGGGGCCAGAGTTCCGCCCTGACGCGACAGGACTGTCATCTCCGTGCCGTCCTCCAGCCGGAAACGCATGTCATCGACAGCACCGCAGAAGCTGCGGGCCGTCAGGGTCGCGGGCAGCGTCAGCCCCTCGGCCGCGCCGAGGACAATCGCCTCGGGCCGGATCATCAGCGTCAGCGGGCCGGGCGCGCAGGCCGGGCCGGGCAAGCGGACCTGCCGCCCCTGCACCGCTACCCGGCCATCGACCAGACCCGTGGCGGCAAGGAAATTCGCCCCACCCAGAAAGCCGGCGGCAAAGCGGCTGCCGGGACGGCGATACAGCGCCTCGGCCGTGTCGCATTGCAGGATGCGGCCGCCCTCCATCAGGGCGACCCGGTCGGACAGCAACAGCGCCTCGTCCCGGTCATGCGTGACGAAGAGAAAGGTCATGCCAAGGGCACGCTGAAGCTGCTTCAGTTCGTCCTGCATGATCCGGCGCAGCCCGGGATCCAGCGCGCCAAGCGGCTCGTCCAGCAGCAGAAGGCGCGGCGCCGGGGCCAGCGCGCGGGCCAGCGCCACCCG
The DNA here is from genome assembly GCF_049445895.1 of Neotabrizicola sp. VNH66. Lineage (NCBI taxonomy): Bacteria > Pseudomonadati > Pseudomonadota > Alphaproteobacteria > Rhodobacterales > Paracoccaceae > Neotabrizicola > Neotabrizicola sp. VNH66. Next base: position 220,221 of record NZ_JBMSDW010000002.1, read on the forward strand.
TTGCCGCTGTCCGCCCGAAAGCGAGGTTATGTCCCGCGTGGCCAGATCGGTTGCGCGGACCAGATCCAGCATCCGCGCCACCCGGCTGCGGATTTCCGGCCCCGTCCGGCGCTGCATCCGCAGGCCAAAACCGACATTTCCCGCCACATCCAGATGCGGAAACAGCGCGTGATTCTGGAACACCGTGTTGAACGGCCGCCGCGCCGCGGGCAGACGGCTGATATCCTGCCCTTCCATCAGCATCCGACCAGACTGGACAGGTTCCAGCCCCGCGATCAGACGCAGGAGCGTGCTTTTCCCGCAGCCGGAGCGGCCCAGAAGGCACAGGATCTCTCCGCGCCGGATCGCAAGGCTGACGTCGCGCAGCACCGGCGTGGCACCGTAGCGATGCGAAACGCCCTGAACCGCCAGAAGCGGCGGAGGCAGCGGGCAGGTTGCGACAGCCGCCCCCTGTGACACGGGTTCCAGATACATCGCCCGCACTCAAGCCAAAGCGGCGGCGCGACGGCCCCGCAGCGGCAGCGCAGGCGCGGGCCAGAGACCGCTTTGCATCAGCTCGTCCAGATCGGAACGGTCGAGGCCGATGTCGGACAACAGCCGGTCGTCCAGGGTCCAGAGCGCCTTGATCTGGCGCCGTATCGCAAGCCGGGTCTGGTGCTGGCACCAGAGGTGACGGATCAGGGGGAGAAAGGGCATGGCATCGCTCCTGCATCGGGGTTGAAACTGGGTGCTGGATGCAGGGTCCGTGTTTCACCCCGTTGTCATGGCGGCCCGATGGCCCTGCCCCCGCGGCCACCACCGCGAGGCACCTCTGTGACTGCCAGGTCCCGGGGCGCCTGTCGGAGCATGGAGCAGAAACGCCTTGAACCTCCAGTTGCCAGAGGTTGTAGCCATGCGAATCGATGGCAGGCTTTTCAGGAGGTGCGCGACAGCGGAGACGTGAAGAACAGGAACAGCCAGTCGCCCATGCGCAGGCACGCGCCGGATCCGGATATTCCGGGCCATGGGACAATCCGCTTCAGGACGATCTGACCGGCCGCGCGGTCAACGCCAGGACCGATCAGATTTGGTCCCTGCGGCCCCCTGCGCCCAAAGGCAATGCGCCGGGTGCCGGAACCGGGCAAAGGCGGACGGGGTTTAGTCCAGTCAGGGGCCGCAGCTGATCAGCTTGGCCCCGTAACGCGGGCTCACGCGCTTTGAAACTTCCGTGAGATCGGCATCCGATCCGGATCAACAGGTTGAAGCACAAGGGACGGCAGGAATTAGACGATATAAAGCGGACAAGAATGGGCCTGCCCGGGCCCTGATCATGAAACAGGGGGCAGATGCGTCGGCCGTGACGGCGGGCTGCCCCACTCCTTTAAAACGTGCGGAAAGATCACTGATATCATGAGGGAAGCCCCTTGCTGACGAAACGCCATTTCATCATGACGAGCGCGGCCCTATTCTCGCAGGCCATCGCCATGCCAGCCTTCGCGAAATCCGCGCCCTCGGCGGCGCAGATGGCCGAGTGGGATGCCCAGGTGACGCCGATGCCGTATGATCCGGCCACCTCAAACCCCTGGGGCCTGCATCCGCGTTTCCTGCCAAGGCTGGTCGAGGCGCGGGCGGGTCTGCGGCCCGGTGACATCCATGTCGATGCGGTCGCCCGCTATCTTTATCACATCCGGAACGACGGGACGGCGATGCGTTACGGCGTGGCAATCGGGCGTGGCGATCTTTACGAGCCGGGAACCTACACGATCCGGCGCAAGTCGAAATGGCCGCACTGGACGCCGACCGCCAATATGATCGCGCGAGAGCCTGAAATCTACGGGCAATTCGCCGATGGCGTAGAGCCCGGACCCAGCAATGCGCTCGGCTCGCGGGCGCTGTATCTCTATGTCGGCGACCGCGACACCTATCTGCGCATCCACGGCACACCGCTGCCACGTTCCATCGGGTCGCGGGCAAGTTCCGGCTGTGTGCGGATGGTGATGGCCCATATCAACGGGCTTTACGATCAGGTTGAAACCGGCGTGACCGCAATCCTCTATCCCGGCGAGGACAGAATTACCGCGCAAAGCTGAGGCGGGTCGCGGCGCGGGCAGCTTGTGACCCGCGCCGCGCGATATTCTTGCGGCTGCGCCGTATCAGCTTTTCGCCGTGTCAGCTCTTCTCTGTGCAGATCGGGCGTCCGCTGGTCGAAACCAGCGGGATCAGCGTGGTTTCGACAGGTCCCACATGCTCATACCAATAGCATCCGTCTTCCGGCAGCACGCGCGCCGTTGACAGATCCTGATGGGGCGCGGCCAGCAGCGCTACCGCCTCCGGCACAGTGGGACGCTCCGTTCCAGTGCCGGTCGTCCCCACACAGCCGGCCAGCATCCCCGCAGCCGCACAGCAGACAACGATACGCAACATCATGTTTTTCTCCGTTTTCCGCTGTCACCATATCGCAGTCACCCTGCCGATGCACGCCGCACCGCCGCTGCCAACACAAACCTGTGAATGCTTCGGGACTTCGGGGATGCCGGGTTTCGCTGCCTCCGACTGAGGAGACATGGCGCTTTTGCTCGGATCGTCCGGATCGTCATGCAGACCGGCTGTGCCGGGTATGCATGCAGGGTCGTTCCCGGGTCACCCGTGGACCCAAGGCCGTGCGGAAACCTCTTGAACCTCTAGTTGCCAGAGGTTGTAGCAATCCGAATCAGTGAAAAGAGCGCCCGGATTTCCGGGCAGGAGACTGAGATGAGCGAGCCGAAGCGGCAGGAATGGACGGTCAGCGGGATGGATTGCGCCTCCTGCACCGTCAAGGTCACGAAGGCTGTCGAGAAACTGCCGGGCGTCAGCGAGGTGAAGGTCGCGCTGATGACGGAGCGGCTGTCCCTGAACCTTGTGCCCGGCACCACAGAAACCGCCGAGATCGAGGGCATCGTCAAACGGCTGGGCTTCGGCATCGCACCGCGCGGTCAAAAGCCCGCGGGCAAAAAGGCCTTCGTGCTGCCCGAAAGTGGTGGGGCCACCGATGGGCAAGGGCCTGATCGCAACGACCACGACCACGACGATCCTGATCACACCGGCCACGATCACGACGATCCTGATCACACCGGCCACGATCACAGTGGCCACGATCACGCGGGGCATGACCATAGCGGTGACGGCCATGCAGACCATGATCACGCCGGTCACTCACATGGCGCGGCGCAAAAGGCGGGCGGCGGCGACAGCGGTCATGGCAGCCCGGGCCATGTGCATGACGATCCCGCAGATCGCGGCAAAAGCTGGTATCGCACCAAGAAGGGGCAGCTGGTGATCTTCACCGGCATCCTGCTCGCCGCCGCCTGGGTGTTCGAGCTGCTGACCTCGACCGAATGGGGCTATTGGGCCTTTGCGCTCGCCTGTGTGATCGGGGTCGCCCCGGTGGCCAAACGTGCATTCGAAGCGCTGCGGCTGGGCCAGCCCTTCACCATCGAAAGCCTGATGACCATCGCCGCCGTGGGCGCGCTGTTCATCGGCGCGGCGGAAGAGGCGGCGCTGGTCGTGTTCCTTTTCGCCGTGGGTGAGGTGCTGGAGGGCGTGGCCGCGGGCAAGGCGCGCGACAGCATCCGCGCCCTGGCCAATCTGGTGCCGAAAACCGCGCTTCTGGAGGTGGACGGCAAGACCCGTGAGGTTCCGGCCGAAACCCTGCAGATCGGCCAGCGCGTGCTGGTCCGCCCAGGCGACCGCATTCCGGCGGATGGCGAGATTGCCGAGGGCACAAGCGGCATCGACGAAAGTCCGGTGACGGGGGAAAGCGTGCCGGTCACGCGCGGCCCGGGTGAAAATGTCTTCGCCGGTTCGATCAACACCGAAGCGGCGCTGCGCGTCACGGTGACCAAAGCCGCCGCTGACAACACGATCAGCCGGATCATCCAGCTGGTCGAAGAGGCCGAGGAGGCCCGCGCCCCGACCGAGCGCTTCATCGACCGCTTCAGCCGCTGGTATATGCCCGCCATCGTGGCCGTCTCGGCGCTGGTGATTCTGATCCCGCCGCTGGCCATGGGCGCCGACTGGGACACCTGGATCTATCGCGGCCTTGCGCTTCTGCTGATCGGCTGCCCCTGTGCGCTGGTGATTTCGGTCCCGGCCTCCATCGCCTCGTCGCTGTCTTCGGGTGCGAAGAAGGGCCTCCTGATGAAGGGTGGCGCGGTGATCGAGGCTGCGGCGCATGTCAGCCGCATCGCCTTTGACAAGACGGGCACCCTGACCCATGGCAAGCCGAAAGTGACGGATATCGTCGTGGCCCCCGATGTGGCGGAAAGCGATCTGCTGGCCGTGGCGGCGGGGGTGGAGACCGGCTCGTCGCATCCGCTGGCGCTGGCGATCCTGAAGCGTGCGGAAGAGGCCGGTGTCGAGGCTTTGCCCGCAACCGGCGCCCGCGCCATCGTGGGCAAGGGGGTCGAGGCGCTGGTCGGCGGGGCAAAAGCCTGGGTCGCCTCGCCCCGTCACGCCGCCGAGAGCGGCGGCATGGCCAGCGATCACATCCGCCACGCCTCCGCACTGGAAGCCGAAGGCAAAACCGTGGTGGTCGTCTTCCGCGAAGGGCGTCCGCTTGGCCTGATCGCGCTGCGGGACGAACCGCGCGGTGACGCGGCCGAGGCCATGCGCCAGCTGAAGGCCATGGGCATCGCGCCGGTGATCCTGACCGGCGATAACCCCCGCACCGCCGAGGCCATAGCCGGCCAGCTGGGCATGGAGTTCCGTGCGGAAATGATGCCCGAGGACAAGCTGGGCGTCATCCGCGAGATGGGCCAGCAAGGCGGCGTCATGATGATCGGTGACGGCATCAACGACGCCCCGGCGCTGAAGCAGGCGGGTGTGGGCGTGGCCATGGGTTCGGGCACCGATGTGGCGCTGGAAACCGCCGATGCCGCAATCCTGCGCGACCGGGTGGTCGATGTGCCCGCCCTGATCAGGCTGGCGCGGGCCACCATGGGCAATATCCGCCAGAACGTGACCCTGGCGCTCGGCCTGAAGGCAGTGTTCCTTGTCACTTCGGTTCTGGGGATCACGGGCCTTTGGATCGCGATCCTTGCAGATACCGGGGCCACGGTTCTGGTGACGTTGAACGCGCTGCGGCTCTTGCGCTTCGATCCGACAAGGGAGGGTTGATCCATGCCCTCTCCCATGGGCTGGGCCGCCTTTGCGGCCCTTTCCTTCTATCTGATCCTCTTCGCCCTTGGCACCCTGCGGCTGGCGGCCAATGGTCAGCGCATCTGGCTGTTTACGACGGCCACAGGGCGCGACCGCGGGGCGGCCTTCGGCTTTCGCGCCGCCTTTGCGCTTGGCCTTCTGGGTCCGCTGGTCTGGGTGGCGCTGCCGGTCCTGCACAAGGCCGACCCGCTGTGGAGCGAATCCGGCCTGCCGCTGACCGGATGGACCGGCGCGCTGCTGGCCTGGGCCGGGGCTCTGCTGGCCTGGGCCGGGGCTCTGCTGGCGCTCCTGGCGCAGTCCGGGATGGGCGCCTCGTGGCGCGTCGGTGTCCGGCAGGGCGAGGCCGGGGCGCTGGTGACCTCGGGGCTGTTCAGCCTCTCGCGCAACCCTACCTTTCTGGGGCAGGCGATGCTGTTGGCCGGCGTGGCCGCGGCCTTGCCCTGCCTGCCCACGCTGATCGCAGCCGTCCTGATGGTCTGGTCGGCAAACACCCAGATCCGCAGCGAAGAAACGATCCTGCTGGCCACGCATGGCGAGGCCTATGCCCGCTACATGGCCCGCGTGCCGCGCTGGATCGGGCGTGCCGGGACGGAGGGCTGATGCGCAGACCCCTGTTCTTCGGGCTGGCGCTGCTGGCGACCGGGCTTGACCAGATCAGCAAGGCGGTGGCGCTGGCGTCGCTTGACCCCTTTCGCCCGGTCCCGGTCCTGCCCGGCTTCAATCTGACCCTTGGCTTCAACACCGGGGCAAGTTTCGGGATATTCTCCGGCACCATGGCCCAGGCGCCGCTTCTGATGGCCGCGCTGACCGGGGTGCTGACCCTGTTCCTTGGCTGGATGGGCCTGCGGGCAAGGCACGCGCTGGAGGGGGCCGGATTTGCACTGATCGCCGGCGGCGCGGCGGGCAATATCCTTGACCGGCTTCGTCAGGGGGCCGTTACCGACTTTCTGGATTTCTATTGGCGTGACTGGCACTGGCCCGCCTTCAATGGCGCCGATATCGCCATCTTCCTCGGGGCCGCCGCCATCCTTGCCGCCGGTTTCCGGCAGCCGACAGAGGTGAAGGACGCGTGATCCTGCCACCCGTCAGATGGCAGCCTTTCTGATCGCGCTGACCGCCACGCTGTCGGCATTGTTCATCGGCGAGATCCTGGGCCGGATGCCCTGCACATTGTGCTGGTATCAGCGCATCGCCATGTTCCCTCTGGTCGCGGTGCTTGGCGTGGCGCTGTGGTCCGGCGACCCGCGCGGTCGGATCTATGCGCTGCCGCTGGCCTTGACCGGGCTGGCGGTCGCCAGCTGGCATTCCGGCCTTTATGCCGGGCTGATCCCCGAACCCATCCTGCCCTGCACGCAGACTGGCCCGTCCTGCACCGACCGTGCGGCACAAACCATTCTGGGCCTGCCGATCCCGTTCCTGTCATGCGCGGCCTTTGCCGCGATCACGCTTCTACTGCTTCCGAAAGGACAAACCCGATGAACCGTCGTCTTTTCCTTCTGGGGACCAGTGCCCTTGGCATCGCCGTTTTCGCAAGCGGGGCATGGTATGTCCTTGACCGGCAATTCCGCACCGCCGAAGCCGAAGCCAAGGCCCGCGCCGCGGCGGTGCCCGACCTGAATGCCGTCCTGCTGCGGCCCGCGGCGCCGGTCTTGGGTCCGGAGACCGCGAAGGTGACGCTGGTGGAATTCTTCGACCCCTCCTGCGAGGCCTGCCGCGCCTTCCATCCGGTTCTGAAACAGCTGCGCGCGCAATATCCCGACGATCTGCGCATCGTCATGCGTTATGCGGCCTTCCATCAGGGATCGGACGAGGCGGTGGCCATCCTGGAGGCCGCGCGCCGCCAGAACCTGTTCGAGCCGGTGCTGAATGCCCTGCTGGAAACCCAGCCGAACTGGGCGCTGCACGACGGGCCGGATCTGGAGATCGCCTGGGCTGCGGCGGCGCAGGCGGGGCTGGACATCTCGAACCGGGCGAATGAGGTCCGCTCCCCCGGGACCGTTGCCATCCTCAATCAGGACCGCGCCGATATCGAAACACTCGGTGTTCGCGCGACCCCGACCTTCTTCCTGCAGGGCCAACCCCTGAGCGTGGACAGTTTCGAGGCGCTGACCGCAGCCGTCAGCGCGGCCGCAGGCGGGTGATTGACGCACCGGCACTGTTGCGGCTAAATTGCAAACGCAAATCATTCTCAACTGTGCCGACATGACCGCCAGCCCAGGCCCCCTGAACCTGCCAAGACATTTCCAGCCGTCCGAAGGCTGGCGCAGCCAGAGCCCCACACCCTCGCTGTCCGAGGTTTATGGCTCGGTCGTGGTGCCCGGGGGACGCACGCCCTGGCGCCGCTTCATGGCTTTCGTCGGGCCGGGATATCTGGTGGCCGTGGGCTACATGGATCCGGGCAACTGGGCGACCTCGCTCGCCGGGGGGGCGAAGTTCGGCTATACGCTGCTCTTCATCGCGCTTTTGTCGAACATCATGGCGATCCTGCTGCAATCCCTGTGCGCAAGGCTGGCCATCGGTTCGGGGCGCGATCTGGCGCAGGCCTGCCGCGATGCCTTTCCGTCCTGGGTGTCCTGGCCGCTCTGGCTTTTCGCCGAAGCGGCAATCATCGCCACCGATCTGGCCGAGGTGATCGGCGTCGCCATCGGCCTGAACCTGCTGTTTGGCATCCCGCTGGAAATCGGCGTCTTTCTGACAGCCATCGACGTCTTCCTGATCCTGTGGCTGCAGAACCGCGGCTTCCGCTGGGTCGAGGCCTTTGTCATCACGCTGCTGGTGGTGATCTCGGCCTGTTTCTTCGTGCAGATCGCCATGGCGGACCCGGACTGGAATGCAGTGATCCGCGGGTTCGCCCCCTCGGTCGAGATCGCGACCAACCCCGAGATGCTGTATCTCGCGCTTGGCATCATCGGGGCGACGGTGATGCCGCATAACCTCTATCTGCATTCGGGCATCGTGCAGACCCGCAACTGGGGCACCGCGCCCGAGGCGCGGCATCAGGCGCTGCGCATGGCCACATGGGATTCCACCATCGCATTGATGCTGGCCCTGTTGATCAACGCATCGATCCTGATCCTTGCAGCGGCCACCTTCCACACGACGGGCAATACCGCCATCGTCGAGATTGATCAGGCCCATGCCCTGCTGGCCCCGCTTTTGGGCGGCGCGCTGGCGCCGACGCTGTTCGGCATCGCCCTTTTGTGCTCAGGCCTGAATGCCACGGTGACGGCAACGATGGCCGGGCAGATCGTGATGGAAGGCTTCATCAACTTCCGCATCAGCCCGGTGCTGCGGCGGCTGATCACCCGCTCCATCGCCATCATTCCCGCGGTTGCGGTCATCCTGATCTGGGGCAGCGACGGGATGGGACGGCTTCTGATCCTGAGCCAGGTGGTGCTGAGCTTTCAGTTGCCTTTCGCCATCGTGCCGCTGGTGCTTTTCACCGCCAGCCGAAAAAAGATGGGCGATCTTGTCGCGCCGGGCTGGCTGACCGTGTTGTGCGGGGCGATTGCCATCACGATCATCCTCCTCAACATCAACCTGCTGATGTCCATCGCCGCGATCTGACCCAAGGTCAACGCAACGCCCCCTGCATTTCTGGACAGAGGTTCATCCGCACCGCGGGTTTACGGCGTGGGATACAGACCTTGCCTTGGGGTCAGGTCTTTGCCCCGATCATCGCCAGAACATGGCGGCTGCAGCCAGCCTCATGGCTGCAAGGACCGGGCTTTGAAACAGGCCCGGGCCAGAGCGGGCAAACCCGACCAACGGCTGCGAAATTCCGGCGCCATGCAAAGATTGTCGACCATACCACATATTATCGAATATGATAAACATTTACGAACAACAGTGAATACACGCTGTCTTATGGCAGAAAGATTGAAATGCGGCTGGCAAGCTTCAAACAGGGTGGGCAGGCGGGGTTCGGCATCGTCGCCGACCATAAGATCGTGGTGCTGAGCGGACAGGACAATGCGCTTTCGGGACTGCGGTCCTGGCTGGCCGCCCGGGCCGAGGGTCAGCCGGTGCCGATGGAGGGGCCGCAACTGCCGCTGGATGAGATCACCTTGCTGCCGCCGATTCCCGATGCCGGAAAGATCCTGTGTGTTGCCACCAATTTCAGGGAAATGCAGACCCCGGACAGGCCGCTTCCGTCGCATCCTCTGGTTTTCACCCGTTTCGCCGATACGCTGGTCGGCCACGGATCGCCGCTGCTGCGTCCGCCGGAAAGCGACTCGTTCGATTTCGAGGGCGAGGTTGCCGTGGTGATCGGACGCGCAGGCCATCGGATTCCGCGCGAGGCGGCGATGAACCATGTGGCGGGATACGCCTGCTTCAACGATGGCAGCGTTCGGGACTGGCAGCGGCATTCGTCGCAATTCACACCGGGCAAGAACTTCTGGCAAAGCGGCGCCTTCGGGCCGTGGCTGGTCACGACAGACGAGGTGCCCGATCCGGCTTTGCTGCAAATGGAAGTGCGGGTGAACGGCATCGTCAGGCAGGCCATCGGTCTGGACCGGTTCATCTTCGACATCCCCTGGCTGATCTCCTATCTGTCCACGTTCACGCCGCTGAACCCGGGTGACGTGATCGTCACGGGCACGCCCTCGGGCTTTGGGGCGACACGCCGGCCGCCCGAATTTCTGGTCCCCGGCGATGTGGTCGAAGTCGAGGTGACGGGCCTTGGCCTGCTGCGCAATCCGGTGATGCAGGGCTGATGCAGGACCCCCGGATATTCGAAACATGCAATGTAATTGAACATCCGGGGCGACGTTGCTAGCGTGGTCATCCAATGGGCATCTGGCCGCCATCAGGCAAAAATAAGGGCATGGAATGGGACGCAAAGCTGCAACGAAATCCGATACAGAGCCCGGACGCGATGTCGTGACACGGCTGCGCTCGGATATCGTCAGCTCTGTCTTCGAACCCGAAACCCGCCTGAAGTTTGCCGATCTGACCGAACGCTATGATGTCAGCATCGGGACGCTGCGCGAAGCGCTGTCACAACTTGTGTCGGAAGGCTTTGTCACGCTGGATGCGGGCAAAGGGTTCAAGGTCGCGCCGGTTTCGGGTGCCGAACTGCGGGAGATCGTCGATCATTTTGTTGACTTCGAAAAGCGGGCCCTGGCCGAATCCATCGCCAACGGCGATGAGGATTGGGAAAGCACCATCGTTGCGCAGCACCACCGGCTGAGCCTGATCGAAGGCCTGCCCTGGGAGGGGCGCATGGCGCGCCATGCCGAATGGGTGGACCGTCACCGCGAATTCCACAAGTCGCTCGTATCGGCCTGCAACGGCATCTGGCTGTTCCGGCTGCGGTCGCAGATGTTCAACCAGCTGGACCGCTACCGCTTCATCACCAAGCGATCCAGCGAGAAGGGCAGCAAAAGCAAGTTCGAGGAACACCGCCAGATCATGGAGGCGGTTCTTGCCCGCGACACCGCACGCGCGACCAGCCTGCTGGAAAGCCATATCCGGGAAACTGCCGAGCGCGCGCTGGCCTTTCTCTGAAGTGACCACCGCATCAGCCCGTTGAAACGGCGGCATGCAGATGCCGTCGACCGATGCTTCATGCGCTTCGGTCATTCCTCTTTGCACCCATTATTTACGAATAAACTTTGAGTTTCGAAATTAATGATGTATGTCGAAACATATTCGTGACCCCAGAGGTCGGGGAGGCCCGGGGATCAGAGGGGAGGAAAGCCCATGAGATCAAAGATCTTTGCCGCACTGACGGTGGCAGGAATCATGATGGCCGGCATGGCGCCGGCACAGGATTATCCCAATGGCCCCGTCACCCTGCTGCATGGTTTCGCGCCCGGCGGCAGCGCCGACACCGTGGCACGCCTTCTGGCAGGCCCGCTGTCGGAACGGCTGGGTGTCCCTGTCGTGGTGGAGTCCAAGACAGGCGCTGGTGGCACGCTGGCATCGGCCACGCTGGCGCAGGCCGCGCCTGACGGTCAGACCATCGGACTGGTCACCGGCGGCCATGCGGTGGCGGCGGGTCTTTATGCCAGCCTGCCCTACGATACGGTTGCCGATTTCACATGGCTTTCCACCGTCGTCGAATTCGATTTCATGCTGGCGGTCCCGGCGGACAGCCCGTTCCAGACACTTGGGGATCTGCTGGCGGCCGCCAAGGATGCCCCGGGCGACATCGCCTTCGGCTCGGCCGGCGTGGGCACGACGCACCATCTGACCGGATTGCTTCTTGGCAGCATGGCCGGGGTAGAGCTGGAACATGTCCCCTACCGTGGCGAAGCCGCCGCGATAACCGGCCTCTTGGGTGGAGAAATCCCGCTGATCATCGCCGGCCCTGTGACGCTTGAACCCCAGATCAAGGCGGGCGCCCTGCGTGCACTGGCTGTAACCTCGGACCAGAGGTGGGACGGGATGCCGGACGTGCCGACCGTTGCCGAAGCGGGCGTCCCCGGGTTCAACGTCGTCAGCTGGCACGGCATCGCAGCGCCTGCCGGATTGCCCCCGTCCATCGAAGACAGGCTTCGCACGGCAATCACCGAAGTGCTGGCAGAGCCTGACGTGAAGCAGGCCATCGAATCCACCGTGGGTGGCACCGTGGTCCTGTCGAGCGGTGAAGAGATGCATGATCGCGTTGTCGCCGATGTCGCGCGCTGGACCGAGGTGATCGAAGGCGCAGGCCTCGAAAAGCAGTAAGCCGGACGCGGAAAGGGCTGCGGTCGATCCGCATCCGGCCCTCTCCGCATCCCGGGTTTCCGGTGGTCGCCCTCCGGCCGCCGTCAATGGCGAGGTAGTGATGCAAACCAATCCCATTTTGCGGCGCGAGGTCATGGGCGGCCTTGTCATGGCGCTGATCGGTGCAGGCTTTCTGACCATGTCCCTGGGTTACCCTTTCGGCACGCCACGCCACATCGGGGCCGGGGTGTTTCCGGCAATCGTGGCGGCACTCCTTGTCCTGACCGGTTCGGTCATCCTGCTGCGCGGCCTGCTGCGGGAGGGTCCCCGGATCGGCCGGCTGGCCTGGCGGCCACTGGCCCTGATCGCCGGTTCAATCGCCGCCTTCGCACTCTTGCTGCCGCTGGCGGGCTTCGGTGTCGCGACTGTCGTCATGGTTCTCCTCAGCGCCCGCGCCCATCCGGACTTCACCTGGCCCGGCGCCTTGTCGCTGGCCGCGGTGGTCACGGTCTTCGGCGGTGCTGTCTTCATTTATGGCCTTGGGCTGCCCCTGCCGCTTGTCGGCCCGATGCTGAGATTCTGAACGATGGATCTGCTGACCAATCTTGCCATCGGCTTCGAAGCGGCGCTCAGCCCCTGGAACCTGTTCTATTGCTTTGTCGGTGCGCTGTTCGGCACATTGATCGGAGTATTGCCGGGGCTGGGTCCGGTGGCGACCATTTCGATGCTGCTTCCGCTGACCTTCGGTCTGGACCCGACCGCTGCGCTGATCATGCTGGCGGGCATTTTCTACGGCGCACAATACGGGGGATCGACAACCGCGATCCTCATCAACCTTCCGGGCGAAAGCTCTTCTGTCGTAACCGCGCTGGACGGCCATCAGCTGGCAAGGCAGGGCAAGGCGGGGGTGGCTTTGGCCACGGCGGCACTGGCCTCATTTCTGGCGGGAACCATCGCCACGGTGGTGATCGCCCTGTTCGCGCCGCCCCTGGCAAAGATTGCCGTGGGATTCACGGCGGTCGAATATTTCTCCCTGATGATCCTGGGCCTCCTCGCCTCTATCCTGCTGGCCAATGGCTCGGTGCTGATGGCCATCGGCATGGCGCTGACCGGACTTTTGCTGGGGCTGGTCGGGGCCGATGTGAACTCGGGCGTCCAGCGTTTCACCTTCGGAGAGCTGAATCTGGCGGATGGCCTTGATTTCGTCGTGGTGGCGATGGGTCTTTTCGCCGTGGCCGAGGTGGTCCGCAATCTGGAATCCCCCGAGGATCGGGAGGTGATGGTGGCCAAGGTGAAAGGCCTGATGCCCTCGCGAAGGGAACTGCGGCAGATGCTGCCGCCTGCGCTGCGCGGCACCGCGCTCGGCTCGATCCTCGGGATTCTGCCGGGCGGCGGTGCGATCCTCGCCTCGTTCGGCTCTTACGTGCTGGAAAAGCGGCTGTCCCGCCACCCCGAGACCTTTGGCGCCGGTGCCATCGAGGGGGTCGCCGGACCGGAAGCCGCCAACAATGCCGGGGCGCAGACGTCGTTTATCCCGATGCTGACGCTGGGAATTCCATCGAACCCGGTCATGGCATTGATGATCGGCGCCATGGTGATCCAGGGCATCCAGCCCGGCCCCTCGGTCATGGTCGAGCAGCCCGCGCTGTTCTGGGGGATCATCGTTTCGATGTGGGTGGGGAACCTGTTTCTTGTTCTGCTGAACCTGCCGCTGATCGGCATATGGGTCAGCATGCTGCGGGTGCCCTACCGGCATATCTTTCCGGTCATCGTGTTCTTCAGTGCCGTGGGTGTCTTCTCGATCGGCAATTCGGTCTTTGATATCTGGATGCTGGCGGCGTTCGGCCTGATCGGCTACGGTCTGATCAAGCTGGGAGGCGAACCCGCGCCATTGCTGCTGGGCTTCATTCTGGGTGAAATGGTCGAAGAATATTTCCGCCGTGCCATGCTGATCTCGCGCGGGGATGCGACCGTATTCCTGACCCGGCCGCTCAGCGCGGCGTTCCTGTTGATGGCCCTGATACTTGTACTGATGATCGCTCTGCCGGCCCTGCGCCGGAAGCGTGAGGATGCGTTCGAGGAATGACGTGACCAAAGAGAACAATGGCTCCGCCGCCCCATTTACCGGCCTTCGTGTTGTTGAGCTTGCGCGGATTTTGGCGGGGCCCTGGATCGGTCAGACTCTCGCGGATCTTGGGGCGGAGGTGATCAAGGTGGAGGCGCCGGAGGGGGATGACACCCGCCGCTGGGGCCCGCCCTTCATCGACCGGCCGCGCGCCCATGGCGGGACCGAGCGGGTGGCGGCCTATTTCCACGCCGCCAACCGGGGCAAGACCTCGGTCACCTGCGATTTCTCGGACGAGGGCGATCTGGAGCGGCTGCGCGCACTGATCGCCGGGGCCGATGTTCTCGTGGAGAATTTCAAGGTCGGCGGATTGCGCAAATTCGGGCTGGATTACGAGACGCTCTCGGCGCTGAACCCGCGGCTGGTCTATGCCTCGGTCACCGGTTTCGGCCAGGACGGGCCGCGGGCCGCGCAGCCGGGCTATGATTTCCTGATCCAGGGCATGTGCGGGATCATGGACCTGACCGGCGATCCGGGCGGAGAGCCGCAGAAGGTCGGTGTCGCCTGGATCGACATTTTCACCGGGCTTTACGGGGTGATCGGGGTGCAGGCGGCGCTGGCCGCGCGGGAACGGACGGGCCGGGGCCAGCATGTGGACCTGTCGCTTCTGGACTGCGGCACGGCGGTGCTGGCCAACCAGGCGACGAACTTCCTTCTGGGCGGGGCGGTGCCGCACCGTCTGGGCAATGCGCATCCGAATATCGTGCCCTATCAGGTGTTTGGCACCTCGGACGGGCATCTGATCGTGGCCTGCGGCAATGACCGGCAATTCGCGGCTCTGTGCCGGGTGCTGGGTCTGGCCGGGCTGGAGCGCGACCCGGATTATGCCACGAACCCGGCCCGGGTGCAGAACCGCGACAGGCTGGTGCCGCAGCTGGCGGCGGCGATGGCCGGGCGGACGCGCGCCGATCTGATCGCGGCGATGGAGGCGGCGGGCGTGCCCGCGGGGCCGATCAACGACGTGGCCGAGGCGCTGGCCGAACCGCAGATCCTGTCCCGCGGGCTGCAGATCGCCCCCGAGGGGATTCCGGGCCTGCGCACCCCGATCCGGTTCTCCGAAAGCACCCTCACCACCACCCGCGCCGCCCCCGCACTCGGCGCAGGAAAGTGGAGCTTCGGAAAATAGCGCCGCTGCCCGGGGCGCCGGTTCAGCGGAACTCGGCGCTCTGGTCTGACAGGCGCACCGTCACGGTCATCGCGCCTTCGTTCAGATTCCAGCGGCGCAGCCTGTAGCTGCGCAGGCCTCGGATATGGAACGGGTCGCTGTCGGCGATGCGCCGCGCCTCTTCGAAACCGGAGGCACGGATGATGATCATGCCCGCGACGGGAATGTCGCTGCCCTCCTCCCAGACCGGGCCCGCGCCGAACAGGATACCCTCCCGCTCAAGACGGATCTGATGCGCCAGATGCTCGGGCAGCACTTCAAGCGTGCCGGGCGCGCTGGCCGGTCCGCTTTCTATGACGAAAAGCTCCATCCGGCGCATGGTGGCAACAAGGCGTTCTTCGGGGACCGGGCTGGTCATCGCAATTCCTCCTTCAGACCGCCAGTTCGGGCGGCATGGCTACGTTCAGTTCCGCGGCGGCTTCTGCCAGACGCCGGGCGGTGCCGACGGCCAGCGGGATGCCGCTTTCAAGTCGCTTGCGTGCGGTTGCCGCCCCACGCTCCCCCGGCAGCAATACCGAAGGGGTGCCTTCGGCCGGGACCAGTGCGTGGATGGCATCGGCAAGTTCGGCCATATCCGTATCGAACCTGTCACGCGGACCAAAGGCCGCCGGATCCAGCGCGATGACAAGCCCGTTGAAACCGCCCTTCTTGCGGCCCAGAAGCACCGGGGCAATCACCGCATTTCCTGCCAGAACCGAAGCCAGCACCTCGATCATCAATGACAGCCCCGACCCCTTGGCCCCCGCCATCGGCAACAGGGCGGCAACACGGTTTGCATCGGTGGTTTCGGCCCCGGTCTCGTCTATGGCCCAGCCCGGTTCCAGCGCGCGGCCGGTGTCGCGCGCGGCAAGAACCTTGCCCAGTGCGACCGCAGCGGTCGACATGTCCAGCGTAACGGGGTCTGCGCCGGGAACCGGGGCGGAGATGGCAATGGGATTGGTCGAGAGCGCCTCGCCCCGCGCGCCAAAATAGCTCATCAGCGGTTTCGAGGCCGTCATGACGATGCCCACCTGCCCCTGCCGCGCCAGACTTTCGGCGAAGAAACCCACAGCACCGGCATGCGAAATGGCGCGCGCGGCACAGATCCCGACGCCCAGACGCGATGCAAGCGCCGCCGCCTTTTCGACGGCAAGACCCATCCCGACGGCGCCCGGGCAGCGCCCGCCGTCAATCACCGTCACCGCCCCGAAAGCGCTGACCACCTCCGGCGCGCCCCCGGTTGAAACGCTGCCCTGACCCAGCATTTCGATATAGCGGGGAATGCGCAGCACACCATGGCTGTCCGTCCCGCGCAGATTGGCCCAGATCAGAAGCCGCGCCATCTGCCGCGCGTCATCTGCCGCAAAGCCCCCTGCAACCAGCAGGTTCTGCGAGAATTCGGTCAGCGCAGAGGCTGTTATGACGGGCATGGTCTTCTCCTGGAGGTTCGGCGGTTCGAAGGGTCAGGCCGCAAGCGGGGTGGGAAAGAACTTGTCGAGCCAACCCTTCATGACCGCCTTGGTCCGCGGCGCATCGGCCGGGGCCAGCGGGAAATGCGCGGTGGTGTCGACCAGAAGCAGCTCGGTCGGCTGTCCGGCCTTCTCGAACATCCGCACGGATTCGATGGTGGGGGTGATGATGTCATGCGCAGTATGGAACAGCAGCAGGGGCCGCGGCGCGATATTCGCCACCACATCATCGGCCCGGAAATCCATCATCGACCAAGCGGTTTCGACCGGAATTTCCATGATCGCTTTCGGCGACAGGTTCTTGCGCAAAGCCTCGGGGATCGGCACCGCGTCAAAACGCGAAATCCACATACTTTCGCCCGTCTCGCGCTTGTGCCGGCGGCCGGCGTCCAGCAGGCCGGTGAAACGCTCCCATTGCTCGGGCGTAGGATGCTGGCCGCGGAACTTCCGCTCACCATTGCCCCAGCCGCAGGAAGAGATGCAGCAGGCGACCCGCTCGTCGATCCCGGCGGTATAGACGGATACCGCAGCGCCAAAGCTGTGGCCGGTGATGCCGATGCGCAGGGGGTCCACCTCGGGCCGCTTGGCCAGCCAGGTCAGCGCGTTCTTGGCATCGGCCACCTGATCCATGCAGCGCACCTGCGCCCGCGCGCCCTCACTCTCGCCGCAGCCACGAAAGTCGAAGCGAAGCGCGACATAGCCGAACGCCTCCATCATCTCGGCCTGCAGCTGGGCATGGCTTTCGTCCTTGGTGCCCACAAAACCGTGGCAGACGATAAAGGCTGGCAAAGGGGTGCCATCATATCCTTCAGGGACATGGATCACGGCCGAGATCTTCAGGCCATCGGATTCAAAAGTGACTTTTTCCTGCATCTTGTGCTCCCTGGGCCGCCGGACCGATCAGCCGGCGTGGACATAGGCGGTCTTGACGACCGAATAGAACTCGCGGGCATAGCTGCCCTGTTCGCGGGGACCGAAGCTTGATCCCTTGCGCCCGCCGAAGGGGGCGTGGAAATCGACCCCCGCGGTGGGCAGGTTCACGGTCACCATCCCGGCGGACGAGGCGCGGCGGAAATGGCTGGCATGCTTCAGGCTTTGGGTCACGATGCCCGAGGTCAGGCCGAAAGCTGTGTCATTCGCCACCGCAAGGGCTTCGTCGTAATCCCTCACGCGGATCACGGCGGCGACCGGGCCGAATATCTCTTCCCGCGCGATGCGCATGTCGTTGGTGACTTCTGTAAACAGGGCCGGTTGCTGGAAATATCCCGGCGTCTGACGATCAAGACGCATGCCGCCGGTCTCAAGTCTGGCGCCCTCGGCCAGCCCCGTCTCGACATAGCCAAGATTGCCGTTCAGCTGATCCTGATCGACCACGGGGCCGATCTGGGTTTCCGGATCCAGCGCGTGACCCACGCGAAGGCCTGCGATCCGCTCTTTGATGGCATCGACAAAGCGGTCATGGATCCCTTCGGTGACCACCAACCGCGATGAGGCGGTGCAGCGCTGTCCGGTGGCGAAATGGGCCCCGTCCAGCGCGCAGGCGACGGCCCGGTCCAGATCCGCATCGTCCAGCACCACAAGCGGGTTCTTTCCGCCCATCTCCAGCTGGAAGCGCCGCAGTCGCGCCGCAGAGGCGGCCGCGATCCGCGCCCCGATCCCGGTGGAACCGGTGAAGGAAATGGCGTCGATCTCGCCCTCGATCAAAGCCTGCCCGACGGTCGAACCACCGCCCACCACCAGATTGATCACACCGGCCGGTGCGCCCGCCCGGTGCAGAATGTCGACCAAGGCCCATGCCGAACCCGGCACCAGCGAGGCGGGCTTGAACACGACCGTATTGCCCCAGGCCAGAGCGGGCGCGATTTTCCAGGCCGGAATTGCGATGGGAAAGTTCCAAGGGGTGATCAGGCCGACCACGCCCGCCGGCTCTCGCGTCACCATCACCTCTGTTCCGGGGCGGACAGAGACGCCCGTTTCCCCCGAAAGCCGCAACACCTCTCCCGCGAAGAATTCGAAGACCTGCGCAGCACGGTTGACCTCGCCGATGGCCTCGGCCAGGGTCTTGCCCTCCTCGCGCGCCAGCAGATGGCCAAGCTCCGCGCGTCTTGCAGACAGCTCGCGCGCAGTTGCCGACAACACCGCATGACGCACCAGCGGCCCCGAAGCGGCCCAGCCCGGCAGGGCGGCGCGTGCGGCCGCGATGGCTTCGCCAACCAGCGCCGCATCGCCGGTGGCATAGATGCCAATCACATCATCGGTGTCCGAGGGGTTGATATTCTCTTGGCCCCCGGTCTCGACCCAGCGACCGTTGACGAGATTTCCCTGCATCGGTCAAAGCGCCTGGAACGGAAAGAAATGTTCCCGCCATTCAAGCGGTGCAGGCGTCCCCCAGACATTCATGTCGCGCACATTGCCGGGGCGGGCCAGATTGGTGATGATCCGCGGTTCAAAATCGGCGTCATCGGCCACGACCATCATCGGGCCCGAACATTCGACGATGCAGCCCGCACTGTCGAGGTAATAGGCATAGGTGTTGTCACCCGGCCGATGCCGCCCCGGCCCCCACATCAACTGGCGGTCGTAACGGTCCAGAATGTCACCCAGACGGCAGTACATGTTGAATTCAGGGAATTCGAAGGAATAATGGTGCAGCCCCGGGGCATGGCTTTTCACCACGCCCAGAATGTGGTGCTGGCGGTTGCCGCCATACATCCACGACAAGGCGTCGTTCACCATACGCTCTGACAACCGCATGCCGCAGATCCGGGTCAGCTGCATGCGCGTGGCTTCGGGATCGGGCGACAGGATATTGGCGTGATCCAGCCGGCGCGGCCCGACCCCATTGGTCGCGTAACGCGGGCGGTACATGTCATCCTGAATCGGGGTGTGCACCTCGAACCGCAAACCTTCGGGGGTTGCGAAGGTGACGCTGGCCACGACGCCATCAAGGCTGGGCTCTTCGGACAGAATTGTGCAGCCCGCCTCTGCCACACGCGAGGCGGCAGCGCGGACAGCCTCGGGCGTCAGAGCCTCCAGCCCGATGGTATGGGTGGAGTTTTCGTCAGCCTCGACCAGCACCAGCTCGGCGGCCCGTCCGTTTGAGCTCAGCCAGACCTCACCCTCTTTCTGCCGGGTGACGCGCAGGCCGAGGATGTCGGTCGAATCCCGGATCATATCATTGATATTATTCGTATTTATTTTCACATGCCCAAGAGCATGAACCAGGTGCGCCATCGTCTTCCTCCCGCACGTCCAGTATCCATTGTCACCATCGTCATAGCGCGAGAGATCGACAGATGCAATTATTTTCGAAAAAGATTAGTAATTCGAAATTATAGCGCCTTGCAGGGGCTACGCCCCTAGGACGGGCGCATGACGAGATCGGGCAGGAGACCATCGGGGTCCTGAAGCCATGCAGTCAGATTCGCCCTGATTCCGGGCAGCACCTGATGGTGGTAGATATCGCTGCGACCGCCGACATGCGGCGTGACAATCAGCCGGGGCGCGGACCAGACCGGGCTGTCGGCCGGCAAGGGTTCCTGCGCAAAGACATCAAGCGCGGCGGCCCTCAGATGCCCCTCAGTCAGGTGGCGCAGAAGCGCCGCCTCGTCGATGCAGCCCCCGCGCGACAGGTTCAGCAGAACCGCATCGGGCCGCATCGCCCGCAGAACCGTATCATCCACAAGGTGATGGGTCCTGGCGGAATAGGGCGTCAGCACGATCAGGAAATCCGCTTCGCTTGCTGCAACTGCGATGTCACGCCTCGGATAGATGCGGTCAAATCCGGGGGCCGCCGCCCGACCATCGGAAACGCCGGTCAGACGCATGCCGAACGGCAGTAGGCGGATTGCCAGTTCGCGCGAAATGGCCCCAAGACCCGCAATGCAGGCGGTACGGTTCAGGAGCAGGGGTTGCGGCCACGGCACCCTGACCGCCCGGCAGGAGCTGGTGCTGGACGCCTGCACCCGCGGTGTGAAGGCGGCCGAGGCGCTGATCCGCCCCGGCACCCTGATCCGTGACCTGAACAACGCTGCCTTCGACAGCTATATCAAGGCCGGCCTGCTGAAGGATGCCGAGGCGCGGACCATGCCTTACAACTGGTCCACCGCAGAGGACGGCACCCCGCGCGAGATCCTGCGCCAATATGTCCCCGACGCGGATTATGAGGCGCAGGGCCGCCGCCTGATGCATGTCTACCCCGCGACCCATGGCCCGCATAACCCCAACCTTGGCCATTCGGTCGGCATGGCGGGCGGGCAGAACGCCTTCAACATCTCCTCCCACAATTACGACCGGCTGGAGGAGGGGATGGTCTTCGTCCTGCATGCCCAATGGCTGGAACCGATGTCGGCGGGCTGCAACATCGGCGACATGTATGTCGTGACCAGAGACGGGTTCGAGAATCTCTCGCGCCATACTCCCCTTGAGACGCATCGGATCGCCGCATGAATTCCCTCGCCCTCGACTTCGCGGCGCTGACGCCCAAGGAGCGTTACAAGCTGCTGATCGGCACCGTGATCCCGCGCCCGATCGCACTGATCACCACCCTGTCGCAGGATGGCACGCCGAACGCGGGATCGTTCAGCTTCTTCAACATCCTGACCCATGATCCCGCGATCATGGCGGTCGGCATCGAATACAAGCCCGACGGCACGCCAAAGGACACGGCGGCCAATATCCTTTCCACCGGGGAATTCACCGTCCACATCTCGGACCATGCGCTGGTCGATCAGATGGAAATCTGCTCAATCAAGTTCCCCCCGGATGTGGACGAATTGCAGGTTGCAGGGCTGCGCACCGTACCGGGCGTGACGGTGCGCAGCCCCCGCATCCTGGCCGCTCCCGCTGCGTTCGAATGCCATCTGGTGCAGACCGTCCCCGTCACCCCCGCCCGGGTGATCGTACTGGGCGAGGTCAAGCGGATGTTCGTGCGCGAAGGGTTGGTCGATCCGGAAACGCTCTACGTCGACCAGATCGGCATCGACGCGGTCGGGCGGCTTGGCGGGCATCTCTACGCCCGCCAGCTTGACCAGTTCGAACGTGTGACCCAAACGGTGGAGCAGTTCACGGCCGCGAATTCCATGCAGCACCGTGGGTGAAACGAAGGGCCCGCAAATGGCCTTGATCGCCCGATGCCTTGCACCCGAAACAGCGGTCAAGGCCGTCGGCGCGGGCGTCCCGTGGATAGGTTCATGAGGGTGGGGCAAGTGCGGTCCGGTTCGTGAAACACCGGAACAGCGCATCGGCACATGCAGCGCGCTGCGGCAGGGAAACCGGGGTCAGCGACACAGGGTCACCTCACGCGCCGACCGTTACCTCGACGCCGGAACGGCGCAGAAGGCTGGCCAGATGCGGTTCGGGCATCTGATCCGTGATCAGCGCCTGCATCCCGGACAGGCTGTCCACCGATACTGGCGCAGCAAGACCAAACTTGGTGGCGTCTGCCGCCAGAATCCGGTGGGCCGCCTGACGAATGGCCGCCTGCAGGATCCGCGCCTCGGCCAGGGTCTCGACGGTCATCATGCCGTCGCTTGTGATGCCGCTTGGCGAAAGCACGGCGACATCATAACGGAAGCCCGAGACGAATGCGGCAACGTCATCGCCGAAAATTGCCCCATCGCCGTTGCGGACATAACCCGCAGGCAAGGCGATGCGGAAATCTGTGCGCTCCTCAGGATGGCGGCGGTGCGCAGCGAATGGGTCACGATGTGCAGACCATTGTGGCGGCACAGGGCATGGGCGATCGCTTCTGTCGTGCCGCCCACTTCAAGAAAGACCGAGGCATTGTCGGGGATGGCCGCAGCGACAGCCTGGGCAATCCGCTCCTTGGCCTGACGGTTGTAGCCCCGGCGCTGACGATAGGCGAAATCGTCGGTCCGGACGCCAGGTGCCACCCCGCCATGATAGCGCCGCACCCGCCCCTGCTCCAGCAGTTCCGCCGTGTCGCGGCGGACGGTCTGGTTGGTGACATCCAGTTGCGCCACCAAGGCCTCGACAGTGGAAAATCCTCCGGATTCAATGATCTGAAGCAGGCGCTCCTGTCGCAGTTCCTTCTTGGTCTTGGCGGGCATCGTCCATCCGTGGCTCATTGGCCCTGGGCGGACCGGGCTGACGCGAAGGGTAAGGAGTCAGCCCTATGCTTTCAAGATGCGGAGGGCCGCCTCATGAAGGCGGGGCGTAGCCGATACAAGGACATTCCCGCCCCCCTCGGCCCGGCTGCCATCGAACCGGGTCACAATCCCCCCTGCCCTTTCGACGATGGGAATGATCGGCACGATATCATAGGGCTGCAGGCCGATTTCGACACAAAGGTCGATATGTCCGGCCGCAAGCATGGCAAAAGCATAGCATTCACCGCCATAGCGGGTCATGCGGACAGCCTCTGTCAGCCGCCCGAAGCTGGCAGCCAGATCGCCCGTGAACGGCTCGGGCGATGTCGTGTGGAGGATGGCATCCGCCAGAGTGTCCACCTCGCGCACGCGCAACGGATATTGCTGCCCGCCCCGCGATCCCCATGCCCCCTCGGGCGTGGCCCAGAACCGTTCGCCGGTGAAGGGCTGCGCCAGCATCCCCATCTCTGAACGGCCTTCGACCGTCATGCCAAAGATCGTGCCCCAGACAGGAATGCCGCAGAGGAAGGGCCGCGTGCCATCGACCGGGTCCAGCACCCAGCACATCGGGCCTTCTCCCGAAGCGCCGAATTCCTCGCCAAGGATGGCATGATGCGGGTATTCGGCGGCGATCAGGGCGCGCATCGCCCGCTCGGCCTCACGGTCTGCGGCTGTCACGGGATCGAAGCGCCAGCCGGGCTTGTCCTTGCTGTCGACCTTGATCGGCTTGCGATAGCGCGACATGGTCTCAAGCTCTGCAGCATCGGCAAGACGATGCATGAAGTCGGCGCCGGGAAGCTGGGTCATCTGTGGTCTTTCTGCAAATCTGTCACTGGTCAGGATGAGGCCGCGATCAGGGCAACGCCGCGCGGCGCCAGCCCGATGCCCACGTCGCAGCCATGGCTCAGCTGGCGCTCCACCGCGGTGTCGACGGCGAAAAGCACACCCTGTTCGGTCTCGATCTCATATTCGATGTGGTCCCCCAGATAGCAGCTGGTGCGGATGCGCCCGGACAACAGGCCGGGTGCGGGGGCCTGTATGTGGATGGAATTGGGGCGTATCGCGAGTTCCGCCTTGCCGGTCGCGTGGCATGACGACCACCGAGGCCGGAAAGCAATATCTGATCGAAATCCGCGGCCTGCTGTCAGATCTTGGCGCGGCGACGCATCGCTTCTCTAGGTTTGATAGCGCGGTCAATACTTTGCACATCGCCACACTTCCCAGCATGGGCAGCCTCTGGCTGGCGCCGCGCCTGTCGGATTTTACCCGGCGCAATCCGCAGATCGCGCTGGCCGTGGTGGAAAGCATCGGTATCGTCGATTTCGCCCATGGCAATATCGACTGCCTGATCCATTACGGATCCTCTGCCTGGCCCGAGGGCGCGCGGTCCGAAACGCTGATGCAAGAGACACTCTTGCCCTATGCCCCGCCCATGTTGCTCAAGGGCCGGACGCCATCCGCTGCACTCCTTCTGGATCTGCCCCTGATCCAGCACACCCATCGCCCGACGGCCTGGCGTGACTGGTTTCAGGCGGTCGGCCTGTCCCGCCCCGGCGCCACGCTTGGCCATCGGTTCGAGCAGTATCAGATGGGGATCAGGGCGGCCGCCGGCGGGCTTGGCGCGGTGCTGATGCCCCCGTTCATGGTCGAGCAGGAGGTCGCAGATTCAAGCCTGGTCGCCCTCCATGACACGCCGATAACCACCGGCTGGACCTTCCAGTTCGTCAGCCCGGACACCAAGCGCCAGAACCCCGCGGTGCGCCGCTTCCGCACATGGCTGATCAGCGAAATACGGCAGACGATGCGGGACCAGCCCGCATAGATTGCGCATAGGCCAAGCCCCCTCAAAAAGCCCCGGCCCTGCCGCGCATGGCTGCACGTGGCAGGGCCGGGCTGAACACCCCGCCCCTGCCCGGCTAAGCGTGCCGCCCCCCTCAGTGCGGTGAGGTCAGCATTTCAGGGCGCAGCACCTCGGCCAGTTTTTCCCGGTCCAGCAACCCACGCTCAAGGACGATTTCTTTCACCCCACGGCCGCTGCGGTAGGCCTCCATCGCGACCTCGGTGGCATTGCGATAGCCGATATAGGGGTTCAGCGCCGTGACGATGCCGATCGAGTTTTCCACGATATCCGCCAGCCTCTGCCGGTTTGCAGTGATCCCCCGGATGCAGTTCACTTCCAGTGTCGTGCAGCCCGCCGCAAGGTGGGAAAGGCTTTGCTGCAAGCTGTGAAAGATGATCGGCTCGAATGCGTTCAGCTGAAGCTGCCCCGCCTCGGCGGCCATGGTGATCGTGATGTCATGGCCGATGACCTCGAAAGCGATCTGATTGACGACTTCGGGAATGACCGGGTTGACCTTGCCCGGCATGATCGAGCTGCCGGCCTGCCGCGCGGGAAGGTTGATCTCATTCAATCCCGCACGCGGCCCCGAGGACAGCAGGCGAAGATCGTTGCAGGTCTTGGACAGCTTGACCGCGATCCGCTTCAGGACGCCGGAGAGCTGGACAAAAGCGCCGCAATCCTGCGTCGCCTCGACCAGATCGGGGGCGGTAATCAGATCATAGCCGATCAGGCCCGAAAGCCGCTCGCGCACCAGAGCCGCATAGGCCGGATGCGAGTTGATGCCGGTTCCGATCGCCGTGGCGCCAAGGTTCACCTCACGGATAAGGTCGACGGCCTCGGCCAGACGCATCCTGTCTTCGGACAGCATCATCGCATAGGTGCCGAATTCCTGGCCCAGTGTCATGGGCACCGCATCTTGCAACTGCGTGCGGCCCATTTTCAGGATGTCCGCGAATTCGGCCGACTTGTCCGCGAACGCCAGCCGCAACCGCTCCATCGCCTCGGAAAGGCGCAGGACGCCCGCTCTGGCTGCCAGCTTCAGTGCGGTCGGATAGACGTCATTGGTCGATTGGCCCGCATTCACATGATCGGTGGGATGGATGACATGATAGGCCCCGCGGGGATGCCCCATCAGCTCCAGCGCGCGGTTCGCGATGACCTCGTTCGCGTTCATGTTGGTCGAGGTCCCTGCCCCGCCCTGAATCGGGTCAACGATGAAATGATCATGCCAATGGCCCGCGCGTATCTCGCGGCAGGCTGCGACGATGGCATCGCGGCGCGACGCATCCAGCACGCCAAGTTCGGAATTGGCCTCGGCAGCAGCCTCCTTGATTGTCGCAAGCGCCACGAGCAGGTCGGGCGTGTCGGCGATCGTCCGTCGAGAGATGCAGAAATTCTCGGTGGCGCGCAGGGTATGGATGCCCCACAGGGCATCGTCAGGCACCTCACGATCACCGATGAGGTCATGTTCAAGGCGCGTCGGTCCCGGCATTGGATTTCACACATGTTGAAGCGAAAACAACGCTCTGTGCTTGCTCTCGCAGGTTTCGTCGCCGGTTTCCTACCAGCCTGCCGGCCCTGCGCCCAATGCCAAGAATGAGACGCTTATTCCGAAACGGAATAGTTTGCGTGACGCCAGGCTTTTTCCACGACTGCGCGCGATCTTTCACCGTTTCGGTAGAGCCGGATTTCCATCGGCAATTCCGGCGCGACACAGACCAGTCGCCCCTCGGACAATTCCGCCGCCACCAGCTGACGTGGCAACCATGCCAGGCCATGCCCTTCAAGCGCCATGAACTTCAGCGCCTCGGCCAGAGAGTTCTCGTTGATATGGGCGGTCCGTGTCGCCGGCGCGCCGGGCTGATTTTGCGCCAGCCCGGACAGCAGGCCAAGAAAGGAACCACGCGAATATTGCAGCAATGGCAACGGGGACTGCCAGCCTGACAAGGCCTGCGGTGCGGCAACCGCTGTCAGCCGGTCTTCCCCGATCACCTTGAAGGGAAACCGCAGCGCATCCAGCGGCACGGGAACCGATGGATGATGATAGGTCATCATGAAATCGTAGCCGCCATCCACCAGTGCCTCAAGGCAGAGCGCATAGTTCTCGGGCAGGACACGGCTCGACACGGGGCCAAGCTGTGTCTGAACCTGCGACAACCAGCGCGGCAGGAAGGTCAGGGCAAGCGAATGCAGCGCGGTCACGGCAATCGTCGGCCCGTCGGAATTGTCCTGCCGCAGCGCGGCACGGCTCTTGTAGGTCAGGCGGACGATTTCCTCTGCCGCTTCCCGAAACGCGCGGCCGTCCGGGGTCATCCGGATGGGATAGGTCGACCGGTCAAGCAACGTAGTCCCAAGCCAGACCTCAAGCGAGCGGATCCGGCGGCTGAACGCCGATTGGGTCACATTTCGTTCTTTGGCCGACGCCGAGAAGTTGTGAGTCTCTGCCAGAGAAAGGAAATCTTCCAGCCATTTGAGTTCCATTCCGATACCTCGGTCCAAAAAGCCTTTGTGCCGGGCGCGCACCGGGAAGAACCGGCCCCCTGTCATCATCCCGGGTCAGGAAGCGATCTGCCAGCCGTTCGCGCCAATCTTGGTATTGTAAATCGGACAAGGTGCAGCAACCCCTCGCCCCCCCCCCTGCCTTTCTACACCCTGATCTGGTGGGCAGAAGTCCCCAGCCGGATTTCACGCCCAGGCCGCATGTGGGCGCCGATTTTCGGGTCATTCCGGCAAGCATATTCCGGACGGCTCCGGTAAAGTGGCCCCTGACAGCCCCCCGCTAAAGGCCTCAGAATTGCCCAGCAGCAGCTGGCGCGATACAGTGCCGCCCTCGGCTGAAGTGCAAAACCCCATGCCGCCGATATGAGAGGAAGCCTGCATTCCTGACGCTCAACAGGGCAGCGGTTGCAAAGTCAGCGCGGGGTGCCGTCCGACAAGCGGCGGGCGCACATCGGGGCTGCGCAACCGCCTCAGATTTGTGCGGCCATCTTGCTTCCGGCCTTCAATGCAAGTGCCGCAACAGTCAGCGCCGGGTTGACCGCGGCCGAGGTCGGCAGGACCGAGGCATCCGTGATCCAGAGATTGGGGATATCATGGCTGCGGCAATCAAGATCAACGACCGATGCGCCTGGGTTACTGCCCAGCCTTGCGGTGCCACATTGATGCGATGTGGTCTTGTTGCCAAAGATCCGCACAAGCACCACCGGGAACCCGGCCTTCTTCATCACCTGTTTCGTGCGTTTGATCAGCAGGTGATGCGCATCCATGTTCGAACGCTGCCAATCCATGATGATGTCATCCCCGCGCACCAGCACGCGGCTGTTGGGATTGGGAAGGTCCTCGGATGTCAGGAACCAGCCGAATGCCCGGTTGGCCATCAGACGCGCCAGAGGCCGGGTCAGTGCCGGAACCTGGGCCTTCAGAATGTTGCCGGTGATCCGCCCCAACAGCTGGACATTGCCAAGAGGCGCGTGGACGTCAGGATCGTCACTATAGAAATCATTGAAACAAAAGGTTTTTTGATAGACTGAATCGTTACGGATGAACGGGTTCAGCGTGATCATCGCGCTGGTGTTGTGGTTCATGAAATTGCGCCCCACCTGGTCCGAGCCATTGGCCAGACCCGTCGGATGCGCCGCATTGGCAGACCGCAGCAAAAGCGCCGCCGTTTGCACAGCCCCCGCTGCCACTGCGAAATGCCGCGCGGTCAGCCGTTCCTCGCGTCCGTTGCGGCGGATGACGGCGGCGGTGACCTGCCGGCCCGCGGCGTCGGTTTCCAGCCGGATCACCTGTGCGCCGGTCATCAGCCGGACGTTGGGATGTTCCAGCGCCTGTGCAAGCGGCCCGACCTCGGCGTCGATCTTGCCGGCCCCGCCGGTGTTCGGAAAGGCATCCCAGCCGGTCTGACCGCGGCGCAGCCAGGCGTTGATGTCGATGGCCAGCGGCAGGCTGGAGGGATGGACCCCTGCACGTTCCAGCCGCGCGCGCACCTTCTGCAGCGCCGGCTCGTCCGGCACGGGCGGATAGGGGAATGGACCCGACCGGGGAGGTTCGGTCGGGTCCTGCCCGGCGGCGCCGCGAACCTTGAACAGGGCTTCGGCCCGGGCGTACCAGGGTTCCATGACCTCATAGGGCATGTCCCATCCGGGAGATGCCCCCTGCAGATGCGGGCGGGCACGGAAATCTTCGGCGCGGTAGCGATACATCACCGCACCGTAAAATTTGGAATTGCCACCGACATAGTAGTAGTTGCCCGGCAGGAACTTCTTGCCGTCCGAGCCATACCACTCCTCGGTCGAGCGATAGACGCCCCGTTCGAAGATGGCGATGTCATCGCGGGCATCGGGGCTGTCCGGCAGATGCTCGCCGCGTTCAAGCACCAGAATGCGGGCCCCAGAGGGTGCAAGCGCCGAGGCCAATGTGCCGCCGCCGATCCCCGAACCGATGATGATGACGTCGCTGTCGGTGGTCATAGCGCTTGCCTCAGTCGATACGGATTTCGGTTTTCGGATCGAACAGAACCACCTTGGCGGTCTCGACCGCGAGCGGAACGCTCTGCCCTGCGCCGACGGTCCGGGGTGCAAGACGCGCGATCACCTCGACGCCCCCCAATGTGAACATCGCAAGCGTATCGGGGCCGGTCGGTTCGACGACCTCTATCGCAGCCTGCACCGCCTGCTGTCCCGCCGCCGCGAGGGAAAAACCTTCCGGGCGGATACCGACCAGCACAGGCTGTCCGGCATAGCGCTGCCGCGCCGCCGCGCTGATCTCCACGCCGCTGATCCGCGACTGGCCACCGTCGGGCTGGTCGATGACGATTTCCGGGCCCGCCGGACCGTCCTGCACCCGGCCGGGGATGATGTTCATCGCCGGAGACCCCACGAAACGCGCCACATAGACATTGGCCGGCCGGTCATAGACCGCCTGCGGCTCGTCGAGGTGCTGAACGATCCCGTCCTTCATCACCGCCACCCGTGTCGCCAGCGTCATCGCCTCGATCTGGTCATGGGTCACATAGATGATGGTGGTCTTCAGCCGCTGGTGAAGGCGCTTGATTTCCGTCCGCATGTCGACGCGCAACTTTGCGTCCAGGTTCGACAGCGGCTCATCGAACAGGAACAATTTGGGATGGCGCACCAGCGCCCGGCCCATCGCGACGCGCTGGCGCTGGCCGCCCGACAATTGCGACGGCTTGCGGTCCAGCAAATGCTCCATCTGCAGCTGGGCTGCCGCCTCACGGGTGGCCTTTTCGCGTTCGGCTGCGGGCACGCCGCGGATCTTCATGCCGAATTCGATATTCTGGCGCACGGTCATCGTGGGATAAAGCGCGTAAGACTGGAACACCATGGCGATATCGCGGTCCTTGGGCGACAGATCATTGACCGTTTCGCCTTCGATGCGGATTTCGCCCGAAGTGATGCCCTCAAGCCCGGCGATCATGTTCAGCAGCGTGGATTTGCCGCAACCCGACGGCCCCAGCAGCACCAGAAAGTCGCCGCTGCCGATTGAGATGCTGACCTCTTTCAGCACCTCCATATTGCCATAGGCCTTGCGGACGCGATCGATTTCAAGAGTAGCCATATCGGTCAGCCTTTCACTGCGCCGGCAGTCAGCCCACGGACGAAATAGCGGCCCGCGACGACATAGACGACAAGGGTGGGAAGAGCGGCGATCATGGCGGCAGCCATGTCGACGTTATACTGTTTGCGGCCCATGGTGACGTTGACGATGTTGTTCAGGGCCACCGTCACCGGCGAGGAATCCCCGGCTGTGAAGGACACGCCGAACAGGAAGTCATTCCAGATCTGGGTAAACTGCCAGATGCAGGACACGACCATGATCGGCAGTGCGGCAGGCACCATGATCGAGAAGAAGATGCGGAAGAAGCCCGCCCCGTCGATCTGGGCCGCCTTGGTCAGCTCATCCGGAATGGTGACGAAATAGTTGCGGAAGAACAGCGTGGTAAAGCAGATGCCATAGACGGTATGAACCAGCACCAACCCCGATATCGAGCCCGACAGGCCCAGTCGCCCCAGCACCTGCGCCATCGGCAGAAGCACCGCCTGAAACGGCAGGAAGCATCCGAACAGGATCAGCCCAAAGACCAGATTCGATCCGCGGAAACGCCATTTCGTCAGGACATAGCCGTTCAGCGCGCCAATGCCCGTGGACAGCAGCACCGCCGGGATCACCATCATCAGCGAGTTGATGAAATAAGGCTTCAGCCCGGTGCAGGACGTCCCGATACAGGCCTGGCTCCAGGCCTTTGCCCAGGCCTCGAAGGTGACCGCCTGCGGCAGTCCGATGAACGATCCGCCGTAGATTTCATCCAGCGATTTCAGAGAGGTGGTAACCATGACCCAAAGGGGCATCAGGTAGACGGCCGCCAGAACCATCAGGCTGCCATAGATGAAGAGGCGCCCGATCATGCGTGTGCGCGCAGCAGAGCCGTGTTCAATGGCCATCGCGGCTCTCCTTCAGCTCGGAATAGAGGTAAGGGATGATGATCGCGGCAACCGTCATCAGCATCATGATGGCCGAGGCCGCGCCGATCCCCATCTGGTTGCGGCGGAAGGTGGCCTGGAACATGAAGGTCGAAGGCACCTCGGTCGCATTGCCGGGACCGCCATTGGTCATCGCCAGCACGAGGTCGAAGTTCTTGATCGCGATATAGCTCAAGAGCACGATCACCGACAGGAATGCCGGGCGCAGCATCGGCACGATGATGCTCGCATAGATGCGCGGCAGGGTGGCCCCCTCGATCTGGGCGGCCTTGATCACCGAATTGTCGATCCCGCGCAGCCCGGCCAGAAAGATCGCCATGGCAAATCCCGAAGACTGCCAGACCGCCGCGATGACGATGGTGTAGATCGCGAAATTCGGCTGGGTGATCCAGTTGAAGACAAAGCTTTCCCAGCCCAGCCCGTTCACCACCTTCTGAATGCCCAGATCGGGGTTCAGAATCCATTTCCACGCAGTGCCGGTGACGATGAACGACAGCGCCATCGGATAGAGATAGATCGCCCGCAGCGCCCCTTCGGCGCGGATGTTCTGGTCCAGAAGGATCGCCATGATCAGGCCGACACCGATACTGACCAGCAGGAACAGCGCCGAGAATATGAACAGGTTGGCCACCGCCGTATGCCAGCGCGGTGTAGCCCAGAGCCGGTAATACTGCTCCAGCCCGACGAAATCGTAACTCGGCACCATTCTGGACGAGGAAAGCGAGATCCACCCGGTCCAGGCGATGAACAGATAGACACCGACAAGAATGACCAGAAGGCTCGGCGCCATAACAAGGCGTGGCAGCGAATCCGCCAGCCGGTCGGAAAATGTTTTCTTTCGGGCCATGATGATCCTCGCCAGAAAAAGGGAATGGGATGGTCCGCGCCCGCCAGAAAGGCGACGGGCGCGGGACGTCCCCGGTCGGATCAGCGCGCGTTGTTGATACCGTCAACCAGCATCTGGACCGCATCTTCCGACGACATATCCGTCACGAAGAACTGTGCAGCCACATCACCGAACACCGCCGAGAATTGCGGCTGTGCTGCGAAGCCGTGCGTCGCAGCGCCCAGCATCGCGCCGCTCTCGATGGCAGCCGCACGTTCGGCAAAGCCCAGCTTGGCGCAATCGTCGAAATCGTCGACGCTCAGATCCGTGCGCGCCGGGATCGAACCCTTGATCATGTTGAAATCGTGCTGGACCTTGGGATCCATCACCACCTCGGCCAGTGCGTCCTGTGCCTTGGTCACGTTCTCATCGTTGACCTTGAACATGCCAAAGCTGTCGATGATGAACTGGAAGGACGTCGTTTCCGAAGGCGTGGCAAAGCACAGGAAATCCTGCCCCGGCTTCTGGCCCTTGGCCAGGAATTCGCCCTTGGCCCAATCCCCCATGACCTGCATCGCGGCCTGACCATCAATGACCATGCCGGTGGCCACGGCCCAGTCACGACCGGTGAAGCCATCATCGACCAGCCCGCGCACCTGCCGCAGCGTGTCGAAGACCTGCTTCATCTGATCCGAGGCCAGCGCCTCTTCATCCAGATCGATCATCGCCTTCTTGTAGAAATCCGGCCCGCCGATATCTGCAACCAGCGCATCAAAAATGACTTGGATCTGCCAGGGCTCATCCCCCATGGCCAGCGGGATGATACCGGCGGCGCGCAGCTTCTCGCCGCTTTCGATCAGTTCGGCCCAGGTCTTGGGCTGGCTCATGCCTGCCTTGTCCAGCGCGGCCTTGTTCGCCCAGACCCAGTTCTGGCGGTGCATGTTGATCGGCACGGCGATCAGATTGACACCGTTCTTGACGAACGGCAGCACCTGCGGGGCAATCGTGGCTTCCCAGTCATTGGCTGCGGCAAGCGCGTTCAGGTCGCGCATCACGCCTTCGTTCGACCAGTCGATGCCTTCCCAGCCCAGAAACTGCATCGCGCCGGGCGGATTGCCCGCAGCGAGACGCGAGCGAAGGGCCTGCTGCATGTTGCCTCCGGACATGCCGCCCACGGCGCTGTCCTGCCAGCCGTAACCCTTGGCCGCCAGGGCTTCGCGCACGGTGTTCAGCGCTGCGACTTCGCTTTCGGAAACCCAGTGATGCAGCACCTCGATCTTGGTTTCGGCATGTGCCGGAATGGCCGCGGCGAACGCCATCGCAGTTGTGGTCAGCGCCTTACGAATGGTAATCATCGTCTTCTCCCTGAGCAGGTTGGTTGGTGAAGGGGGGGTGGCCCGGTGGCGTTCCGCTCGTCTCGGGCCGGATCGGGTCAGGCCTCGACGGCACCGCCATAGGGCACGTTGCGCTTGCCATAGCGGCGGACGCGCACATTCGCCTGTTCGGCATGGCCGACGAAGCCTTCCATATGGCAAAGCCGCGAGGCATAGCTGCCCACAAGCGCCGAGGCCTCATCGGTCAGCACTTTCTGATAGGTGCATGTTTTCAGGAACTTGCCGACCCAAAGCCCGCCGGTGTAGCGCGCCGATTTCAGGGTCGGCAGCGTATGGTTCGTGCCGATGACCTTGTCGCCAAAGGCCACATTGGTCCGCGCGCCAAGGAACAGCGCCCCATAGTTGGTCATGTTGTTCAGGAAATAATCCGGGTCTGCCGTCATCACCTGCACATGTTCCGAGGCCACGCGGTCGCCTTCCGCCACCATCTCCTCCAGCGTGTCGCACAGGATGATCTCGCCGAAATCCTCCCAGGCCTTGCCGGCAATCTCTGCGGTGGGCAGGATCTTCAGCAGCCGCTCGATCTCGCGCAGCGTGTCCTGCGCCAGTTTTTCGGAATTGGTGATCATGACGGCGGGCGAGTTCGCGCCGTGTTCAGCCTGCCCCAGCAGATCGGTGGCGCAGATTTCGCCATCGACACTGTCATCCGCAATGACCAGCGTCTCTGTCGGGCCGGCGAAAAGGTCGATGCCGACCTTGCCGAACAGCAGCCGCTTGGCTTCGGCAACATAGGCATTGCCGGGACCGGCCAGCATGTCGACCGACCTGATCGTCTCGGTGCCATAGCCCATCGCGGCAATGGCCTGCACACCGCCCAGACAGTAGATCTCATCCGCACCGGCCAAAGCCTGAGCCGCGACGATCTTCTCGGCGATCTGGCCCTTGAAGGGCGGGGCGCAGGTGATGACCCGCTCGCATCCGGCAACCTTGGCGGTCAGCACCGTCATATGCGCCGAGGCCAGCAGCGGATATTTCCCGCCCGGGACATAACAGCCGACGTTCTGGATCGGCACGTTGCGATGCCCGAGGATCACGCCCGGCAGCGTCTCGACCTCAAGGTCGAGCATCGTGTCGCGCTGTGCCTGGGCGAAGTTGCGGATCTGGTCCTGCGCGAAATCCAGGTCGTGGCGTTCCTGTTTGGTCAGCCCGTCAACGCAGGCCGCGATCTCGGCGTCCGAGAGGCGATAGCTGTCGCGATCAAGCCCGTCGAACCTGACACTCAGCTCGCGCACCGCTTTGTCGCCGTCCTGGGCCACCTTCTCCAGCAAATCCTGTACGGTCTTGGTAACGGCGGGATCGGTCTGGTCACCGTGCGAAAGGCGCGCGGTCTTCACATGCCGGATCATGGCAAATTTTCCTCTGGGGGTGACGCCAGTTGGCCACCCGTGCTGGATTTGGAAAAATGGGAGGAGGAGAGGCGGGAACGGGCAGCGCCGTTCCCGCCGCGCGGATCAGAGCATCTGCTCTTTCGCGCGCATTTCGGCATAGGCCGCCTGTTCTTTTTCGTAATAGGCGGGCGAGGGGAAATCCCACCAGCCGGTGGCGAAGGGACCGGCGGCGTCGCGCGATACGATCACCTCGACCAGGGTCGGGCCATTCGTGTTCAACGCCTTGTCCAGCGTCGATTCCAGATCCTCATCCTTTTCGACCTTCCATGCCTCAAGGCCAAAGGCCTTGGCGGTGGCGGTGATGTCGGCCGAATAGGGTTGGCCGTTTCCGGCGTGGTGGTTGAATTCGGATGCGATGTGACGGCCCATGAATTTGCGCTGACCGCCGCGGATCGACATGTAGCCCTGATTGTTCAGGACCAGAAACACCACGTTTATGCCGTTCATGACCGCGGTGCCCATTTCCGGCAGCGACATCATGAAGTCACCATCGCCGACGATGGCCACGACCTTCTTTTCCGGGCAGGCAAGCTTGGCGCCCATGGCGGCGGGCACGGCCCAGCCCATCGGCGAATAGGAGCCGGAGGTGATGTGGGTACGGGGCTCATAGACCGGGAAGCTCTGCTTGACCGAGCCCTGGGTGTTGCCCGATCCGACGACGACGATGCCGTCACGCGGCAGCACCTTGCGCAGCGCGACCAGCGGCCGCTGCGAGGTGAAGGGGGTCTCGCGGCTGGTTTCGCGCGGCTCGACCAAAGCGCGCCAGTCGGCCTTGGCCTGCTGAACATCTGCCAGGAAGTCGGCATTGTCGTCGCGCAGTTTGACGGCATCCGCGTCGCTGATCGCGCCGAGCAGCTGCGCCAGAGCGATTTTCGCATCGGCAACGATGCCCACCTCGGTCGGATAGGTCTTGCCGATCTCGCGCGGATCAAGGTCGATGTGGATCAGGCGACCCGGCGGAAAGCTGAAGGACACGCCCTTCGCATAGGACGAGGCCGACCAGTCGGTGAAGCGGCAGCCGACCGAGATGACGACATCGGCCGAAGCGGTGATCTTGTTGCCGCAGGTGGTGCCGGTCTGGCCGACAGCGCCGATAAACAGATCGTTGTCTTCGGCGATGGCGCCCTTGCCATTCCAGGTGATCGACACCGCCGCGCCCAGCTTTTCCGCAAGCGCGGTCAGTTCGGCCGAGGCATTGGCGGTGATCGCACCGCCGCCGGCGACGATGACCGGGCGGCGCGCGGACAGCAGAACTCTGGCGGCGGCTTCGATGGCTTTGGGATCGGGATAGGCCACGCCGGTCGGCAGGCGCTTGTCCAGCGGATGGATCATCACCTCCTCGGCCTCGACCTGCACATCCATCGGCACTTCGACATGGACGGGGCCGGGCCGGCCGGTCAGCATTTCGCTGAAGGCGCGGTGCATGATCGAGGGCAGGGTCTTGACCGAATGGGCCTGCCAGGCGCGCTTGGTCACCTGTTCTGTGATCCGCGGAAAGGCATTGTCCTGCTGGCGCTCCAGCTCCTGCATGGTGCCATGGCCCTGCATATAGGTCTGGGGCGAGCCGGAGACGTAGAAGAGCGAGGTCGAGTCGGTATAGGCCGTGGCAAGACCGATGATGGTATTGGCGGCACCCGGCCCAACCGAGGTCGAACAGGCCATCGGCTTGCCACAGGCGCGGAAATAGCCGTCAGCCATGTGAACGGCGCTTTGCTCATGCATCACCTGGATAAAGGGGATCTCCGAACCTTCCTGCAGGAAGGCGTCGAACAGCGACCAGATGCCGTGACCGGGCACGCCCGCCACATATTCAACCCCGTATTCTTTCAGCGCGCGCGCTACGACTTGTCCGCCGGTGAGTTTCATACGCTTCCCCGTCTGGTTGGCGGCAGCTTTGCAGGTGCCGCATGTCTGAAATGACTGACCTGCATGCTGCGGGCTTGACGAATTTGTCGCAATTTCGCATCCATTCGATTCATGGCGCAAACTGACGCACCGACTGCGAAGGATGGTGATATGGCCCAGACCGACCTGCCGCGCGACCCTTCTGACCGGATGGAGAATTTCGCCACCAACCTGCGCCTGCTGTGCGACCGGCAGGGGTCGATCTCACAGATCTGCCGCAAGCTGGGGATCAATCGCCAGCAGTTCAACAAATACCTGTCGGGCCGGCACATGCCCTCATCGGGCAACACGCGGGTGATCGCAAATTATTTCGGGCTTGGCCCGGAGGTGCTGTTTACCGAACATGACCATTTCCGCGCACTGGTCGACGGCAATTTCTTTGACGTGCTGGACCATCTGCGCCGCGCGCCGCAGGTCGTGCGCTTCCTCGACACGGTGGCGGTGGCCAACAAGATCGACATGGGCGAATATGTCGGCTGCTATGACCGCTATCAGTATTCGTCAATTTATGCACGCAAGATCCTGCGCTCGGCCTTCTGCATCTTTAGAAGCGGGGACTTCCTGAACCACTATTACGTCGAGCGTTTCCCCAGCTACGACGACCCGTCACGCATAGAATATATCTTCAAATATCACGGCTTCACCTTCCCGGTTGATGACCGGGTCTTCACCATCGACTTCGAGACGGTGCAGCGCAACGAATTCACCTTTGGCATCTTTTCGACGGTGCAGCGCAGCGCCAAGCGCTTCATGTTCGGCATCGTCAGTGGCGTGGCGGCCACCATGTTCCGGCAACCCTTCTCCACCCGCGCCGTGCTGCATTACCGCCGCCCGGGCCTGCTGAGCCGGGCAGAATTGCAGGCCACAACCACGCTGGACATGAACGACCCCTCGATCCCGCGGGAGGCGCGCGACTATCTTGGCGAAAGCCCGGAGATGATCAAACCGGCATGAGTGCGCATCGAAACGCGTGACAATGCGCCAGTCTGCTTCAGTTTTGCATTGGTCGCGCAATGGTTTGACGCAGAATTCCATGGTGTCCTGCGCCAAATCCTAGCATCCTTCCGGGACCAGCCATGCACAACCAGATCCGCGATCTTGCCTTCGCCGATGACTTCATCCAGGCGCAGCTTATCGAAAATCCCAAAGATTTCGTGGTAGAGGACGCCGTCGTCGTCAACCTGTCGACCGAACCGATGGTGACCGGCATTGACCATCCGGCCATCGTCCCCGCCTGGAAATCGACCTGGCTGCACGGCGGCACGATTCGTTCGGGTGAGCGGGCGGCGATCATCAAGGTGCTGAAACCCACCAACCTTGGCGGCTGCATGTTCCGCGGGTGGGACTGGCTCGGCAATCGCATCAAAAGCTTTCCGCGCGACACGCCGCTGTTCATCTCGGCGCAGGACACCATCGGCTCGGTCACGACCGACCCGTTCGTGTTCACCAACGAACGTCGCGCCCCCGAGGCACCCCAGGAGTTCGAACTGAAGCTGAACCTGTGGTGGTCGCCCGGCGATACCGACTGCTTCATCCATAACGAGCACCCCTTCCTCGAAGTGCATACCCAGATTCACGGCATCGGCCGGATGCAGAAATTCGCCCAACGCGACGCCACCGCCCTGTATGAGGATGTGGTCATGCCGATCGGCTATACGCATGATCCGTTCTGCCGGGTCACCGGCCACAACCAGTGGACCTATCCCTGGCACCGTTATTACGCAGACACCGACTCGGTCTGGCTGGCAATTGAACTACACCCGAAGTGCTGATCGAAGCCTGAAAGCTGAGGAGGCGCCATGAATTCCACCGGCTCCTGGACCAGAACGGAAACCGACGGGCTGGGAAGCCGTTCGCTGCCCGGCGAGGCGCTTTACGGGATCAACACGCTGCGCGCGGCCGAGAACTTTCCGGTCTCAGGCATGAAGATCGAACAGCTTGTCCCGCTGATCCGCGCCATGGCGCTGACCAAGAAGGCGGCGGCGGCCGCAAATTACCGGCTGGGCAAGCTGTCCGCCCGCAAGGCCGAGATCATCGGCCGGGTCTGCGAAGAGGTGATGGCCGGCCAGCACACCAGCCATTTCATCATTGACGTGTTCCAGGGGGGCGGCGGCACCTCCAGCCATATGAACCTGAACGAGGTGATCGCCAACCGCGGGCTGGAGCTGATGGGCCATGCCTGCGGGCAGTATGAACACCTTCACCCGATCCGGGACATCAACCGTTCGCAATCGACAACCGATGTCCATGCTACGGCGCTGCGCATCGCTTTGATGCAGGGCGCGCCGATGCTGGAACGCGCCCTGCTGAATCTGGCAGAGGCCTTCGCTGCCAAAGCGCAGGAATTCGGCGGCATCCTCAAACTTGGGCGCACCCATCTGCAGGATGCGGTGCCGATGACGCTGGGCGAAGAATTCCATGCCTTCGCCAGTGCGCTGCGCCATGACGCGGCGCAGATCTGGCCCGCCACGCAAAGTCTGGCCGGGCTGAATCTGGGTGGCACGATGGTCGGCACCGGGCTGGCCGCCCAGCCCGATTTCGCCGAAGCCGTCATCGCCGAGCTGCAGCGCCTGACCGACCTGCCGCTGCGTCGGGCAGACGATCTGGTCTGTGCCGCCTGGAACAATGCCGAACTTGTGCGCTTTTCGGCGCTGATGCGCGGCATCGCGGTGACGCTGTCCAAGATTGCGAATGATCTGCGACTGCTCTCCTCGGGTCCGCGCGGTGGTTTTGGCGAAATCGCCCTGCCCGCCATCCAGCCCGGCTCGCCGCTGATCAAGGGAAAAGTGAACCCGGTCATCCCCGAAATGGTCAATCAGGTCGCCTTTCATGTCGCCGGCATGGATGTGTCGGTCGGCATGGCCGCAGAAGCCGGACAGTTGCAGCGCAACGCGTTCGAGCCCCTGATGGCACATTGCCTGCTGACCAGCCTGGGCATGATCGAGAACGCCGCCTGTATTTTTGCCGAACGCTGCGTCAGCGGTATCCGCGCGGTGGCCGAGGTATGCGCCGCAAATCTGGCCGCCCCCGGCACGCTGACCGCTGGACTGGTGCCGCTGGTCGGCGCCGATGCCGCCGCCGATATCGCCTGGGCCGTGGCCGAGGGCGAAGCTCTGGGCGATCTGCTGCGCGCACAGGGCCTCGGGCGCCGCGGTCCGGCCGAGTGACCGATCCGATTTCTTCCGCAAAGGACCATATCATGAGCTCACGGGCAGATGCCTATGCCGTATTGCTGCCGGCGATTGACGACCTTACCCTGACCGACCCGCTGGCCCGGTTTTTGTCCGAAGGTGGCCGCGCCTTCCTGATCGGCGAAACGCGTGCGGAATACGTCGCCCGCGCGATGTCGCCGGAGCGCCGCGCGGCCGAGACCGCGGATGACTTGCGTGCCCTGACCGGCGCCATCAACGCGCTGGCCGGTCCGGCGCTGATCGCGTTGGATCAGGAACCCTCGGGCATCTGTCGCCTGCACGGTCTGGTGCCGCAGCTGCCCGGCACCGAAGCGCTGCAGGCCATGTCTTCGGACGAGATCGAGGCTGTCGCCCGCGCCATGGGCGCCGCCGCACGGGATCTGGGCGTGACAATGTTCCTGTCCCCGGTGATCGACGTGGTCAGCGGCAGCAATCCGTGGCTGCAGGGCCGCACGCTGGGTCGGGACCCCGCCGAGGTGGCGCGGATCGGCGCGGCCTATATCCGCGGCGTTGAGGCGGCAGGCGTTGTCACCACTGCCAAGCACTTCCCCGGCCATCGCGACATCGACGGTGACCCGGCGGTCGAGATCGCAACCGTCCGCGGCGATGCCGATGCACTGGCCCCGGGCCTGACCCCGTTCCGTGCCGCCATCGCCGCCGGCACCCGCGCAATCATGACCGGGCCGGCGCTTGTGCCCGGAATGGATGCGGCCATGCCCTCTTCGCTGTCGGCGCCAACGGTCCGCGCGCTGCGCGATCTGGGCTTTGCCGGGCTGGTGGTCAGCGACGACATTGATGCGCAGGGCACGCTGCGCGATCAGCGTGACGTGCCGACCGCGGCGGTCGAGGCGCTGGTCGCGGGCTCGGACCTGCTGCTGCTGTCGGGGGCCAACGATCTGGCGCTGGTCCGTGACCGCATCCTTTCCGCCGTCGATCAGGGCATCCTGCCCGCCGCCCGGCTGGCCGAGGCGGCCGCACGGGTCCGGACGCTGGCCGACAGCACGGGTGCGCGCGATGCGGATTGAGCATGTCGCGCTCTGGACCCGGGATCTGGGCGAGGCGGTTGCATTCTGGCAGACACATTTTGGTGCCTGCGCCTCGGCCGAATATGCCAGCCGCAACCGGCCCGGCTTTCGCTCGGTCTTCCTGAGCCTTTCGGACGGCGCGCGGATCGAACTGATGACCGGCCCCTGGGTGGGCGCCCCGGCCCCAGAGGCCGAGGGCTGGGCCCATGTCGCCCTGTCACTTGGCAGCGAGCAGGCGGTGCGCGACAAGGCCGAAGTGTTCCGCATGCTTGGCCTGCTGCATTCAGGCCCGCGCCTGACCGGCGATGGCTATTACGAGGCCGTGGTGGCC
The DNA here is from genome assembly GCF_049445895.1 of Neotabrizicola sp. VNH66. Classification (NCBI taxonomy): domain Bacteria; kingdom Pseudomonadati; phylum Pseudomonadota; class Alphaproteobacteria; order Rhodobacterales; family Paracoccaceae; genus Neotabrizicola; species Neotabrizicola sp. VNH66. The sequence goes on from NZ_JBMSDW010000002.1 coordinate 261,301, forward strand.
GGCCCCGGCGGAATGCATATCGAAATCACCGTCTGACGGCTGTCACCCGTGTCCTGCCACCCGTGTCCAGCCGGGCACGGGTCCGCATCGGTCAACGGTTGGCGAAGCGGTTGAACAGCGTCGCCGCGACGATGATGACCACGCCCTTGATGATGAACTGTGCCTGCACCGGAAGGCCCACGATCACCACGAAGTTGAAGGTCAGCACCAGAATGATCGCGCCCAGAACGCTGTTCACGACCGATCCGCGTCCGCCGGTCAGGGCGATGCCGCCGATCACCGCGGCAACGATGCTGTCCAGCTCATAGCCGCGGCCAACCCAGTTATCAACGCTGCCGACATAGCCGACCAGCACCAGCCCGGCGATGGCCGCCATCACGCTGCAGATCACATAGCACAGGATCGTCGTCCGGCCGGCATTGATCCCCACCAGCTCGGCGGATCGGGGGTTGCCGCCGGTGATATAGATCTTGCGACCCGGCACCGTGCGGCCCAGCAGGAAGGCCGCGCCGGCCAGCAACACAAGCAGCACGATCAGATTGACCGGAACGCCGGCGACCTCGCCCGCCCCGAGAAAGCGCAGTGCCGAAGGCAGGCTGCCGCCCGGTGCGCCCTGCGTGTAATAGAACCGGGCGCCCTGAAGCACCGTCATCATCGCCAGCGTGGCCAGGAAGGGCGAGACGTTGCGCCGGACCACAAGCCAGCCGTTGACGAAGCCGACCGCAACGCCCAGCGCCAGCGACATCAGGACGACCTGCGGCAGCACCTCATTCCCCGTGGTGTTGAAGGATGTGGCAATCACCGCCACCGTCGCCATCAGCGATGCAACCGACAGGTCCAGCCCCCGCGCAAGGATGACGAAGGTCTGGCCGATCACCACGATGCACAGTGGCGCGGCCTGGGTCAGGATGTCCCGCATGTTTCTGAACGACAGGAACGAGGGCTGGACCAGCCCGGCAGCGATCAGCAGGACGCCAAGCGCCAGCGGCAGGGCAAGGCCCGGCGGAAGCCGGAGACGGCGTGACAGGGTGGCGTCGGTCATAATTTGCGGCTCCGGTCAACATAGATCGAGACGGCGGCAAGGATCACCAACCCCTGCACGACCCATTGCACGAAGGTCGAGACATTCATGTAATTCAGCACATTGCCCAGCACGGCGACCAGCGCGACCCCGATCAGGGTGCCGAAAACCGTGCCGACACCGCCCCCCAGCATAGTGCCTCCGACCACGACCGGCGTGATCGAGGCCAGCGTCATCGCATCGCCGACACGCGGATCGCCCGTGCCGGTGCGGCAGGCGAAATAGATCCCCGCCAGCGCCGCGAAAAAGCCGGAGGCCGCATAGGCCAGCACCGTCACCCGGCCGACCGACATGCCCACGGCCTTGGCCGCGACGGGATTGCCGCCGACGGCATAGATCGCCTGCCCGGTGCGGGTAGAACGCAGCACCAAGCCGAGGATCAGAAAGGCCGCGACGGTGATCATGGCGACAAAGGGAATGCCGCCTGCCCCGCCATAGGCGAAATCCTCCAGCCAGACCGGCACACCTCCGACGGGCCGCATCGTGTAAAGCAGCACCGCTCCGCCCAGAACCGAGGATGTGCCCAAGGTCACGATCAGGGGATGCACGCCAGAACCGTTGATGATCAGCCCGTTGATCGCACCGATCACAATCCCCAGCAGCAGCGTCACAACAAGGATCAGCGGGGCCAGTTCGGGATAAAGGTCACACAGCACGGCAACGAAGACAGAGGTCGCGGTGACGATCGTACCGATGGAAAGATCAATGCCCCCCGCCAGCACCACCAGCATCTGCCCCAGCGCCAGTAGGCCCAAAGGTGCCGCCTGTTCCAGCAGGTTCGAGACATTGCGGGCGGTGCCGAACCGCTCGGTCAGGGTCAGACCCGCGATGATCAGCGCGACCAGCGCGACCGAGGCGATAGCCAGCGCCGGGTTCGGGATGCGTTTCAGGATCATGCCACTCATGCCGCATGCGCTCCCGCAGGGATGTCCACGGTGGCAAGGGCCATGACCGCCTCTTCGGAAATCTGGTTACGGTTCAGGGTGCCGGTGACATGCCCCTCTCGCATCACCACGATGCGGTCAGACATGCCCACAAGCTCGTTCAGCTCGGACGAGATCATCAGGATGGCGATGCCGCTGTCGGCCAGTTCGCGCATGAAGCGATAGATCTCGACCTTGGCACCGATATCGACGCCGCGCGTCGGCTCGTCCAGGATCAGCACCTTGTGACAGGCACGCGCCCAGCGGGCCAGCAACACCTTCTGCTGGTTCCCGCCCGAGAGATTGCGGACCATGAAGCGCGGGCCGGGAATGGCGATGCGGAACCGGGCGATCTCATCAACCGCAGCGGCCTCTTCGGCAAAGCGGTCGATGACGCCGCCGCGGGCGAAACGGGACAGCACCGGGGCCGACATGTTGCGCGCGCAGTCCATCAGCATCAGGACCCCCTCGCCTTTGCGGTCTTCGGTCACGAAGCCGATGCCGGCGGTGATCGAGGCGGCGGGGCTGCGCCTTCTATACGGCTGTCCCGACAGGTCCACCGTTCCGGCCGCCGAGGGCCCTGAACCAAAGATCGCATGGGCCAGTTCCGACCGGCCGGCGCCGACCAGACCGCCGATGCCAAGGATCTCGCCCGGGAACAGGTCGAAGCTCACATCCTTGACCCGCGGCGCAGCGGACAGGTTCCTGACCCGCAACACCGGCGGACCCGCGGGTATGACAGCGCGCGCAGGGGGATAGATGTCGGCCAGATCGCGCCCCACCATCATCGCGATCAGCCGGTCGCGGTCGATGTCGCGCGTCACCACCGTGCGGACCAGTCCACCGTCTTTCAGCACGGTGATGCGGTCGGACAGGCGGAAGACCTCTTCCAGCCGATGTGAGATATAGACGATGCCGACGCCATCGGCGCGCAGCTTCTCGATCCGCTCGAACAGCATCTCGGCCTCGCGCCCCGAAATCACGGCTGTCGGTTCATCAAGCACCAGCAGCCGCACATCGGACGACAACGCTTTGGCGATCTCGACCATCTGTTGATCGGCAACGCTGAGGCTGCGGATTTTGGCGCGCGGGTCCAGATGATGCCCCAGCCGGTCAAGAATGGCCTTTGCCTGCCGGTTCATGGCCCTGCGGTCTATCAGACCAAGCCGGTTGCGCGGCGGATTGGTCAGAAAGATGTTTTCGGCCACGGTCCGTTCGGGGAAGAGCATCAGCTCCTGATGGATCACGTGAATTCCCGCTGCGATGGCATCGGCCGGGCTGCGCCAGACCCGGGCGGCACCATCGTAAAAGATGGTGCCAGCATCGGGGATATAGTTCCCCGACAACACCTTCATCAGCGTGGATTTGCCCGCGCCATTTTCGCCCACCAGCGCATGCACTTCGCCCGCCGCGACCGAGAAGTCGACCGCATCCAGCGACTTGACGCCGGGAAAGCCCTTCTCGATCGCCTTCAGTTCGATCAGCATCTCATTCTCCATGATGGCAGGGGCACCCGGGGGGCGCCCCTGCCGATGTCTCAGGGCAGCTCAACCTTGAAGGTCTTGGGGTCATAGTCGGGGCCCATGCCATGACCCATGATGAAATCGTCGGGCTTGTCAGTGGCCACATAATCCGCCAGCGGAACATCAGCCTTGATCGACGCGGTGTCATCGCCTTCGGACACGACGATCTGGAAGTTCACGTCGACCTGTTTCGGCACCGAAGCGCCCTGAAGCACCTCAAGCGCCACATCCACCGCCTTGATGCCCATGGACGGGGTGTAGTCGGCACCACAGAACTTGAAGCCATTGGTCTGCGCAGCTTTATACATGCCGTTCATGTCGCCACCGGTATGGGGCGGGATTTCTTCGGGCTTGAAGCCCGCAGCCAGAAACGCCTCGACCGAGCCAGACGCCTGCAGGCCGCTGTCGGACCAGACGCCGTCGATCTCGCGGCCCGAACGCTGGATGATCGCGGACATGATCTGCTTACCATTCGCCGGGCTCCAGCCGGTATATTGCGTGTCCAGAATCTCGATGCCGGGGAACTGGGCGAACACCTCGCGGGCGGCGGTCAGACGGGCTTCGGCGGGGCTGGAACCGGCAAGTCCGGGCAGCAGCACGATCTTGCCCTCTCCACCCAGCGTCTCAGCCATCCAGGCGGCGCAGGTGCGGGCCAGCGAGGCGTCCGAGGCGGTGACGAAGGATACGAAATTCTCGTCATCCTCGACGCGGCGGGCGACGGTTATGACCGGGATGCCTTGGCGCATGACGCGGCCCAGAATGGGGTTCAGCGCATCGGCGGTGGCGGGGTTCACGATCAGCAGGTCGATGTCCTGATTGACCAGATCCTGAATGTCCGAGATCTGCTTGGCCGGATCCGAATTCGCATCGGTCATTATGAATTTTTCGATCAGGTCCTTGCGCTGCGCGACCTGGAACTGAACCCCCTGTGCGAATGTCACCAGCCACAGATCGGCCTGCGAGGCATTGGCAAAACCGATGCGATACGGGCCATCCTTCTTGAAGCCCGAGGTGTCGACCATATCGGTCGTGCCCGGATTCCAGATGAAGGTGCGCGGCAGGCCATCGTATTCGGCATGCGCAACCACCGGTGCAAGCATGGTGCCAAGGGCCAGCGCGCCGATCACGCGGCGCGAACAGGACAGGATCGTTTTCTTCATGGGCTCCCCGCCATTTTTGAATTCCGATGCGGGAGATTTATCGGGGATTGATAGATTCTTGCGACTTCGCGCCCGCAAGAAACCTGACGCAACCTGAAGCGGGCAAGTGCGTCATGAACAGGTCAGGCACTTTGGGCTGGACGCGCAGCATTCGACAGTTCCGGGCGCCCGTTCCACCGCGACCCGATCACCTGATGCCATTGGGCCGGAGCGTCGCCCCAATCCGGCGCCGCCAGACCATCGACGCCGGGGAAGGTCTGCGGACAGCTTGAAGGCCAGCGTGTCCTGATGTTCGCTGGCGACCGTCTCTTCTGCCGCCAGCGCCGGGCCGGCGGTCCGAGGGACAAGGCGGATGATGGCCGCCACGGCCCCCTCCGCCAAGAGTGCCGGGCGTTATCCGCCTCACCTCCGCATCATATCCGACAGCTTCTCACCGATCATGATGCAGACCGCATTCGGATTGCCAGAAATCAAGGTCGGCATGATCGAGGCATCGGCGACCCGCAGCCCCTCAATTCCATGGACGCGCAACTGCGGATCGACGACCGCCATATCGTCGGTTCCTGCGCGGCAGGTGCCTGCCGGATGCAGCGCCGCATGGGCCGTGGTTTGGCAGAAGCGGCGCACCTGATCGCGTGACACCGGCCCCGGCACGGGCAGATGGCGACGCTCCACATAGCGGCTGATCGGGGATTGCTCCATCACATCCAATGCGAACATGGTGCCGTCGGTGATCGCATCCAGATCATAGGGATCGCCGAAATAGTTCGGGATCACACGCGGGAAGGCCGCGGGATCGGCGCTGTTAAGCTGCACTTCGCCGCGCGAACGCGGACGGATCTGGCCCAGATTGACCGTGCAGCCATTGCCGCCCGGAACCGCCTCGACGCCCTCTTCGATCCCGGCGCCGACCACCATGAAATACTGGATATCGGGATGTTTTTCGGCACGGTCTGCCCACCAGAAGGCCCCGCCCTCGATCAGGTTGGACGACGCCGGGCCGCCCTTGAACAACAGGTAATCCAACCCGGCCAGAGCCTTCCAGTGCAGCTTTTTGTACTTGTCGTAGCTGTGGGGGCCGTTCAGCTGATAGATCAGCGAAATCTCGATATGGTCCTGCAGGTTCTGGCCGACGCCGGGCAGGTCATGGATGACTTCAATTCCATGGCGACGCAGCTGCTCTGCCGGGCCGATCCCGGAAAGCATCATCAGCTTGGGCGTGTTGATGGCGCCCGCCGACAATATGACCTCGCGTCGGGCGCGGATGGTGCGGGTCTGACCCTTGTGGACATATTCGACGCCCACCGCGCGGCCGTTTTCAACCAGAACCCGTACCACACGCGCACCGGTGCACACGGACAGGTTCCTGCGTTTGCGGGCGGGTTTCAGATAAGCAACCGCCGCGCTGCTGCGACGTCCGTTTTTGGCGGTGATCTGGTAAAGTCCGCAGCCTTCCTGTGCGCCCGAGTTGAAATCCGGGTTCAGCGGCACCCCCTTCTGCTGGCAGGCTTTCAGCCAGGCGCGCGTCAGCGGATGGATATGGTCCACATCCGACACACCCAAGGGGCCGTCGATGCCATGGGCCTCATTGCAGAAGCGGTTGTTGTCTTCTGCCTTTTTGAAATAGGGCAGGACGTCATCGTAACCCCAGCCGGTCGCACCAAGACGTTCCCACATCGCGTAATCGCCGGGGTTCCCGCGGATGTAGATCATCGCATTGACCGAAGAACCGCCCCCCAACACGCTGGCCTGCACCATCGTCGGCTGTTCGGTGCGGTTCTGACCATCCGTCGGCTCCCAGGGGAAGCGTTTGAGCAACGGGCCCTGGGCCGTCTTGTAATAGGCGCCGGGGATATGGATGTAGGGGTTCAGATCGCGCGGACCCTCCTCCAGCAAGACAACCTGCGCATCCGCGTTTTCGCTGAGGCGTGCCGCCATGACGCAGCCGGTCGATCCTCCGCCGATGATGACATAATCCGCCCAGTCCATCGTTCCCCCAATCGTCCTCCGGCATGATTGACGCAGTAAGCTGGGCGGCGGGGGCCTTGGCAATTTCGCAAGCATGAGGCTGATGACGCAACGGCGCGCAGAGGTTGCGTCAGATTGCGCAGGAATTCGTTGCGCTGCGCAATTGTCAGGACGGTGGCTTGCGCGGAAAGTTCCCCTATCCCGGAAAAGGAGATGCCGATGTCCGCCCCGCGCCAGAAAATCCTCCTGCATTCGCTGATCGCCAAGGACGCGCCGATGGCGATAGACCTGAAGATCGCGGCCGATCTGGGTTATGACGGTATCGAGATTTCCGCCGCCAAGATGCGCGCCTTTCTTGCCGCGGGCTGGACAGAGGCCGATCTGGCCGCCCGCCTGCGCGGTTATGACATTCCCGGCACGGGTTTTCTGCTGGATATCGAACGGCACGGCAAGGACGCCGCCTCGCTGTGGCAGGACGCAGAACAGCTTTTTCATCTGGCACAGGTTGCGGGAGCCAAGGGCGTACAGGTGATTACCGGCCCCGTCTCCGTCGCGACGGTCAGACGTCATGGCGCGGGCCTGGCGGTCGATGGCTATACGGGTGTTCTTGGCCTGCCGCGCGAAGACCAGATCCGGATCACTGCCGACAATCTGGCCCGGCTGGCCGATATGGCGGCCGAGAAAGGCCTGATCCTTTACCTTGAAGCGTTAGGCTGGTGCCCGCTCAACACCGTCTCGGACCAGCTGGAACTGATCGACCGGACGGCCCGGCCCAATGTGAAGATGGTGGTCGATTTCTGGCATTGCTACGTCTCGGGCGACACGCCCGAGGTGATCGCGCGGATTGACCGGGACATGATCTATGGCGTGCATGTCTGCGATTCCCTGCGCCATGACGGTGGCCACCCCGATGAATCATTGCTGCGCGACGTGCCCACCGGGGGCGGTGTGCTGAACCTTCAGGAATGGGTGGATGCCGTCAAGGCGACCGGCTATGTCGGCTGGTGGAGCGGGGAACTGTTCTGCCGCAAACAGCATCAGGACGACAGTTTCGCGGTTGCCGCCGGGATGAAGAAGCTTCTGGACCGGCTGGTGCTCTAGCGTTTCCGAAACGGGCAGATACTTCCCTGCGGTGATCGTCTCCCCGGCGCGGTCCTCGTCGCAACTCGCCCTGCCCTCAAAGGATCGCCTCAGGCGAATGCGGCCGGGTTCCACAATGCATGTCCCCGGCTGGCCCATCCGGGCGGCCGGAACGTGACCGGACGCGCATCAATCAGACCAATGACGCCGGAGCTGAATTGCGCGATGCCGCCGTCCTGATGCAAAAGAGCGTTCACGGCTTGCATACCACTGGCCATCCGACGACCGGGAGCGTTCGACATGACACTCAAAGTTCCGGTGGCAACACTGCGTATTTTCGAATCTGCGGCGCGCTGGCAGTCCTTCCACGCGGCGGCACAGGAACTGGGGCTGACCCCCAGCGCGATCAGCCACGCCATGAAACGGATGGAAGATTCGCTCGGCATCGTGCTGTTCGAGCGCGAGGGCCGGTCCTTGCGGCTGACGGCCAGCGGGGAGACGCTGAAACTGCATGCCTCCCGCGCGTTCGAGGAAATGCGGCTGGGGCTGGATATGGTCTCGGCCCGCAAGTCGCATCTGCTGCGGCTGCATTCCGCGCCCAGCTTTGCGGCCAACTGGCTGACCCCGCGTCTTGCGGGCTTTCTTGCCCTGCATCCCGAGATCGAGGTCCGGCTTTCCGCCGGGGTGGATTACGCACGGTTCGACACCGATGAATTCGACGCCGATATCGTCTACGGACCACCGCGGCAGAAGGGGCTGGACGTGACCCCGCTTTGTGAAGAAGCGGTCACGCCGCTCTGTTCGCCCAAGCTGGCCGAGCATATCCATTCGGTCGAAGACCTGCTGCGGCACCCGCTGATTCAAAGCGAGTTCAAGCAGATCCGCTGGCCGCAATGGCTTGAGGCGAACGGTGCCGCCAATGCTCATGTGCCTTTGGGTTCACGTTTCGACCGGAGCTTTCTGGCGCTGATCGCGGCCGCCAACGGCCTTGGCGTTGCGCTGGAATCCACACTTCTGGCGCAGGCAGACCTTGCCGCTGGGCGTCTGGTGGAGCCTTTGAAAGATCGAAACAAGCCATTGACTTACATCGGACACTACTTCGTCTGCCCGCGCGGACAAAGGCCCCGCGCACCGCTTCGGCTGTTCCGCACATGGCTGTTGGCGGAACTGGCGGTGGGCGGCCCGTCCATGGACGGTTGACGCTCGGAAAGATGAATCCTTGTCACCTATTGGTGCCAAACATTCGTTTGTTGCAACCCTGCCAGTCGCTTAGTGAATAGCTCAGGAGGAGATCGGCGGGGAGGCCGAGCGGGAGAACCACACCGGGCGCGCCGCGGGTGCGCCAGGACGCTCGACAAGCGCCAACTCATTCCACGCAATCGCAATTCCGGTGCGCCACAGGCGCATCGCGCCGATATGGAGTGGCCAATGCTGCTTGCTGACAAGACATGCATCATCACCGGGGCGGCATCGCCCCGAGGCATCGGGATGGCTGCGGCCAGACTGTTCGCCGAACAGGGCGCGCGGGTCGTTATTCTGGACCTTGATGCACAGGCGGCGCAGGCCGCGGCCGCCTCGCTGGGCGAGGGCCGCCATATCGGGCTGGCCTGCAACGTCACCGACAAGGACGCCTGCCTTGCCGCTGTCGCCCATGTGCTGGACACCACCGGGCGTATCGACGTTCTGGTGAACAATGCCGGGATCACCCAGCCGGTCAAGCTGATGGATATCACCCCCGAAGGCTATCAGGCGGTGCTGGACGTGAACCTGCGCGGCACGCTTTACATGAGCCAGGCCGTGGTGCCGCAGATGCGGGCGCAAAAGTCGGGCTCGATCATCTGCATGTCCTCGGTCTCGGCGCAGCGCGGCGGCGGCATCTTCGGCGGCCCGCATTACAGCGCCGCGAAGGGCGGCGTGATGGCGCTGGCCAAGGCTATGGCGCGCGAACTGGGCCCCGACAACATCCGGGTGAATTCGGTGACGCCGGGCCTGATCCAGACCGACATTACCGGCGACAAGCTGACCGATGATCTGCGCGCGAAGATCATCGAAGGCATCCCGCTGGGCCGTCTGGGCGAGGCCCGCGATGTGGGCCGGGCCTATCTGTTCCTTGCTTCCGATCTGTCCGCATATATCACCGGCGCGGTGATCGATGTGAACGGCGGAATGCTGATCCACTGAGAGCGCCGCATCATGTCCCAGCAGATCCCCGATCTTCCCAATGCGCTGACCTTGGCCCAGCGCGCCCGCAACATCCGCCGCCACGCCCTTCGCATGGGCGAGGTGCAGGGTCAGGGCTATATCGCGCAGGCCCTTGGCGTGGCCGATGTTCTGGCCGTGTCCTACTTCCACGCCATGACCTACCGCCCGGAAGACCCGGAATGGGAAGGGCGCGACCGTTTCCTGCTGTCGATCGGCCATTACGCGATCGCGCTTTATGCGGCCCTTCTGGAGGCGGGCATCCTGCCGATGGACGAGCTTGAAAGCTACGGCGCAGACGACAGCCGCCTGCCGATGTCCGGCATGGCCGCCTATACGCCGGGCATGGAAATGACCGGCGGCAGCCTTGGTCAGGGTCTGGCCGTCGCCGTGGGCGTGGCGCTTGGTTTGAAGCGCAAGAAATCCGGCAATTTCGTCTATTGCCTGTTCTCCGATGGCGAGCTGGGCGAAGGCTCCACCTGGGAGGGGGCATGGTCCGCCGCCCACTGGAAGCTGGACAATCTGATCGGCATCGTGGACGTGAACAACCAGCAGGCCGATGGCCCCGCCCGCGATGTGACCGGGTTCGAGCCGCTGGCCGACCGCTTCCAATCCTTCGGCTGGCATGTCGAACGGGTGAACGGCAACGACATCGGCGCGCTGGTCGCCGCCTTCGATGCCTGCCGCAATCTGACCGAACCAAAGCCGCGGATCGTGATCTGCGACACCAGAATGGCCAAGGGCGTGCCCTTCCTTGAAGCGCGCGAGCGCAATCACTTCCTGCGGGTCGAACCGCAGGAATGGCAGGATGCACTGGCGCTGATCGACGCGGAGGATGTGCAATGAAACGCAGCAAATACGAACGCCCCGCCTGGCTGTCGCATCCGCGCAGCGGAGAGCGGCTGACCACCTCGGCCATGATCGCCTCGCTGGCCGGTCCCGATCAGCGCACCAAGCCCGCCCCCTTTGGCCATGCGCTGGCGAAACTGGCCGAAGAGCGGCCCGAGATCGTGGGCCTGACGGCGGATCTGGGCAAATACACCGATCTGCACATCTTCCAGAAGGCGCATCCGGATCGCTATTACCAGATGGGGATGGCCGAACAGCTTCTGTTCGGGGCGGCGGCCGGGATGGCGCGCGAAGGCTTCCTGCCATTCGCCACCACCTATGCGGTTTTTGCCGCCCGCCGCGCCTATGACTTCATCGCCATGGCCATCGCGGAAGAGATGTTGGACGTGAAGATCGCCTGCGCCCTGCCCGGTCTGACCACCGGCTATGGCCCGAGCCATCAGGCGACCGAGGATCTGGCGATCTTCCGCGGCCTGCCGAACATGACGATCATCGATCCCTGCGACGCGCTGGACATCGAACAGGCCGTGCCTGCCATGGCTGCGCACAAAGGGCCGGTCTACATGCGTCTTCTGCGCGGGCAGGTGCCGCTTTTGCTGGACGAATACGACTACCGCTTCGAAATCGGCAAGGCGAAGGTGCTGCGCGGGGGCAGCGATGTGCTGATCATCTCGTCCGGCATCATGACCATGCGCGCGCTGGAGGCGGCCAAGGCGCTGGAGGTCGACCGGATCGACGTGTCGGTCCTGCATGTGCCCACGATCAAGCCGCTGGACGAAGCCACGATCCTTGCCGAAGTGGGCAAGGGCGGACGCCATGTGATCGTGGCCGAAAACCACACAAGGATCGGTGGTCTGGGCGAGGCGGTGGCCACGGCCCTGCTGCGCCACGGCGTGACGCCTGCCAGCTTCCGTCAGGCGGCCCTGCCGGACGAGTTTCTGGATGCGGGCGCCCTGCCGACCCTGCACGACCGCTATGGCCTTTCGACAGAACGTCTGTCCGGGCAGATCCGCGCCGCCATCTGAGCGGGGAAAGATCGCAACCGACCTGAAACAGGATCGCCGCGCGGGCCGGGTATGGCCCCCCGGATGGAGACCGCCGGCGATCATCACAAAAGGCCATGAGGAGGATACCATGACCCATTCCGCATTCCGTTTTACCACCGGCATCGCGCTGGCATTTTCACTGACGCTGGGCCTGACCGGGCCTGCGCTGGCCGAAATCACGCTGACGCTGGGCCACGGCGGGGCGCCGGGCAATCCGCGCACCCTTGGGGCCGACGAATTCGCCCGTCTGGTGCATGAACGGTCGAACGGCGAAATGACCATCAAGGTCATCGGGGCCGAACAGCTGGGCGGCGATACGTCGATGCTGACCAGCCTGCGCACCGGCGCGCTGAACTTCACGGTGAACAGCCAGGGCGCCTCGTCCGGCCTTGTGCCCGAGATGGCCGCCCTTGGCCTTCCCTATGTCTTCGAAGACTCCGCCGCAGCCTTCAAAGTGCTTGATGGCCCGATTGGCGACCAGCTGTCCGAAAAGTTCTCGGCTCTCGGGATCGAGGTGCTGGATTGGTGGGATAACGGGATGCGTCACACCACCAATTCGAAAAAACCGATCACCACCCCTGCCGATCTGGCCGGCATGAAGATCCGCACCCCGGCTGACCCGATGCTGGTGGACATCTTCGAATCCTTCGGCGCCTCGACCCAGCAGATCGCCTTTGGCGAACTTTATATCGCGCTGCAACAGGGCGTGGTGGACGGGCAGGAGAACCCGCTGGCCAATATCTCCAGCAACAAGCTTTACGAAGTGAACGGCTTCGTGTCGCTGACCGGGCATGACTGGCAATCCGCGCCCTTCCTGATGTCGGCGATGACCGCCGCACAACTGACGCCCGAACAGCTGGAGATCATCCGCACCGCGGCAAAGGATGCGGGCGATCTTCAGCGCAAGCTTTTCGCGGAATCGGATGCAAAGGTTCTGGCCGAGTTTGAAGCGAACCCCGCCATCGCGGTGAACACCGTCGAGACCGAGGCCTTTCGCGCGGCAACCCAGCCCGTGATCGAAAAGTGGAAGTCCGGCCCGATCGGCGCCTTCGTCACCGATCTGCTGGCCGCAGCACAGCCGAACTGAGGATTTCCCATGGCCCCCGAACATCATCACGCGCCGCCTTTCGGCACCGAACTGAATGCGCCTCTGGTCGAAAAACCGCATTGGCTGGTCACGCTGACCGACCGGGTCGATCATCTTGTTGCCGTCCTGTGCCGGACGGCCGTGCTGCTGACGGGGGCCGCCCTCACCATCGTGCTGACCATCGGGGTCGTGGGACGTTATGTCCTTGTCTCCGGCGGGCTGGCCGCTGTGCAGGAACTGCCCGAGCGGCTGTTCCCGTGGTTCATCGTCGCCGGTATCGTGCTGGCAGCGCAGGCGGGCGGGCATATGTCCGTCGAATGGCTGCCCGGAAAGCTTGGCCCCCGCGGACGCCGCAACCTGTTCATCGCCTCGAATGCCATCGTGATCGTGGCCTATGCCGTCCTGACGCGTGAGGCTTTGCGTCTGGCTGAGATTGCCAGCATCGAGCGCAGCCCCGTTCTGGGTCTATCCGGGGCGCACGGGCACTGGGCAATGGCCGCGGGCTTCGGCCTGACCGCCATTGTCACCATCTGCTCCTGCCTGCGCACCGCCGTGCGCGGCACCGAAGCCGCCTATCACACCCGTTTCGAGGAGATCTGACATGACCCTGATCCTCGTTCTGACCTTCGTCGTTCTGATGATCCTTGCCGTGCCCGTGGGCCATGCCCTCGTCATCGCCGGGGGCGTTGCAATCCTTTACGAAGGCATCGTGCCGCTGATGGTCGTCGGGCAGCAGATGTTCGACCAGACCCAATCCTTCCCGATGCTGGCCCTGCCGTTCTTCATGCTGGCGGGTACGCTGATGATGGGCGGGCGCCTTGGGCAGGAGCTGCTGGACTTCGCCGCCGCAGGGATGAAGCGCTTTCGCGGCGGTGAGCTTTCGACCACGGTTGTGGCCTCGGTCGCCTTCGGCGGCGTGTCGGGCAGCGCCGTGGCCAATGCCTCTGCCCTCGGCTCGATCCTGATCCCGTGGCAGAAAAAGCGCGGCTATCCGGGCGGGCTTTGCGCAGCGAACAATGCGACCTCGGCCGTGATCGACATCCTGATCCCGCCCTCCATTCCGATGATCCTTTATGCGCTGGTCAGCGGCGTCAGCGTGGCCGATCTGTTCGTGGCAGGCATCCTGCCGGGGCTGGTCATGGCGGCAGGCTTCATCTTCGTCTGCTGGGCCATCGCCCGCAAACGCGGCTATCCGGTTTCCACCGAAAAAACCGACCGCAAGGCATTCCTGCGGCTGATGATGCGCTCCAGTCCGGCCATCGCGCTGCCGGTGCTGATCATCATCGGCCTGCGCATGGGCTTTGCCACACCCACGGAAATGGCTGTCCTGTCCGTCATCTACTCGCTCATCCTGAGCCTGACGCTTTACCGTGACCTGAGCTGGCGCCGCTTCTACGATGCGATGGTGGGCGCGGGCGTTGCGACCGGCGTGGTGATGCTGGTGATCATGGGCAGTGCGGTGATCGGCTGGCTGCTGACCTTCGATCAGGTGCCGGTGATGTTTGCGAACTGGGTGGTCGAGACGTTCGACAACAAGATCGTCATCCTGATCGTGCTGAACATCCTGATGCTGATCGTCGGTATGCCGCTGGACCTGCCCCCGGCCATCCTTCTGCTGGGTCCGATCTTCGTGCCGCTGGCCGCCTCCATCGGACTGGACCCGGTGCAGCTTGGCCTGATCATGGTGATCAACCTCGGTATCGGGCTTTATACCCCGCCGATCGGCACCACGCTTTTCATCTCCTCCTCGATCGCGCGGGCCAGTCTGGCCGAAACGACCCGGGAACTCTGGCCCTTCTTTGCGATGGCGATGGTGGTGCTGCTCATGGTGACATATGTCCCCGCCCTGACAGTCTACTAGGGGCGGGCATTAACACCCGGCAGCCGGGCCCCAGATCGTAGCCCTGCTGACCGGCCTGCCGACTGCGAAACGGGTCTGTGACGGATCATCCTCCGCCACAGGCCTTCCTGCAGAGTGATCCCGAAAATAGCGCTGGTGATCCGCGTTTCTGTGGAAACGGTCCGGGTGTTTCGGGTCAACCGCATCTGCGTCCCTGATGGCCCCTGCCCTCCGGATCTTGGCAACCACCTCCAAAGAACGCCCGATCCGCAAAAACGGCGGCTTTTCAGTCCTCTAGATGTGACGTTCAATCACCCCCGCAACCGTCAGAAGGCTGGCGTCCTGCTGTCTGTGGCCGACAAGCTGGCCTCCAACCGGCAGGCCTTCCGGCGTCCTGCCGGTGCAGAACGACAGGGCCGGGCTGCCGGTCAGGTTGAAAGGACGGGCGAGCGACAGGTCCACATCACCCATCGGCCCGGTTTCATAGCCAAGCGGCTGAGCCGCGGTCAGCATCGTGGGCAGGAACAGGCAATCGAACCCGGCCATCACATGCTGCAGCGCCGCCTGCATCTGCGCTCTGCGGCGTAGTGCGGTGATGTATTCAGGAGCGGGGATGGCACGGCCATCGGCCAATCTTGCCCGGGCATTTCGTGAAAATCTGTCCGGGAAGCCATCCAGCTCTGCCCCGTGTTCCGCCGTTTCTTCGGGCCATGAGATATTGCGCGCAATCCGGCCCATTTCGCTGAAGTCACTCAGCCACACATCCTCCAGCACCGCGCCGAGATCGCGGAACCGGGCGATGGCCGCTTCGGTCACCGCCGCGACATGGGGGTCCAGTGCAGGGTGATCCTGCCAGACCGCCCGGGGCAGGCCGATGCGGATGCCCGTCAGATCGGGAAGGTCCGCAGTGACGGGCGGCCCCCCCATGGCCTCCAGCATCAGCGCGCAGTCCCGCGCCGTCCGGGCCATCGGGCCGATGCAATCCATGCTGCGGGACAGCGGCAGAAGGCCCGCGGTGTCGATCAGACCATCGGTGGGTTTCAGCCCGGTCACGCCGCACCATGCCGCCGGATCGCGGATGGAACCCGCCGTATCTGTGCCAAGCGCACCGGGGCAAAGCCCTGCCGCAACCGCCACGGCAGAGCCTGAGGACGAACCGCAGGGATCGCGGGTCAGGTCCCAAGGGTTGCAGACCACCGGAAAGCCGCCGTCGCCGTTGTTGCCAACTGCATATTCGTGCGTGGCAAGCTTGCCCAGAATGATCGCCCCGGCCGCCTTCAGCCGGTGAACCACGGCGGCGTCCTCTGTCGCCAGATGGTCGCGACGATGCGCCGCCTGGGCCGTGGTGGGCAGGCCTGCAACGTCGATCAGGTCCTTGATGCCGATGGGGATGCCATGCAGCGGGCCGCGCCATCCGCCCCGCGCAATCTCCTCTGCCGCGGCCCGCGCCTCCTGCAAGGCGGCCTCGGCGCGCAGGCTGTTCACCGCATGCAGCCGGGGGTCCAGCGTCGCGATCCGCTCAAGGCAGGCCTCCAGCAGCACAGGCGGGGACAGGTCCCCCCCGCGGATCAGAACCGAGAGCTCCGCGATCGTCAGGCCGCAGGGATCCGTCATCCCGCGCTCACGAACAGGCAGGCCGCGCGATGGCCGGGCGCCACCTCGACCGGCGGCGGCAGGATGGCCGCGCAGGCCTCTTGCACCACCGGGCAGCGGGTGCGGAAGCGGCAGCCCGAAGGCGGGTTCGTCGGGCTGGGAATCTCGCCGGTCAGCGGCACCCGGGGCCGCGCCCGTTCGGCCACCGGATCGGGGCTGGGGGCCGAGGCGAGAAGCGCCCGCGAATAGGGATGCCGGGGATCACCATAAAGCTGGGCCGAGGTGCCCTCTTCCACGATCTTGCCCAGATACATCACATAATTCCGGCTGGCCGCCTGCCGCACCAGCGCAAGGTCATGCGCGACCAGAAGGCAGGCCACCCCCAGATCACGGCTGAGGTCGAAGAACAGGTTCATCACCTGCGCCCGCACCGACAGGTCCAATGCGCTGACCGGCTCATCCGCGATCAGGACGCGCGGGTTCATCGCCAGCGCCCGCGCGATGGCGACCCGCTGCCGCTGGCCGCCCGAAAGCTCGCGCCCATAGCGGGGGGCAATCGCGGCGGGCAGGCCTACATGGTCCAGCAGTTCGGCAATCCGGGCCGACCGGCGCGCCGCGGGCAGGCCCGCGATCACCAGCGCCTCTTCCAGCGCCTCGCCGATGGTCTGGCGATTGTTCAGCGAGGAATAGGGGTCCTGGAACACATATTGGATGGCCGACCGCGCCTTGCGGAGCGCGCCGCCCTTCAGGGTGGAAAGGTCGGTGCCGTCCAGGATGATCTGCCCCGCATTCGGCGTGGCCAGCCCGACGATGGACCGGCTGAGGGTGGATTTGCCGCAGCCGGATTCGCCGATCAGCCCCACGATCTCGCCCGCGTTCAGATGCAGGCTGACGCCATCGACGGCCTTGATGGTCTTGCCGCGTTCGACGCTGCGGAAGTGGGTGACAAGGTTGCGGACTTCCAGAACGGGCGGGGTCATGCAGCGGCTCCCTTCGGAACGGTGGCAGTCGTCAGGTGGTGGCACGCCGCCTGCCAGCCCGCGCCACCCGCAATGCCGCGCATCGGCGGACGCAGCGCGGTGCAGCCGGGGGTGGCGCGCGGGCAGCGCGGGGCGAAAGCGCAGCCACGGATCGGCCCGGCCAGCTGCGGCGGCATGCCGGGCAGGCCGCGGAACGGGCTGCCCACCGGATCCTCCGGCCGGGGGATCGCGTCGATCAGCGCGCGGGTATAGGGGTGGGTGGGCTGTCGCAGCACCTGATCCACCGGCCCCACTTCGGCCAGCCGGCCGGCATACATCACCGCCACGCGGTCGGCCGCATTGGCCACCACGCCGATGTCATGGGTGATGAGGATCATCGCCATGCCCATCCGCGCGCGCAGGTCGCGCAGCAGGTCAAGGATCTGCGCCTGCACGGTCACATCCAAGGCGGTCGTCGGCTCATCCGCAATCAGGAGCTTCGGCTCGGCGGCGATGGCCATGGCGATCACCACGCGCTGGCACAACCCGCCGGACAGTTCGTGCGGATATTGCCGCATCCGCGCCTCGGGATCGGAAATGCCGACCAGCCGCATCAGCTCCAGCGCGCGGGCCTCGGCAGCGGCACCTTTCAGGCCGAGGTGCAGGGTGCAGACCTCGGCAATCTGGCGGCCGATGCGGCGGGCGGGGTTCAGCGCGGTCATCGGATCCTGAAAGATCACCGCCACTTCGCGTCCCCGCAGCCGGGCCAGCGCGGCCTCGCCCCCGGCGAGCAGGTCAGCCCCGGCCAGCCGCACCCCGCCCGTCAGCCCGACCGAGACGCCTTCGGGCATCAGGCCGATGGGAGCAAAGCTCATCACCGTCTTGCCGCTGCCGCTTTCGCCGACGATGGCAAGGCATTCCCCGGCCGCGACCGACAGGTTAACGCCATCGACGACGCGCACGGCGGCGCTGCGGGTGTAAAGGTCCACGGTCAGATCGCGGATGTCATAGAGGGCGGTCATGCGTTCTCTCCGGTCACAAGGCCCGTGGGCGGCGTGTCCCAGGCGGCAGCCTCCGCCCGGCGGCGGGCCAGAAGGCGGCGGCCAAGCGGGCGCGGCACCCGGTTCAGCGCGATGGATTCACCCAGGAAGTTGAACGCGACGACAACAAGCGTCAGCGCAAGGCCCGGCAGGATCACCTGCCGCGGGTCTCCCTCAAGATAGGGCAGGCTGTCGACCAGCATCTGGCCCCATTCCGGGGTCGGCGGCTGGATGCCCAGCCCAAGGAAGGACAATGTGGCAATCGACAGCGCCAGCCCGCCCGCATCGGCCGTGGCATAGACAAGGACCGACCCGGTGGTCGAGGGCAGCAGATGGCGGAAGAAGATCCGCGCCGGACTGGCCCCCATAACGCGCAGCGCCTCGATATGGGGCTTGTTCATCACCCCCACGGCCACGCCGCGGCTGACCCGGCAGAAGCTGGGCCACCATGCCAGCGCCAGCGCGATGACCATGTTCCAGTAGCCGGTGCCGAAGATGCCGATCATGGCCAGCGCGATGATCAGCGACGGCATGGCAAGGCCCACGTCGGTGACGCGCATGATGGCCTCTTCGGTCCAGCCCCGGCGGTAGCCCGCCAGCGTGCCAAGCCCGATGCCGATGACCAGCGCAATGCCCAGAACCAGCGTGATCCCCACCAGCGAGGTATTGGCCGCCGCAATCAGCCGGGAAAACGTGTCGCGCCCCAGATGGTCGGTGCCCAGCCAATGCGTCAGCCCCGGGCCTTGCCCGGCCGCCAGCAGGTTCTGCTTCAGGGGATCATGCGGCACCAGCCAAGGCCCGAACAGACCAAGGAACAGGAACCCCGCCACGATCCACAAAGCCAGCCGGGGAAATCCCGCAAGGGCCAGGCGGAGTTTCAGCAAAACACTCATCAGCGGCCCCCCTGCCGGCGAAGTTTCGGGTCAAGCATCATCACGGCGATGTCCACGGCCAGATTCAGCAGGATGAAGAACGAGATGAAGATCAGCAGGCCAGCCTGCACGACCATGAAGTCGCGGAACTGCACGCCCTGCAGGAACATGGCGCCCACCCCCTGCCAAGCGAACAGGGGTTCGACCACCACGCTGCCCACCGTCATGGCGGTGCATTGCGCGCCAAGTGCCGTCAGCCAGGCGGGCGCGATGTTCGGCAGGGCATCGCGGAACAGGATCGCGGTGCGCCGCAGCCCCTTGGCGCGTGCGGTCAGCGCGAAGGGACGGGTCATCTCTTCCTCAAGCCCCACCCGCACTAGCCGGCTGAGGACGCAGCCCGGCAGCATGCCAAGGGTGATCCACGGCAGGATGTAACTGCGCAGGCCCAGATTGTCGCCGAAGGTCGGAAACCAGCCCAGCTTCAGCGCGAAGCCGTAGATCAGCATCGCACCCAGAAAGAACTGCGGGGTCGAGGCGCCGATCAGCGCCCCCGCCCGCGTCAGCCCGTCCACAATTCCATGCGGACGCAAAGCGCCAAGGAACCCCATGATCAGACTGAAGAGACAGGCGAAGACCGCGGCCCCGCCCAGAAGCGTGGCCGTGACCGACAGGCGGCGTGCCATGGCAGCGCCCACCTCTTCGCCGGTCTTGTAGGAGATGCCGAAATCCCCCTCCGGCACCCCCGAAAGCCAGTTCCAGTAGCGGGTGGGGAGCGGGTCGTTCAGACCCAGCTCCTCTTCAATCGCGGCGATCTGGGCGAAAGTGGCACCCGGTGTCCGCAATTCGGCGATCAGCACCGCCACATTGCCCGGTGCCGAGACGACGAGGCCGAAACACAGCATCGAGGCCAGCACGAGGAGGATGGCCGCGTTGCGGAAGCGGCCGGTGATATAGGCCAGCATGACCCTAGCCCGCCTTGACGCTCAGCCCTTCATAGGGCGTGTCATATTCGGTGGCAGGGGCGGCGAACCCCTCGACGCGCGGCCCATGCGCCCAGATCGACGGCGTATAAAGCATCGGCGCCAGCGCGGTTTCGGCGTGGATCCAGTCATAGACCGCCTGCACCTTCTCTTGCACGGTGGCCGCGCTGGCAGCGGTGGCAGCCTCCATCATCGGGTCAAGGGTCGCGGCGTCGATCACCATCTTGCCGTCCACGCCATTGTCATAGGGCGAGTAGAGGTAACCCATCATCGTGCCGAAGGGCTCGTAAGGCGCGCCGAAGGTCAGGAACAGCGCCATGTCATAGTTGCGCGCCGGAATGTCGCTGTGACGCGAGGCGTGGTCGACCGAGCGGATGGTCAGTTCGACACCGATTTCGGCCAGCTGCGCCTGCATCACCTCGGCCATGCTGCGCGATCCGGCGATCTGGTCGTTCGACACGACGAATTCCACCCGCAGCGCGGCGCCATCCTTGCTGCGCGTGCCGTCGCCGGTCCAGCCCGCCGCGTCCAGAAGGGCGCGGGCGCCATCCGGGTCATGCGCATCGGGCGCGAATTGCGTGCCCGACAGCGGAACTGAGGGCGGGAACATGCTGCCCGCAGGCTGGGCCAGACCATTATACAGCACCTGCGCGATGGCCACGCGGTCAAAGCCCTGACTGATCGCCTTGCGCACCCTTTTGTCGGCCAGGGCCGGATTGCGGTCGGGGTTGAAACCCAAAAGCATGGCGATGCCGGAATGCACCTCCACCGCGATGCCCGCATCCTTCAGCGTGGTTGCCTCGTTCGCGGTGATGGGCGCCATGAAATCGCCGCCGGTCACGTCGATATCGCCAGCCCGCAGCGCCGCCATCCGGCCCCGCGAATCCGGCAGGACCACCAGTTCCAGCTTGTCGAACCCCGGCGCGGTGCCCCAATAACCTTCATACCGTTCAAAGGCGGAAAGGCTGTCCGAGGCGGAGACCAGCTTCCACGGGCCGGTTCCGATGGCTTTGTCAAAGCTGCCGTCGGCCGCGACCGAGGCGGGGCTGAGATAGCGCGTCGGCCGGGTGTAGCTGAGTTCGAAGAACAGGCTCAGCGGGGCTTCCTTGAAATGCATCACCACCGAATGCTCGCCCTTGATCTCCAGATGGTCGAACAGGCGGACATGGTTGATCCAATCGTGGTCGCCGGTCGGCATCCAGCGGTCGAGGTTCCACTTCATCGCCTCGGCGTTCCACGGCGTGCCGTCCTGGAATGTCACGCCCTGCTGCAGCTCCAGCGCCAGGGTTTTGCCGTCTTCGGACAGGTTCCAGGATGCGGCAAGGCAGGGCTGGATCTCTCCGCCCGGGCCATATTTCACCAGCGGTTCATAGATCAGATCCTGCGCGCCCCAGAGGCCCTTGTAGGCATGGGGGTTCATGTCGCCCGCGGGCTTGGCGATGGCAAAGCGCAGCGTGTCACCCGTGGCGGCAAGGGCACCTGTGGCAAAAGCCGACGCAAAGGGCAGCGCGCCCGCGGCGGCCAGACCCTTGAGGAGGTTGCGGCGTTTCATCTGTTCTTCTCTCCTGTTGGTTTTTGACTTTATCAGCTTTTCTTGATTTTTCCGGCCGCGATGCAGGTCTCGATCGCGGCAAGGAACCGGGTCAGGTCGTCCTCCAGGTCTTCGGGCGCCTCCAGCCCGACAGACAGGCGCAGCACGAATTCGGGGCCGCTCCAGCGTGTGGCGCTGCGCAGGGGGCCGACGGCCGACGGGGCGGCCAGACTGCGGGTGCCACCGAAGGAGGCCCCGATGGAAATGACCCGCAAGGCATCCAGCGCGGCCATGACATGAGGCGCGGCGGCCTCATCGAAAACGACCGAAAACAGCCCCGCCGCGCCTTGGAAGTCGCGCGCCCAGATCGCATGCCCCTCTGCGCCGGGAAGCGGCGGATACAGCACCCGCGTCACATGCGGCTGTTCCTGCAGCCAGCCCGCCAGCCTGAGGGCCGAGGCCGAGGCGCGGGCCATGCGCACGGCCATCGTCTCGATCCCGCGCATCACCAGCGCCACATCGTCGGGCGAGACGCCGATGCCATAGCGGCCCATCTGCGCCTTGATCCGCAGGCCCAGATCGGGCTCTGCCACCGTCACCGACCCCATCAGCAGATCGGAATGGCCGCCGAAATGCTTGCTCAGCGCCTCGGCCACCAGATCGACGCCATGATCCAACGGGCGGAAGTTCAGGGGCGAGGCCCAGGTGTTGTCGCAGCCGGTCATCGCGCCATGGCGCCGGGCGATGGCGACGATGGCCGGAATATCCTGCATCTCCAGCGTCAGGGAACCGGGGCTTTCCGCCCAGATCAGCCGGGCGCCCGCCGCGCGGCGCTCCAGCGCGGCAAGGTCGGTCGGATCGTAGAATTCCGCGGTAATGCCAAGCGCGGGCAGGTCGGTCTGCGAAAAATCCCGTGTCGGGCCATAGCAGGTGTCGGGCAAAAGCACCCGGTCGCCCGTCTTCAGCACAGCGAGCATCGCAAAGGCATTGGCCGCCTGCCCCGAGGGCAAAAGCACCGTCCGCACCCCCCGCTGCATGTCGGTGATCCGGCCTTCCAGATGCCGGTGCGTGGGCGTGCCATAAAGCCCGTAGACATAGCCATCCGCCCCACGGTCGGACCGGCGGGCAAAGCTGTCGGCGTCGGCGTATAGGATGGTCGAGGCCCGGTGAACCGGCACCGTCAGGCTGTCATAGCCCTCGATGCTGACCGGCACCTGCCGAAGGGAACGCGTTTCCTCACGCATACGGAACTCCTGTGCTTCGGTGACAGGTTGACCGACACAGCACATTCCGTCCAATATAGAGAAAGGGTATTTCTATTCCGATTGGTTATAGCCTTGGATGTCCGCCAGATCGAAGCCTTTCATGCAGTGATGACATGGGGCACCACCGCCCGCGCGGCAGAGGTGCTGCGCATCTCGCAGCCCGCCGTCAGCAAGGCGATCATGGCGCTGGAGCGTGCCGTGGGCTTTCGCATCTTCGACCGCGAGAAGGGCCGGCTGGTCCCGACCGCCGAGGGTCAGCTGTTCTACCGCGAAGTGGAAATCTCCTTTGCCGGCATCGCGCGCCTGCGCAGCGCCGCGGCCCGGATCCGCGACTATGGCACCGGCGAGGTGCGGCTTGGCTGCCTGTCGGCCTTCAGCACCAACCTCGTGCCCTATGCCATTGCCCGCTTTCGCCGCAGCCATCCCGAAGTCAGCGTGACACTGGTGGTTGCGGGATCGTCGGTGCTGCGCGATCAGGTGGCGGCGAACCATCTGGACCTTGCCGTGACGGCGGATGAGATTGTTCAGACCGGGGTGGATGCCACACCCTTCGCCGAGATCGACGCGATGATCGCCCTGCCGCCCGGGCATCCGCTGTCCTCACGGGAAGAAATCCTCCCCGCCGATCTGGATGGCCAGCCCTTTGTCGCGCTGGCGGCGGAAGACACCACCCGCCATGAGGCCGAGCAGATCTTTGCCAGCCATGGCGTGGCCCCCCGCGTGGCGGTGGAAACCGCCTATTCCAGCACGGTCTGCGCGCTGGTGCTGTCGGGCCTTGGCTGCGGCATCGTGGACCCGCTGACAGCGCCGGGCTTTCTGGAACGCGGCATGATCCTGCGCCCCATGCGCCCGACCGTCCGGTTCCGGACGCTGCTGCTGATGCCACCGAAGAAGCCGTCGCTTCTGGCGGTGGAAATGGCCAAGAGCCTGTCAGTCGCACGCGCCGAACTGACCGGCGGGTAAAGGGCTAGGCCTCGAGTCGGGGATCCTCCCGCCATTGCACGATGCGCCCGGGGATCGGCTGAGCGGCGCGCCGGCGACGGTTCTAACTTTGGGGGCTGATGTTGCCCTTCGCGTCTGATCCAGTTTGAGGCAAGCTCGGCTGACAGGCTTTTGTTGTCGATGAGGAGGTGACCCCTGACCCGGCGCCAACCCGGGACCAAACTGATCACCGCGGAAGCGACTCGGCTTACTCAGACAAAGCGCCGGCATGGTTCTCTGAGGGGCGGCGCTAAGCAGCCCAGCCACGGCCGAAAGGTGGATGTCGGGGGGTATAAGAAAAGCCGCGCATCCCGTAAGGATGACGCGGCTTTCTTGTCTAAATGGTGCCCAGAAGAGGCAGGGAATTGAATTATCACGCTGTTTCCCGCAGGCTCAGGAACTATCGGGTGTGAGTAAAATCATAGCCTTAACAGGGTAAACTTGTCTGAATTTGTCTCGCCTTGTGTCATGCTTTCCTATAGAGTTAGGGGGATAGAAGGGTGGATGGAAAAGCCTGCTATGCGCGCACTGAACCGGCTAAATGCCAAAGGCATCGCTGCCGCCGCACCCGGAAAACATGGGGACGGAGGCGGGCTTTGGTTCATTAAGCGTGACGACGGCGGGGCGCAGTGGGTCTTGCGGGTGACGATCCACGGGCGTCGCAGGGAAATGGGGCTCGGGGCCTATCCTGCTGTCTCGCTGGCCGAGGCGCGCCGGGCTGCTGAGGAAGCCCGGGCCAAGACGCGCAACAATGTTGATCCGATCAAGGACCGCGTGCGGCTGAAACGGGAAGCTGCCCGCAATCTGCACCTGTTCAAGGATATCGCGCAGGATGCTTTTGAAAGCCGCAAGGCGGAACTGAAGGGGGACGGAAAAGCCGGGCGCTGGTTCAGCCCGCTTGAACTTCACGTTCTGCCGAAGCTCGGCAAGGTGCCGGTATCCGACATTGACCAGATCGACATACGCGACACTCTGGCCCCGATCTGGCACAGCAAGTCAGAAACCGCCCGCAAGGCCATAAACCGCATCGGTATTTGCCTCAGCCATGCCGCAGCGCTGGGCCTGACAGTTGACTTGCAGGCCCCCGACAAGGCGCGTGCACTTCTGGGCAAGCCCCGTCACAAGGCGGAAAACATCCCCGCGCTTCCGTGGCAGGAGGTTCCGGGCTTCTACGCCAGTCTTGACGACGGCAGCATCACCCATCTGGCGCTCCGCTTCCTCATTCTGACCGGCGTTCGCTCCGGCCCGGTACGCAACCTGCACGAAAGCCAGCTTGAAGACGGGGTGTGGACGATTCTCGGGGAGAAGATGAAGGGCCGCAAGGACAAGACGCCCGACTTCCGGGTGCCGCTGTCGGCGGAGGCGTTGGGCGTCGTTGATGAAGCCCGAAAGTTCTCCCGCGACGGATACCTGTTCCCGAGCGTCCGGAAGGGAGTGATCTCGGATGCCACCATGGCCCGACTGATGGAGCGCCGCGAGATGGAGGCCTGCCCGCATGGTTTCCGCACCAGCCTGCGGGTGTGGCTCGCAGAAGCAACAGATGCCCCGCATGAAGTGGCGGAGATGATGCTGGCCCACGCGACGGGCAGCGATGTTGTGAAAGCCTACCGCCGGACGGACTTTCTGGAACAACGCTCCGCCTTGCTCGCGCGCTGGGCGCAGTTTGTAACGGGGAAGACGAGCGGGGCCGTTGTGCAACTGGCGTCTGTCCAGTGATGCCTGCGCTATACGAAGACGACGGGGGCACCTGAAGCATGGAACAAGACCCTTGGCGGGACCAGTTGCCCGCCCTGCGCGGCTTACTCAGGTACCGCATGAAACAACCCGCGCAGCCTGTTCCCGCACCGCCCGGATTGGACAGGGTGCTGTGGATGCGACTGGAAGAGACGAAGATTCGCTTTGATGCGGGCAATCAGCTTGCCCTGCTGGACGCGATGAGGCTTTGCGGAAAGCTGGGTTGCCCGCCGCCGGACTGGCTGGTCAGCGCCTCGGAGGCCATGCTGCGCGAACGACTCCTGCGCAAAGCATCTGACGCTGCCCCGGGCCGTAACAACTCGCGGTGGGGTCAGACCTACGAGTGGCTCAAGATACTGCGACGGGCACACACGCTGAACAATGTCCTGCTGTGGCTGCGGGACGACCCCCAGACCTCCCTGCGGGAGAAGCTGACCCAGTGGCACATGACGGAAGAAGAGCTTCAGTCGCGGCCTGCGCTGCGTGCGATGTGCGGAAACCCTGCACGGCGCACGATCACTTATGCAGTCGATGTCGCCTTCAACATGCTGGTCAACACCTGGGCGCATGGCAGCCGCCGCCTTATCAGGGATGACCATATCCGCTTCCTGCCCCCGAAAGGCGGTATGGAACGGTTGTCGCGGCAGGATCAGGCCGAGGTAAACTTCTGGCGGCACGAATGGAGCGCCCTGCTGCCGGAAACCAAGGAACTGTTCGGGCTCAACAGCTTTCGCGCCGACATCAAAGAGCTTTAAGGAACCGCCCAGACCTGCGGGTTATCGCCGGGATTATCGGCAGTACCGGCGCGGCGAGTCGCATGGCATCCCAATGGCATCCACGAAATGCCGGTGAGACCCATGCAGACCACCATCCCGAAACTGATCCGCGATACAGACGTTGCCGCCATGCTCGCCTGTTCCCGTTCTACCGTCTGGCGGCGCGTTGCAGACGGCACCCTGCCCGGCCCTCTCAAGTTCGGCCGTATCTCCCGCTGGCGGACTGAGGATGTCACGCAGGCCATCCGCGACGCGGAAAAAGCCCGGGGGGAAGCATGACCTGTCAATTCCCGACCTATGTAGAACTCCGGGCAGAAGAGGACCACCTCGGGATGCAGGTCAGAGCAGCGGCGCGCGATGGCTCTGAGGATGACCTGAACGCCGCCCAGAACGCATACTTTGCCTCTCTCGCAGCCCGGTACATCGCAGCGCACCGGGTGCGAAAGGACCGGGCGCGGAAGGCGCGCTATGGTATTCCGTCAAAGGAGACCCAGGCGGCGGCGGCGGCACAGCTCGCGCTGGAAATTGATGTGACCCGGCCCTGCGGGGAGGCGGTATACATCGAGGCGGTCAACAAAGGGGAAGGCGAGTACCGCCTGACCTGCGCTTACGGCGAACTGGCGCAGGCCCGCCAGCAGCTGATCGTGAACCTGCTTCGTTGGCGGGAAGCGTTGCCGCACGCCCAGACCGTTCTGAACGGCGGGCGCGACGCGGCGATCAGGAAGGTCCAGATGAATTTTGCAGCGGGGTCTCGGCACAACGCCGAACTGGATGTCCGCCGTTGCTTCAAAAGTTTCCGCACGGAGAACCTTTCGGGGTTGCTCCGCCTGCCGGAAAGCGTGGTGGAACATGTTATCAGCATCCATAGCCTGGTACCTGTACCATCCCGCACATGTCGCAGAGACGTGTTGCACCATCTCCCCGATGATCCCGAGACGCCCGAGGTTCTTTTTCAGGCGCTTCTCGGGGCTGAGTGGGAGCAGGCCCGGCTGGGCCTCCCTGAAGGTTCGAGGCTCTCGCCCGTTCTGGCGGAGCTTCTGCTCACCCCCGTCGTGCGTGCGCTTGGCGCGTCACGGCAGGGGCGGGTACTGACCTATGCCGACAACTTCTTTCTGTCGGCAACCAGTGAAGCCCGTCTTCACTGGATGATCGGGAACCTTCAGGACCGGCTTGCCCGGCACCCGGCCGGGCCTGTAACGGTGCGAGATGACTTTGCGGTCCGGCGTCCCGACGAGCCGTTCGACTTCCTTGGATACCGCCTGACGCCCCGTTGGGGCCAACTGGAGGTGACATGGGCGGCCAAACACGAAGAACACGCCCGCCGCCTGCGCCGGGAAGCCTACAAGCTACTGCGTTCGGACATGCCGGGGCACAGGAAGCTAGAAGTTCTCGCCCGCGTCGAGCGGGAACACACGGCCTTCACGCGGAACTTCGGCGCCTGGCCGGGGCGGCTGGACTTCAACGATGAGAAACTTGCGAAGCTGCGGCGGGTCCTGTTCCCGAGGGGCGGGCCGGAGGGAACACCATCCCGGCGGCGCAGCTGACGCTGGAGCGTGGGGGCGTGCAGGACCTTTTGGCGCCCCCGCTCGAAGTGTCTGCGAGGCAGTTCTGACGAAGCTTTCGGCCCTTTGCAGCCGCTCGGCAAGGTGGCCGGCGCTCCGGTGCAGCTTCACCCGGTTTTACCCGGATGTGCATTTTCAGGACGCGGCAGACCACGCCTGCTTGCCGTCTTCGGTGATCTTGTATTGAAGTCCATTTCCGCGCGGCTCATCGGCAGGAACGGCGCCGTGCCGAAGCGCCTGGCCCAGTACGGCCGGTAGCTGGTCAGCGGCTTGGCAGCGCGCGGGAAGAAGGAGACATCGACGGGGGCATTCATGGGGCTCTGGCGGCTTTGGCGGGGCGTGGGCACCCTCCAGTGTACGACGTGGGCCCCAATCGGGCCGTTGTGTGGGTTTGTGCCCACAGGGCGGGCGCGCTACGCCCGGCCTCCAAACGGCGGGAGGTGCCCACGATCAAGGGGCCGAGAGGGTGCCGGCAGCATGGCGCGAGGGGGCGAGCGGCTTTGCTCACTCGCCGGAAACCAGATGGAATTCCTTCAGCAATTCGCCGATCTGCGTGCCCTCGATCCGGCGCAGCAGCAGCTTCTGGATGAAGGCCGGGCCGGGCAGGTCCAGTTCCTTGCCGTCGCGCAGGCGGCCGGTGGCGGCCAGCAGCTTGCGGATGTCGTAGGTCGAGTTGTACACCTCCGGCACGGCGCGCTCGATGTCCAGCAGGGTATAGACCGCCTCCATCGGCGTGCGCACCGAGTATTCGGTGGTGAAGATGCAGTCGCGCTGCCTGGATTCGGCGAACTGGCCGATGAAGGCGAAGTTGACGGCGCCCTCCGGCACCACGTCGGGCCGGTCGCCCGCCTGGCGCGGCATGAAGAAGGAGGTCACGTAGGGCATCATCACCGGCACGGTCTTCGCCCCGGTCGCGGCGAGTTCGGGAATGTCCTCTACCGGAACGCCCATGTGGTAGAGCCATTCCTGCGTGATTTCCTCGCCGGTGCAGTCCTGCATCGGCTTTTTCACATAGTCGCCCGGCACGTCGACGAACAGCGAATAGACCCAGGCAACGATCTGGTCTTTCGGCTGTTTCTTGAAATGCGGCTGGCGGTTGACGGTCCAGCTCAGCAGCCAGCTCGAATCTTTCGCGGTGACGATGCCGCCGGTGACCACCCTGCCGCTGAACGGATCGCGCCTGGCGATCTTGCGGATGTATTCAGGGATGCGCGCGTCGAGCGTGGTGACCGTCGCCGACTCCCACTTCGTTTCGGGGATGTGCGCGCCGAAGACGTCGGGCCGCCCGAAAGCCGGATCCTTCGCCGCGATGCGGCGCCACAGATCCCAGGCCGGGGCGGGGCCTTCGTCCAGCCGCGCAGGCGTGTGATGGTCGCCGCTGTCCGAGTTCTCGGTCAGCGAGCCGATGGTCATGAACACCAGATCGTCGGGGCCGAGATCCACGCCGCCCGCGCTGCCGTTCTCCAGCCAGTGGATGCGGGTCGCCTGTTTGCGGCCCGGCTGGATGTCGAAATCGACATCCGTCACCTCGATCCCGTAGCGGAAGTTGACGCCGTGGTCCTGCAGCCATTTCACCAGCGGCAGGACCAGCGATTCATACTGGTTGTACTTGGTGAATTTCAGCGCCGAGAAATCCGGCAGCCCGCCGATATGGTGGATGAAGCGGTGCAGGTAGAGCTTCATCTCCAGCGCTGAATGCCACTCCTCGAAGGCGAACATCGTCCGCCAGTAGAGCCAGAAGTTGCTGTCGAGGAATTCCTTGCCGAAGACCTCGTCGATGCGCTTGTTCTCCATCTCCTCCCGGGTGGCGAAGAAGACCTTGATGACCTCTTTCTGGGCCTTCTCGGTCAGGGTGAAAAGGCCGTTGGTCTGCGCGTCCTGCCCCCGGTTCACGGTGGCGCGTTGCAGCGAATAGTTGGGGTCGTCCTTGTTGAGCCAGAAAAACTCGTCGAGCACGCTGGCCCCTTCGATCTCCAGCGAGGGGATGGAGCGGTAAAGGTCCCAGAGGCATTCGAAATGGTCCTCCATCTCGCGCCCGCCGCGGATCACGAAGCCCTTTTCCGGCTCCTCGATGCCGTCCAGCGCGCCGCCCGGCAGCGCCAGCCGCTCGAGGATGGTGATCCTCTCGCCGGCCATGTGGCCGTCGCGGATCAGGAAGGCCGCGCCCGAAAGCGCCGCAAGGCCCGAGCCGACGAACCAGGCGGTCTTGCCATCCACCCCTGCGGGTTTGCGGGGGCGGGCGAAGGCGTAGAAATTGCCGCTGTTGTATTCCATGCGAATCTCCTTTGAGCATACATTCCCCAAGTCGCATGCCGTCTGACGTGAGTTTCGCCTGAATCCGACCGCAGGACAATCATTTTCCGTCCCGAGCGGCGTCGTCGGGCGCGCAAGGCGCTGAGACAGGGCAGATCGGCCCGCGAAGCCGCCGTGTTGTGCCCTGGTGGCGGTGTTTTTCAGCGCAGCGGACAGACCCATCCTGCCGTTTTCGTTCAGTTTGGGCGTGGATGGCGGTCATGCGCATAGCGGAGGCGCTCGCAATCGGCGGATGGCGGCGAGGATGGCGCGGACCATCGGACCGGTGACGGCCACCTCGGCCAGCTGGAAGGTGATGGCGCGGGCATGGCGGACGACACGTGCCCCGATCTTGATCAGCTTCAGTTGCAGGCTGGTCAACGACCAGTCGGCCATCGTCTCGGGCAACTCGATGCAGCGCAAGAAGATGGCCAGGTTGTAGGCCAGCGCATGCAGTTGCAGTCGCACCTCATTGTCGCGGAACTTCCGGCATGACAGCCGCGTCCAGTGGAAGGCATATTTACCTTCCTTGATGTGCTGCTCGGCGGTGCCGCGCTGGTTATAGAACCGCAACACCCAGTCGGGCTCCATCGGCAGGTTGGTGACGATGAAGCCGACACGCGGGAACAGTTCGCCCGGATGCCATTCGATCTTGGCGATCACCCGGCGTTCCTTGTCCCAGGATGCCGCCTGATACTCGAAGTCTTCGTAGAAGCGCTTGACCTTGGTCAGCGAAGGTCGCCCGACCGGGCGCGTCAGCCGATGCGCGATCTTCTCGCGCAGGACGTTGTTCGCAGGCAGCCGGATGGCGTAGAAGAATCGGGCTTCTTCCAGCCGCTCATAGATCGCGGGGATCGCGTAGGCGGCGTCAGCCCGGAAGAACCGGCCGCAAAGGTCGCGCTCCGCGTAGCGGGCGATGACGGGGTCGAGAACGTCCCGCCAGCCATCGGCGCTGTGGACGTTGCCATGGCGCAAGGCGCAGCGCTCCAGCATGCCGAACTGGTTGAACAAAAAGTTCGGGTGATAGCAGGTGCAGTCGAAATGCCCGTTCCAGGCCGCGCCCTCCTGATCGCCATGGGTGGGGCTGACCGAACTGTCCATGTCCAGAACGATGTACTTCAGCCCGTTACGGTCATGGAACCGGTCGATCCATTGGCCATTCAGGTCGGCCAGCGCGGCACGGTTCTCGGGCTGTGCCAGTGTCTCGGTCTCGAACCGTCCCATCTGCGAGGCCGAGGCCGCTTGCGCATCGACAGCCCTTCCACCCACGACCTGGCGCATCACCGGATCGAGGGCCAGGCGGTCGGCGTCGTTCACATCCTCGTATCCGGCCAGTCGCCCGAACACCGATTGCCGGAACAACCCGTCAAGCCGGTGGACCGTGTTCTTGCCGCGCCGGGTGTCGCGCAATGCTTTTGCCGCCAGATCGGACAGCCCGAGCGCGTCATCCAGCTCGCGCATCACCAGCAGGCCGCCGTCGGAACTGAGCTGCGCACCTCGGAACTCCACATGCACCCGGCGGTCGAACTCGACCCGATCTGCCCGCTTCGAACCCGCACCCTCTGGGTGACCCATCAAACGCGCCCCTCACGGCCATCAACACCATGATTTATATCGGAAATATTGAGATCCTGACAGCAAAATCAGCGATTTACTTGGGGAATGTGGGTTCACAAGACCGGTAATTTGCTTTGGCGGCAGCATTTTCGGTGGGTGAGCGTCGGCAGAGTGGGACAAAATGCGAATTCGCTGCGGTTAGTCGGCCGCTTTGGCATGATCTCAATGAAAACAGCGAAGCGCCCGATGGGTTGCACCGGGCACTTCTTTCTCAAAGCAACTCAAGATTACTTGGCAGCGAGGATGTCGAAATTGCGGACGTTTGCCACCACACCATCGTCCCATCCGCCTGAGACCAATTCTGAAGCCTTTGCATTCAGGAGTCCGGCGACCTGTCCGGCAAAGTGCGCTTCGCGGCCAGAGTTGTCGGCAAAGATGTCGAAGATGGCAAAGTTGCTCTCGTCAATTTGCAGCGCCGCCCAGAACAATGTCTTGGGTTCGGTATCTGCGACGATGGGGCCGGCGGCGGTCAGCAAAGCTGCCAATTCGGGACCTTTACCTGGAGCAGCTTCGAGCTTGATGTACGTTGCGGTCGTTGCCGTGTAGAGATCAGCCGGCGCCTTTACCGACAGGACATCGGAGTTGTTGATATTCGCGACAACACCGTCTTCCCATCCTCCGTTGACCAACGTGTCGGCATTTTGGTTCAAAGCCGCAGCAACCGCTCCTGAAAAGTGAGCATCGCGTGCGTCTTCGTCTACGAAGATGTCAAAGATTGCGAGCGTATCATCGGCTTGCAGAGCAAACCACAGTACAGTGCCCGGCTCTGTTTCTCGCACGATAGGTGCAGCACCAGCCAAAAACTCCGCGAAGGCTCCGGTCTGGCCTTCGGCGGCCGGCATGGCGATGTAGCTGGCAGTATGATTTTCCATTGGATTGTCCTGTGCAGTTGCAGAAGTTGTGATCAGAGCCAGTGCGGCGAATATCGGAAGGATTTTCATGTTCATGGTCGTCCCCTGACTTGAAGGTCGTCGTGTTTGGTTTCGATGCACTCTTGTCCCATGGCGGATGGGTCGGACTCCAATTCCGAAGTTCTATTTTTTGATAGACATGGACTATGGAAGTTGCTTTGATGGCCTGCGTTGAAATCTGGCGGAGAATGCGGCGATGGAAATGAACCAGATCAGGTATTTTCTCGCTGTCTGCGAGCACCGAAACTTCACCCACGCAGCCAGTGCCTCCAATGTCTCCCAACCTTCCTTGACGACTGCGATCAAGAAGCTTGAAGACGAGTTTGGAGGTGAGCTCTTTGTCAGGGACCGTGCAGGATGCAGGCTTACAGCCCTCGGGAAACTCATACTGCCAAGGTTGCAGAGGATTTACGATGAGACGCGCCAGGCGAAGGCTGAGGCGGTCCGTCACATGCGTTTGGAGCGGGTTCCAATCTCTGTCGGTGTCGGCGAAACGATTGGCCACAACCTGATTTCGGCAGCTATGGAGCGTACGCGTAAGCGATTACCGCAAGCCGAAATCGAATTGATCGTTGCATCATCCTCCGAGCTTCTTTCCGGGTTGCGAGACGGCAAACTCGACGTTGTAGTCACCGCAGAGAAGGTCAGTGAAGACCTCTATCGCATAGACCCTCTCTATGAAGAGGACTACAAGGTCGTAATGTCAAAGTCGCATCCGTTGTCTGAACAAGATGCAATTTCTCTTTCGGCTCTCGCAAAAACTGACATGCTCGACCGACTAAATTGCGAAATGCGGGACGCTTTGCATGGGACTTGCGCAGATCATGGTCATGAACTTTACGCGGCGTATCGGTCCAACCGCGTGGATTGGTTAGTTGAACTTGCTCGGCAAGGGTCAGGTGCGCTGATCTTGCCGGCCACTGCTATTCCTGCGGACATGGGACTGGTGTCGAAGCCCATCGAGGGCCTTCAATTATCGAGAACTGTTCTGGCCCTCCGATATCGGCATCAAACGTCGAGACCAGAGACAAATGATCTGATCGGTGAGATGATGCGGACGCAAGCGTAGTGAGTTCGGCAATCGACAGTCGCCCATCGTGTATCATTCTGCACTTAGGGCTCAGACTAGGCTTTCGTAACATCAGGCGAGAATTACGAGTGACCCTGTAAACGGGGGCAGGTCACGTCGTACTTCGTGCAGCATGGCAGGGCACAGAGGCTGAAACCATAATTGCCGTTTCCATGTCTCAGACAGTGTGCTTTTGCACTCGCAGCGAAAGTCGGCAATCCGCCCTTCGCATCCTTAGCGGCGCAATCTTCAGGGTGTTGCTGCGCCATCAAGGGGAACAGTACCTGCCTTCGCATACACCCCCGGCAGATCACCATGGCCGATCCTGAACTGGCTCCGGCGCTTGATCTTCGGGGCGGCGGTTCCGTCGCCTTCCAGCTTGATACCGGGGTCGTAGTAGGCGCGGCCCTGCGCCAGTGCGCTGAGCAGGAGGAGGACGTCTGTACCCTCGCACAAAAGCGCCTTGCCGCCGTAGCTGTATTCCGGTGGCGGGGTCCGCATGAGGGAGGGCACATAGGCCGCCTTCGCGTGCTTGCGGGTCCAGTGGGCCATCAGGTCGCGGAAGGTCCAGGTTGCGGCGGCATTGCCAGCGCGGTCCAGCAGGGCCATGTTGCCGTCAATGTCGGTCATCCTGCCGGTGGCCGCGTCAAAGCCCGTGAGCGTCATTGAGAGGCCCGTGTGGGGATGGAAGTCGCGCCCGACGGCATAGATGCCGCCGAAGTTAATGCGGCCCTCCTTGCCGGATTTGTCCGGGTAGCCGTAGCGGCGCAGGAAGGCCTCCACCCCGGCTTCGCGGTAATAGCCGCCGGTCGGCTCGGGCGTCATGAGGGTGACAGGGGACTTGGGCATGTAGCGGGTGAAGTCGCCGACGCCGTATTGCTTGATCTCCCAGCCCAGATAGTCGGGCTCCGCATAGCCGTTCGGCGAGATGCCAAGCTGTGCCTCAAGGGTGTAGCCGCCGCCGTTGCGGGCGGAATAGGGTTCGGGCAGGCCGGACCGCCCGATTTTGCAGGAGGGTATCCAGCCCTTGAGGTGGATGGCGCGCAGGGCCGCCAGCAGGGCAGCGCGTGTATCGCCTGACCGCAGCGGCAGAAGGTCGATGAACACGCCGGTCACCGGCAGGTCGGCGGCACGGGCATCCAGACTGGTGGTCAGAGAATCGTCAGCGGCCCGGACTTCACCGAGAACCCTTCCGTCCGGGCAGATGCCAAGGATCAGCACCCTGCCATCGGCCCGGCTTGCCATCAGATCGGCAGGAGCATGTTCCGCGCCCCGCAGAAAGCCCGACATGCGGACTTCCGGGTACTTCGGATAAAGGATGAGTTGCGCACCCGGTGCGCTGACGGGTTGCCCGGTGGTCATCCAGAAGAACGTGACGGAAGCCTTGGCCCGGTCGCGCACCGAACCGGCAATCCGGCTGTCGTCCTCCTCAATCCCGCCGTGCGGAATAATGTTCAGGGCTGAGAAGCCGCCGCCCAGGTAAACCTGATTCTTGGAATTGTCGTTGGGGGCCAGCCGCTTGGCGTAGAAGGCCGTCGCGCCATGCGCGGCCATGAGGTCAAGCAGGCGAAGGAGGGGATCGCTCAAGGAAACGGCCTTCGACGGAAAGGAACTCCCCCTCAGAGGACAGCCATGCAGCAAGGGAGTCAATCACTTCGGGCAGCGGCACTCTGCCTTTCCCCTTCATCGCGCATTCCCAGACAAGGGCCACCCGCCAGCCTGTCACTTTCAGCCTGTGTAAGTTAAATGCGTCACGCGCCATGTTGCGGCTGATCTTGTCCCGCCAGAACTCTTCGCGCGATCTCGGCCAGACGAAGGCCGGGCAGGTATGACCGTGCCAGAAGCAGCCATTGACGAAGATCACCGCCCGCCAGCGGGGCAGAACAAGGTCAGGCCTCCCCGGCAGGCCGCTGACATGCAGTCGGTAGCGGTAGCCGCGTGCGTGCAGCGCCTTGCGCAGGGTCAGCTCGGGCCGGGTGTCTTTGCCCCGGATCGCCGCCATGTTCCGGCGGCGCGTCTCGGTGTCGTGGACGTCAGCCAACCTTGCGGAGCGCTTCCGCGCCGGTGATCGCCAGAATATGCGGCGTCATGATCCGGGCCACTTCGGCGAAGACCGGCACAGCCACCGAATTGCCGAACTGCTTGTAAGCCTGCGTATCCGACACGGGGATACGGAAGCTGTCATCATACCCCATCAGGCGCGCGCATTCGCGGGGGGTCAGACGGCGGGGGTTCTGCCCCGCACCACGGCTGACCAGAATCTCGGAGCCGTCCTTGTAATAGCGGGCTGAAAGCGTGCGCGATATGCTGTCGCCGTTGACCAGTCCAAAGCCGAAGCCGTTCCCCTGGGAGCGGTGCTTTTCGGCATAGGCTTGCAGATAGGCCCAGAGCTTATCGGTCAGGGTGTACTTCCCGCTCACCATCGCATCCGGCCCGGTCGTGAAATGGCCTTCGGGCCGCTCGGTTCCGTTCTCAGGGTGCAGAATGTGGCGCAAACGGCGCTGACCATAGGCAGGCAGCTGAAGATCATTCCAGGTGAAGCCGGTCGGCTCCCGGAAGCCGACGAGAACAATCCGCTCCCGGTGCTGCGGCACGAAGTGCCCGGCGTCGATAATCCGGGGTTCGGCCAGCGTATAGCCCAGCGTCTCGGTCAGCTTGCGCCGGATCACGTCGAAGGTGCGGCCCTTGTCATGGCTTTTCAGGTTCTTCACGTTCTCCAGCATGAAGGCCGCCGGGCGGTGGTGCATCAGAACCCGCAGCACGTCGAAGAACAGCGTGCCCTGCGTTTCGTCATCGAAGCCGTGGGCGCGGCCCAGCGCATTCTTCTTGGACACCCCGGCGATAGAGAAGGGCTGGCAGGGGAACCCGGCCACCAGCACGTCATGGGCCGGAATCTCCGCTTCATTGACCTGCCGGATATCCCCGGCAATCGGCCGGTTGTCGGGGAAGTTCGCCAGATAGGTCTGCTGGGCATACTTGTCCCATTCCGAGGTGAAGACGCAGCGCCCGCCCGCCGACTCCATCGCCCGCCGCAGCCCGCCGATCCCCGCGAAGAGGTCGACAAACGTGAAGGCATTGCCCTCCGGCCCCTTGCGCCGGTCTGCCTCCATCGACAGAAGACGCAGCACGCCCTCGCGGGGCGTCTCGTCGCCTCGCTTCCAGCGGTAGATGTGGCCCTCCGAGTAGCCCAGAGCGGCGGCAGCCTCGGGAACGGTGTAGCCAGCCTTTGCCAGCAGGATAGAAAACTCGGTCTGCATTACGCCGCCCCTCTGGGAATTTTCCTGACACTATGATGTCAGGAGTCACCACGCGCAAGAACATAGACGGAATATCGGATGGAAATGGTTAAAGAGTGGTTCCCGGCGTGCCGCGAGAAGCAGCGGTGTTATTGCTTCAACTGTGAGGGACTTTTCCCGCAGCGATCACCGCCTCAGATACCGCCTGCATAGCAGGCCAGTTCGGCCTCGTTGCGGAACTCCGCAATGGTCGCCTTCCGAAGCTCCTCCGTTCTGTAGACCGGTCCGGCGTAAGCCTTCATAACCAATCCGCGAAGGAACTCCGCGTAACGTTTTGAATGCTCGTCCTGCTTCGCGCCGACTGTTTCATCCAGGCGCTTCATCATGGTGGACATTGGCACATCATCCTGCCGGAGCCGGATGATACTCAGGGCGACTTCACCTACCTGCGCACAGGCGGCATTCCACAAGGCTTTGTCGTCCGCAGGCGTGGTTTGCCCTCCGGCAGACGTAGCGACAAAGGCGCAGAAGAAAACTGCGACCAGACTTAGCTCAGGTTTGGACATTCGTTCCTCGTTCAGGCTTTGCGCACCCGGTGCGCTGCGGAATGTATGTTAAAACAGGTCGCCTTAAAACCGGCAAGCCTCAATAGACTGAGGTGTGAAGCGCACCGAAAAAAGCCCCCTCCGCGACACCCTCGCCCGCAACATGCGGCTGATGCGGGCTGAACGGGGCTGGTCGCAAGAGCACCTCGCGGCGGAGGCCGGGCTGAACCGGACCTACCTCAGCGCAGTGGAGCGGTCCGAGCAGAACATCTCGCTGGACAACATCTGGAAGATCGCCCGCGCCTTCGGCGTCCCGGCGAGCAGGTTGATAGACAGCCCTTGAGGGCAGGCTCGGGCCGGAAGGGGGATACAAAGGGGGATTGGCAAAGAAGAAAGCCGCGTAATCCGTTGGGATCACGCGGCTTTTCTTGAAGTAATGGTGCCCAGAAGAGGACTCGAACCTCCACGCCTTGCAGCGCTGGTACCTGAAACCAGTGCGTCTACCAATTCCGCCATCTGGGCACGCTTCAGTGCGGCGGGGTTTAGCGGGGGCAAATGGGGAAGTCAACACGCCGAAAACAGGTTGCGGCGAAATTTCCGCACTGCCCTTTGGTCTTGCTGCACCGCGGTGCCGGGGCTATTGAAGCAACAAGAGACTTTGGCCCGCGAAGGGGTTTTCCGCATGAGCAAGCTGGTCACAATCTACGGCGGTTCGGGCTTTGTCGGCCGCTACATCGCCCGCCGCATGGCCAAACTCGGCTGGCGCGTCCGTGTCGCCGTCCGCCGCCCGAATGAGGCGCTGTTCGTCAAGCCCTACGGCGCCCCGGGCCAGGTGGAGCCGGTGCTGTGCAACATCCGGGATGACGCCAGCGTGCGCGCGGCCCTGCGCGGGGCCGATGCGGTGGTGAACTGCGTGGGCACCTTCGACCGTTTCGGCAAGAACAATTTCGATGCCGTGCAGGCCGAAGGCGCGGGCCGCGTCGCCCGGCTGGCCGCGGCCGAGGGCGTGGAAACGCTGGTCCATCTGTCGGCCATCGGCGCCAATGCCGAAAGCCCGGCCAATTACGCCCGCACCAAGGGCGAGGGCGAGGCCGCGGTTCTGGCAGCCTTCCCCGCGGCAGTGATCCTGCGCCCTTCGGTCATCTTCGGATCGGGCGACGGGTTCTTCAACAAATTCGCCTCGCTGGCCCGTCTGTTCCCGGTTCTGCCGCTGCCGCATGCCGGAACCAAGCTGCAGCCGGTCTATGTCGATGACGTGGCCGAGGCCGCTGTTGCCGCGATCACCGGCACGGCCAGCCCCGGGATCTATGAGCTGGGCGGTCCCGAGGTGCTGAGCCTGAAGGAGGCCATGCACCGCATGCTGTCCACGATCCAGCGCCGCCGGCTGGTGCTGGGCGTGCCGGCCTTCCTGATGCGCATTCCGGCCTTTCTGCTGGACATGGCCGAAGCGGTCACGATGGGCCTTCTGAAGAACAAGCTGATCACCCGCGATCAGATCACCATGCTGGCCGATGACAACACCGTGGCCCGCGGTGCGAAGGGTCTGACCGATCTGGGCATCACGCCCACCACGATCGAAGCGGTGCTGCCGGAGTATCTGTGGCCCTACCGCCCGTCGGGCCAGTTCGCGGCCATCAAGGATTCGGCCAAGAACCTGAAGAAGGCGTAACCCTTGGACACGACGATCACGGCGGCCCTTCTCGGACTTCTGGAGGGGCTGACCGAGTTCATCCCCGTCTCCTCGACCGGGCACCTTTTGCTGGCGGGGCATTTCCTTGGCTTCAACTCGGCCGGCCGCACCTTTGAGGTGGTGATCCAGCTGGGTGCCATCCTTGCGCTGATCTCGGTCTATGCGGTGAAGGTGACGCGGCTGTTTCTGGCGGCGCGCACCGAAGACTGGGCCCGGCGGGCCATCGTTTCGGTGACGCTGGCCTTCCTGCCCGCGGTCTTTATCGGGCTGGCCCTGCACGGCTTCATCAAGAATGTGCTGTTCGAAACCCCGATGCTGATTGCGGTCATGCTGATTCTGGGCGGCATCATCCTGCTTTTCGTGGACCGGATCGCGCCCAAACAGCCCAAGCACACCGATGCGCTGGCCCTGCCCCTGGGGAAATCGCTGGCCATTGGCTTCTGTCAGTGTCTGGCCATGGTGCCGGGCGTGTCGCGGTCGGGCGCCACCATCGTGGGTGCCCTGCTGATGGGCGTGGAAAAGCGCGCCGCGGCCGAGTTTTCCTTCCTGCTTTCCCTGCCCACCATGATGGCCGCGGTTGCCTATGATCTGTTCAAGAACCGCGATCTGCTTGATTTCGGGGCAATGACCGAGATTGCCGTGGGCTTTGCCGTGGCCTTCCTGACCGCGATTCTGGTGGTGCGGTGGGTGCTGGGTTACGTTGGCCGCCATGGCTATGCCGTATTCGGCTGGTGGCGAATCATCGTGGGCACCGCCGCTCTGACCGCGCTTTTGCTGGGGTTCTGAGATGATACGGAACCTGTGCTGACCTAATTTTCATGAAAGCCGTCGGATTTTCTGCAACGGCGGCTCAGAAACCGATAATTAGGTCAGCACAATTGACTTTTCATCCGCAGCGTTCAACGCTAGGAAGACGCACCCGGGACCTGCAAAGGGGCGCGCAGCCATGGCCACGCAAAAGATGCTGAAATTCGTCACCGTCGGGAAGCAGATGCCCGAAAAGCGGGACGCCTCCTCGCGCAAGCAGGATTTCGACGAGATCTACCGTGAATTCGCGGCGCAGAAAGCGGCCGAGCAATCCAGCCGCTGCAGCCAATGCGGCGTGCCCTATTGCCAGGCGCATTGCCCGCTGCACAACAACATCCCGGACTGGCTCCGCCTGACGGCCGAGGGCCGGTTGCAGGAAGCGTGGGAGATCAGCCAGGCCACCAACACCTTCCCGGAAATCTGCGGCCGCATCTGCCCGCAGGACCGCCTGTGCGAAGGCAATTGCGTGATCGAACAATCCGGCCACGGCACCGTGACCATCGGCGCGGTCGAAAAATACATCACCGATACGGCGTGGGAAGAGGGTTGGGTCAAGCCCGGCACCCCCGCCATCGAACGTGCAG
Source organism: Neotabrizicola sp. VNH66 (assembly GCF_049445895.1). Taxonomy (NCBI): domain Bacteria; kingdom Pseudomonadati; phylum Pseudomonadota; class Alphaproteobacteria; order Rhodobacterales; family Paracoccaceae; genus Neotabrizicola; species Neotabrizicola sp. VNH66. The sequence goes on from NZ_JBMSDW010000002.1 coordinate 302,101, forward strand.
AATCGGTCGGCATCATCGGCGCGGGCCCCGGCGGGCTGGCCGCCGCGGACCGTCTGCGCCGCGCGGGCGTGCAGGTCACGGTCTATGACCGCTATGACCGCGCAGGCGGCCTGCTGACCTATGGCATCCCCGGCTTCAAGCTGGAAAAGCCCGTGGTCATGCGCCGGATCGAACAGCTGGAAGCGGCGGGCGTTCAGTTCGTACTGAACTGCACCGTGGGCGAAGACCTGACCTTTGACGCGATCCGCGGCCGTCATGATGCCGTTCTGATCGCCACCGGCGTCTACAAGATCCGCGAGATCGAGGCCCCCGGCTCTGGCGCTGCGGGCATCGTTCGTGCGCTGGACTATCTGACCGTCTCGAACAAGCTCTCGTTCGGGGATGAGGTCGAGGAGTTTCAGAACGGCACGCTGAATGCCGAAGGCAAGCGCGTCGTCGTCATCGGCGGTGGCGATACGGCGATGGACTGCGTCCGCACCGCCATCCGTCAGGGCGCCACCTCGGTGAAATGCCTCTACCGCCGCGACCGCGCCAACATGCCCGGCTCGCAGCGCGAGGTGCAGAACGCCGAGGAAGAGGGCGTGGAATTCGTCTGGCTGTCGGCGCCCAAAGGGTTCTCGGGCGGCACTGCGGTCGAAGGCGTGATGGTGCAGAAGATGCGCCTTGGCGCGCCCGATTCCAGCGGCCGTCAGTCGCCCGAAGTGATCGAGGGCGCGGACTATGTCGAGCCGGCCGATCTGGTGGTGCAGGCCCTTGGCTTCGAACCGGAAGACCTGCCCAAGCTCTGGGGTGTGGAAGAACTATCCGTCACCCGCTGGGGCACGATCAAGGCCGATTTCCGCACCCATGCGACCAGCCTTCCCGGCGTCTATGCCGCGGGCGACATCGTGCGCGGCGCCAGCCTTGTGGTCTGGGCCATCCGCGACGGGCGCGAAGCCGCCGATGCGATCATGGACTACCTTGCCCAATCGGGCGCGGTTGCGGCGGAATAGGTCCGCACCCCCACCGGATGGCCGGTCCCGCTGGACCGGCTTCTCCGCCGACTTTGGCTGAAGGATGAATGAAGATGCGCACTGGTCTTGCCCTTTCCGCCGCAATACTGGCGCTTCCGGCGCTGGCCGCCCCTGCCCTTTCGGGCACCTGGACCGCGCCCGAAGGCTGCGAGGTGTTCCTGACCGTGCAGTCGCGCGGGTGCCGGGTGTCGAACCATTACACCTGCACCGCCGATGCCGCGGGCGATCAGTGGCGCGCGGATTTCGATCAGGAAGGCATCTACTTCCGGTCCCGCATCAATTCGGAAACCGAATGGATCGAGAGTTTCAACCTGAACCCCACCGTGCGCCAGACGCTGGATGCCAATCCGGAAGATCCGGCCTCGTTCAGTGAACTGCTGGCCACCGGGCTGGATACTTTCGTCTTCGAACTGTCCTCGGACGACGGATCGCACACCAAGGTGAACGGGTTCGACCGGCTGACCGGGCGCAAGGTCACCATCGACGGGGTGGCGCTGGAAGAGACCGAGTTCGACTTTACCGAAACCGACGATTTCGGCATCGTGCTGCGCCGCGCGCGCGGGCATGAATACATCAGCCGCGACATGCGCCTGTTCTTTGCCGGACCGGGCCAGACCGATCTGGGCGATGGCCAGTGGCTGCCCATCGACGGCAGCCCGGTGGATTTCGCATTTCCGGGTGAAAAGGGCTTTGCCGCGACGCAGCCGCTTTATGATTGTGACGCGCTGACCGCCTCGGCGGAGCTTCCCATGTCGGTCTGGCCTGCATCTGCCCGGCCCGTATCTGCCCCTCAGGTGTCCCATGGCAACTGAACGTCACGGCCAATGCCTGTGCGGCGCGGTGCAGGTGACCGTCGCCAATCCGGCCCCGCATCTGAACGCCTGCCATTGCAGCATGTGCCGCCGCTGGACCGGCGTGGCCTTCGTCACGCTGGACGTGCCAGAGGCGGATATGACCATCACCGGCGGTGACGCCGTGCGCGCCTATACCTCGTCCGACTGGGCGGAGCGGTGTTTCTGCGGCACCTGCGGCACCACGCTCTGGTATCGGCTGACCGCGCCCGGCGCGCCGACCGATTATTACATGGCCGCGGGCCTGCTGGATGACCTGTCCGGCATCACGCTTGCCAATGAAATCTACATCGACTGCAAACCCGAGGCATTCGCCTTCGCCGGTCCCACCAAACAGATTACGGAAGCCGAGTTTCTTGCGATGCTTCCTGCGCCAGCCCAAGAGGAGTGAGCCATGACCAAGTATGATGAAGCCTGGGCAAGGGCCGAAGAAGAAAAGCGCGCCTGGCTGGATGCGAACGGGCTGTACAAGCAGGAGGACGAACATTCGTCCTGCGGCGTGGGTCTGGTCGTGTCGATCTCGGGCAAGCCCTCGCGCAAGGTGGTGGAGAACGGCATCAACGCCCTGCGCGCCATCTGGCACCGGGGCGCGGTGGATGCCGATGGCAAGACCGGCGACGGTGCCGGCATCCATATCCAGATTCCCGTCCGCTTTTTCTATGACGTGGTGCGCCGCACCGGGCACGAGCCGGACCCGAACAAGCTGATCGCCGTGGGACAGGTCTTCCTGCCGCGGACAGATTTCGCCGCGCAGGAGCGCTGCCGGACCATCGTGGAATCCGAAGTGCTGCGCATGGGCCATTACATCTATGGCTGGCGGCACGTCCCGGTGGACATTTCCGTGCTGGGCGAGAAGGCCAATGCCACCCGTCCCGAGATCGAGCAGATCCTGATCCGTTGCGAAAAGGACATCGATCAGGAGCAGTTCGAGCGCGAGCTCTACATCATCCGCCGCCGGATCGAGAAGGCGGTGACCGCGGCCGGAATCTCGGGCTGCTATCTGTGCAGCCTGTCCTGCCGGTCCATCATCTACAAGGGCATGATGCTGGCCGAGCAGGTCAGCGTCTTCTACCCCGACCTGCAGGATGAACGGTTCGAAAGCGCCTTCGCCATCTATCACCAGCGCTATTCCACCAACACCTTCCCGCAATGGTGGCTGGCGCAGCCCTTCCGCATGCTGGCCCACAACGGCGAGATCAACACGCTGAAGGGCAACGTCAACTGGATGAAGAGCCATGAGATCCGCATGGCCTCGTCCGCGTTCGGCGAGATGGCCGAGGATATCAAGCCGATCATCCCGGGTGGCACGTCGGACTCGGGCGCGCTGGACGCCGTGTTCGAGGCGCTGGTGCGGTCTGGCCGCAGCGCGCCCATGGCCAAGACCATGCTGGTGCCCGAAGCCTGGTCGAAGCAGACGGCCAATATGCCCAAGGCCTGGGCAGACATGTATTCCTACTGCAACTCGGTCATGGAGCCGTGGGACGGCCCGGCCGCGCTGGCGATGACCGACGGCCGCTGGGTCTGCGGCGGGCTGGACCGCAACGGGTTGCGCCCGATGCGCTATGTCGTCACCGGCGACGGCATGCTGATCGCAGGCTCTGAAGCGGGCATGGTGCCGGTCGATGAGATGACCGTGCGCGAAAAGGGCGCGCTTGGGCCGGGGCAGCTGATCGCCGTCGATATGGCGAACGGCAAGCTGTACCACGACACCGAGATCAAGGACAAACTCGCCGCCGCCAACCCCTATGGCGAATGGATCGAGAAGGTCACCGATCTGAACGCGCTTCTGCGCGATGTGCCGGAACGCGCCGTCCATACGGGGGCCGAACTGCGCAAGCGGCAGATTGCCGCCGGCTACACGGTCGAGGAGCTGGAGCAGGTTCTGGCCCCCATGGCCGAGGACGGCAAGGAAATGATCGCCTCGATGGGCGACGACACGCCGCCTGCGGTGCTGTCCAAGGTCTATCGTCCGCTGTCGCATTACTTCCGCCAGAACTTCAGCCAGGTGACGAACCCGCCCATCGACTCCTTGCGCGAAGGCCGGGTGATGTCGCTGAAGACGCGCTTCGGCAACCTGAAGAACGTGCTGGACGAAAGCTCCAACCAGACCGAGATCCTCGTTCTGGAAAGCCCGTTCCTGGCCAATGCCGAATTCGACGCACTGGTGAAGCGGTTCGGCGAACAGGTCGCCTTCATCGACTGCACCTTCCCGGTGGGACCCAGCCATGACGATCTGCGTCAGGCGCTGGAGCGCATCCGGGCAGAGGCTGAGGATGCCGTGCGTTCCGGCGCGGGCCAGCTGATCCTGACCGACGAACATCAGGGCGCCGAAAAGGTCGGCATGCCGATGATCCTTGCCACCTCGGCGGTCCATTCGTGGCTGACGCGCAAGGGGCTGCGGACCTTCTGCTCGATCAACGTGCGTTCCGCGGAATGCATCGACCCGCATTACTTTGCGGTGTTGATCGGCTGCGGCGCGACCACGGTGAACCCCTATCTGGCGCAGGATTCCATCGCCGACCGGATCAACCGCGGCCTGCTGGACGGCAGCCTGACCGATGCGATGCGCCGCTACCGCGACGCCATCGACGCGGGTCTGCTGAAGATCATGGCGAAGATGGGGATTTCCGTCATCTCGTCCTATCGCGGCGGCCTGAACTTCGAAGCGGTCGGCCTGTCGCGCGCCATGGTGGCCGAATTCTTCCCGGGCATGCACAGCCGGATTTCCGGCATCGGCCTGCACGGGATCGAGGCGAAGCTGGAGGAAGTCCACGCCCGCGGCTGGCGCGGCGGCGCAGATGTGCTGCCCATCGGCGGCTTCTACAAGGCGCGGCGGTCCGGCGAAAAGCACGCCTGGGAAGCGCAGACGATGCACATGCTGCAGGCGGCCTGTGACCGGGCGTCCTATGACCTGTGGAAGACCTATTCCGCGGCGATGCGGGCCAACCCTCCGATCCATCTGCGCGACCTGCTGGACATCAAGCCTCTGGGCAAGCCGGTCCCGATTGAAGAGGTCGAGTCGATCACCTCGATCCGCAAGCGGTTCGTGACGCCGGGCATGTCTCTGGGCGCGCTGTCGCCCGAGGCGCATATGACGCTGAACATCGCCATGAACCGGATCGGCGCCAAATCCGACTCGGGCGAGGGCGGTGAAGACCCGGTCCACCAGCACCCGTTCCCGAACGGCGACAACCCCTGCGCCAAGATCAAGCAAGTGGCCTCGGGCCGGTTCGGCGTGACGGCGGAATATCTGAACGCCTGCGAGGAGCTGGAGATCAAGGTCGCCCAGGGCGCCAAGCCCGGCGAAGGCGGCCAGCTGCCCGGCATGAAGGTCACCGATCTGATCGCGCGGCTGCGGCATTCGACCAAGGGCGTGACGCTTATCAGCCCCCCGCCGCACCACGACATCTATTCGATCGAAGACCTTGCCCAGCTGATCTATGACCTGAAGCAGATCAACCCGCGCTGCAAGGTGACGGTCAAGCTGGTCTCGGCCAGCGGGGTCGGCACCATCGCGGCGGGCGTGGCCAAGGCCAAGGCCGACATCATCCTGATCTCGGGCCACAATGGCGGCACCGGGGCCAGCCCCGGCACCTCGATCAAATACGCGGGTCTGCCGTGGGAGATGGGCCTGACCGAGGCGCATCAGGTTCTGGCGATGAACAACCTGCGCGAGCGGGTGACCCTGCGCACCGACGGCGGGCTGCGCACGGGCCGGGATATCGTCATGGCGGCGATGTTCGGGGCCGAAGAATACGGCATCGGTACCGCGGCGCTGATCGCCATGGGCTGCATCATGGTGCGCCAGTGCCAGTCGAACACCTGCCCGGTGGGCGTCTGCACGCAGGACACCGCGCTGCGGGCCAAGTTCACCGGCAGCGCCGACAAGGTGGTGAACCTGATCACCTTCTACGCGCAGGAAGTGCGGGAAATCCTCGCCTCCATCGGCGCGCGCAGCTTGGATGAGATCATCGGGCGGGCCGATCTCCTGACCCAGATCAGCCGCGGCCATGCCGATCTGGACGATCTGGACCTGAACCCGCTGCTGATCACCGTCGACGGGATGCACCGCATCACCTATGACCGGTCGAAGCCACGCAACGCCGTGCCGGACACGCTGGACGCCGAGATCATCAAGGACGGCCACCGCTTCTTTGAAGATGGCGAGAAGATGCAGCTCAGCTATGCCGTGCGGAACACCAGCCGGACCATCGGCACGCGGTCGGCCAGCCATATCGTCAAGAAGTTCGGGATGAAGAACAACCTTCAGCCCGACCATCTGACGGTGAAACTGACCGGCAACGCCGGGCAGTCGCTGGGCGCCTTTGCGGTCAACGGCCTGAAGATCGAAGTGCAGGGCGACGCCAACGACTATGTCGGCAAGGGCCTGTCGGGCGGCACCATCACGGTGCGCCCGCTGATGTCCTCGCCGCTGAAGGCGGAAGAGAACACGATCATCGGCAACACCGTGCTTTATGGTGCGACCGACGGGTTCCTGTTCGCCAGCGGCCGGGCGGGCGAACGCTTTGCCGTCCGCAACTCGGGCGCGACGGTGGTGGTCGAAGGCTGCGGGTCGAACGGCTGCGAATACATGACCGGCGGCGTGGCGGTGATCCTTGGCAAGATCGGCGCGAACTTCGGCGCGGGGATGACGGGCGGCATGGCCTATGTCTACGACCCCGACGCCACCGCCGAAGACATGATCAACCCCGAAAGCCTGCTGGTCTGCGGTCTGGGCCACGCCCATTGGGAGGCACAGGTGAAGGGTCTGATCGAACGGCACCTGGCCGAGACCGGATCGCGCGTCGCGGCGAAGATCCTGAACGACTGGCCGGTCGAGAAGCGGAACTTCCTGCAGGTCTGCCCGAAAGAGATGCTGCCGCATCTGGCGCATCCCTTGTCGGACGACGTGGCCAAGGTGCCGGCGGAGTAAAGAAAAGGGCCCCTCGCGGGGCCCTTTTGCTGTCCGGGGCTGCCGGACATTAGGGGGCCGGAGTGCCTTCCGGCGGAACGGGGGGCACGGCGCCCTCTTCCGCGGGCGGGGCGGGCGGCGGCGGGGTGTCCATGCCACCGCGCTTGCCGTCGCCCTTGCCGTGCCCTTTGCCGTGGCCCCGCTCTCCCTTGCCGTGGAAACCGCCCTTCCCCTCCACCACCGGGGTGGCGGCCACTTTGTCGATCAGCGGTGTCGCCGCGGCGATACAGGCCTCCAGCGCGGCATCGCCGCAGTCGATGGCGACCTTGCGCCCGCCGCCGAAATCCACCCGCAGCTCGGCCGTCTTGGCCCGGGGCGCGGGCGGAGCACTGTCCTGTGCCAGCGCGGGCAGAGCGGTGGCAGCGGCCAGAGCCGCAACAAGCGTGACGGGAACGATACGAAGTCTTGCCATTCGGGTTGCTCCTTGTTTTCCTCTGCAACGCGGATGACACGGCCGGCATCGGAGCTTCCGTCGCACAGGCGGCACACGGGCCGGTCACGCTTTTGCGATGGCCACGGGAACCGTCATCGACCCCGTGGCATTCTGTGGGAAACCCGGCCCCCGAAGGCCGGATGTTCAGGAGTGTCCAGATGTCAGACCTTGTGATCGTCGCCTTCGCCGACGAAGCCACCGCCTTCGAGGCCCGTGCCGAACTGGTGCGGTTGCAGAAGGACTATCTGATCGAGATGGAAGATGCCGTCGTCATCACCCGCGACGAGTCCGGCCATGTGAAGCTGCACCAGCCCGTCAACCTGACGCTGGCGGGCGCGGCGGGCGGCACATTCTGGGGTGCGCTGATCGGGCTGATCTTCCTGAACCCGCTTCTGGGTGCCGCTGCCGGGGCCGGCGCGGGCGCGATTTCCGGCGCGCTGACCGATGTGGGGATCGACGACGATTTCCTGAAAGATGTCGGAAAGGCACTGGACCGCGGACAGTCCGCCGTGGCCGTGCTCATCCGCAAGATGACCGCCGACAAGGTTCTGGCCCGGATGGAGGGCTTCCGCGCCAAGGGGCGGATCATCCAGACCTCGCTGACGGGCGAGGCCGAGGCGAAGCTGCGTGCCGTGCTGGAGCGGACCGCCCCCATGGGCACGGCAGAGCCGCAACTGGGCGGCAACACGCACCGATAGGGCACCGCGCCGCACATGAGCCCGGCACTTGACCGGCGGCCCCGATTGGGGCCTAAGCTCAGCCCATGCTCGAGGATGCCGACCTGACCGAGGGGCCGAAACCGGCCCGCAAGACCGCTGCCAAACCGGCGGCGGCAAAGCCGCGGGCGGTGGCGGGCAAAACGGCAGCCAAACCGGGGGGAAAACCTGTGCCGCGGCGAGCCTCCCTTCTGTCCCGGCTACGCCGGTGGGTGTTCCGCGCCTTTATGGCTATGGTGGCCTTCTATGCCGCGTTGATCCTGCTGTTCAGCTTCGTGCCGCCACCGATCAACCTGTATCAGCTGTCGGAAAGCATCCGTCTGGGCAGCATCGACAAGGACTGGGTATCCTGGGATGAGATCGCGCCGGTCATGGGCCGGTCGGCCGTGGCGGCGGAAGATGCGAATTTCTGCAACCACTGGGGCTTTGACATGGCCGCCATCCGGCAGGCCATTGAGCAGGGCGGCAACCGGGGGGCATCTACCATCAGCCAGCAGGTGGTGAAAAACGTCTTCCTCTGGCAGGACCGCAACTGGCTGCGCAAGGCGATGGAGGCGGCGCTGACCCCGGCGGTGGAACTGGTCTGGTCCAAGCAGCGCATTCTGGAAGTCTATCTGAACGTGGCCGAATTCGCCGAGGGCGTCTTCGGCGTGCAGGCCGCGGCGCAGCATTACTTTGGCGTCGATGCCAAGGATCTGACCGCCACGCAGGCCGCACGTCTGGCCGCGATCCTGCCGGACCCGAAAAGGCGCAGCGCCTCGAAACCCTCGGACTTCGTGCGCAAGCGGGCGCAGTCGATCATCGGCGGGGCCGAGACGATCCGGGCCGACGGCCGATCGGCTTGTTTCGACCGTTAGAGCCGGGCGGGGATTGAATCCGGGGCGGTGCAGGCGGTAAGCAGGGTTATCCCGACGGACATGGCCATGAACCGACTGTATCACGTTCCCCTCTCTCCCTTTTGCCGCAAGGTCCGCCTGACGCTGGCGGAAAAGAAGATCGAGGTCGAGCTGGTCGAGGAACGCTATTGGGAACAGTCGCCCGACTTCCTGCGCCGCAACCCGGCGGGCAAGGTGCCCGTCCTGCGGATGGAGGGCCGGCTGATGAGCGAGAGCCAGGCCATCTGCGAGTTTCTGGAAGAGGTGGCCCCCACCCCGCCCCTGATGCCGCGCGACATCGACGGCCGCTATGAGGTGCGCCGCCTGTGTTCATGGTTCGACGACAAGTTCCACCATGAGGTGACGACCAAGCTGCTGTATGAAAGGGTGAACAAGAAGGTCACCAAGGAAGGCTATCCCGACAGCCGAAACGTCAAGTCCGGGGCGCAGAAGATCAAATATCATCTGGATTACATGGCCTGGCTTCTGGACCAGCGGCGCTGGCTGGCCGGGAACGACATGACGCTGGCCGATTTCACCGCCGCCTCGCACCTGTCCTGTCTGGATTACACCTCGGATGTCGACTGGAACCGCCACGGGGTGATCAAGGACTGGTATGCCAAGATCAAGTCGCGGCCCAGTTTCCGGCCGCTGCTGGCCGATCAGGTGCCGGGCCTGCCGCCGCCGGCGCATTATGCGGACCTTGATTTCTGAGGACGGTTGCGCCGGGGGCGCTTCGCCCCCCGGACCCCCAGAGGATATTTGTGCCAGTATGAATGGGGCAGGGGTGCTGAAGGACCGGCTGACCGCGCGGGCACTGGAGGAAGGCTTCTCCAAGCTGGGCATCTGCGCGCCCGATGCGGTGCCGGGCACGGCGGAACGGCTGCGGGCGTTTCTGGCAGCGGGGCATCACGGCCAGATGGGCTGGATGGCGGAGCGGGAGCACTGGCGCGGCAATGCGGCCGCGCTGTGGCCCGAGGCGCGGTCGGTCATCATGCTGGCCGAGGTCTATACGCCCGAAGCCGACCCGCGCGACGTGCTGGCCTGCCCGGACCGGGCGGCGATCAGCGTCTATGCCCAGGGCAAGGATTACCACGATCTGGTGAAGCGGCGGCTGAAGCGGCTGGGGCGCTGGCTTCTGGATCAGGCCCCTGAAGGCGCCGGGATCAAGGTCTTCGTCGATACCGCCCCGGTGATGGAAAAACCGCTGGCCGAGGCGGCGGGCCTGGGCTGGCAGGGCAAGCACACCAACCTGCTGGCGCGGGATCTGGGCAGCTGGTTCTTTCTGGGCGCGATCTTCACCACTTTGGACCTGCCGAAGGACGCGCCGGAGATCAGCCATTGCGGCAGTTGCACCGCCTGTCTGGACGCCTGCCCCACCGGGGCTTTTCCGGCGCCTTACCAGCTGGATGCGCGGCGCTGCATTTCCTATCTGACGATCGAGCATCACGGGCCGGTGGAGCCGGAACTGCGCGCCCTGATGGGGAATCGCATCTATGGCTGCGACGATTGTCTGGCCGCCTGTCCGTGGAACAAGTTTGCCGCGGCTGCGAAGGAGATCGGCTATCAGCCGCGCGTCGGTGCGCCGGAACTGGCCGATCTGGCGGCGCTGGATGACGCGGCCTTTCGCGCGCGGTTCGCGGGCAGCCCGATCAAGCGGATCGGCCGCAACCGTCTGGTGCGCAATGTGCTTTATGCCATCGGCAACTCCGGCCTGCCGGCATTGCTGCCTTCGGCCGCGGCCCTGCTGGGCGATGACGATTCCACCGTGGCCGAAGCCGCGGCCTGGGCCATCGGCCGTCTTTCGCAGGTGCAGGACAACGGGGTGGGGCCGGACGGCGCGGCGTGGTAGTCTGACCCTCCCTCGCAACCGAAGGAGGATGACATGAGCAGACATCTGGCGGACAAGCGGCAGACCACCAGCGGCGGAAGGGTCAAGGCCTTCCTGCGCATCGCCCGCGAAGGGCGCGAGACATGGCACCGTCCGCGCAAGGCGGCGGGCGCGTCGCGGCTGGCCCAGTTCCTGCGGATTGCCCGCGGGCGGACGGTCTGAGCGCGGCCAGACGGAATCCGGGCTGAGCGTCCAGACTGGGCGGAACGCAAAAGGCCCCGCCATGCGAACATGGCGGGGCAGTGGCACCCCGGGCGGTCCGGGGCGCAGGCGTGCGATTACGGGGTTCGGAACAGGGCGCGGCCTCAGTTCGGGCGCGCGGCCTCGGCCTCCATCTCGGCACGGATCTGCTGGCGCAGGATGTCGATCGGGATCATTTTGCCGTCGCGCCTGAAGTGCCAGTAGGTCCAGCCGTTGCAGGAAGGCGCGCCTTCATAGGCGGCGCCGACCTGATGGATGGAGCCTTTCACATCATTGCCGATCAGCGTGCCATCGGCGCGCACCTTGGCCTTGAAGCGGTTGCCGACGGAGAACAGCTCTTCCCCCGGGCGCAGCATGCCGCGTTCCACGACCTGACCGAAGGGCACGCGGGGCTCGGCGCGCTTCGATCCGGTGACCTCCAGCGCGGAGGCATCATATTTGCGGATGCGGGCCAGCCGCTCGGTCGCGGCCTTGCGGTAGCTTTCCTCGCGCTCGATCCCGATGAAATCGCGGCCCAGCATCTTGGCCACCGCGCCGGTGGTGCCGGTGCCGAAGAACGGGTCAAGGACCACATCGCCCGGATTGGTGGTGGCGACGATCACCCGGTGCAGCAGCGCCTCGGGCTTTTGGGTCGGATGGGCCTTGTCGCCCTGATCGTCCTTCAGCCGCTCATGCCCGGTGCAGATCGGGATCACCCAGTCCGACCGCATCTGAACGCCGTCATTCAGCGCCTTCAGCGCCTCATAGTTGAAGGTGTATTTGGCACCTTCCCCGCGCGAGGCCCAGATCAGCGTTTCATGCGCATTGGTCAGGCGCTTGCCGCGGAAGTTGGGCATCGGGTTCGATTTGCGCCAGACCACATCGTTCAGGATCCAGTAGCCCTGATTCTGCAGCTCAGCCCCCAGCCGGAACACGTTGTGATAGGAGCCGATCACCCAGATCGCGCCATTCGGTTTCAGCAGGCGGCGGGCGGCGGCCAGCCAGCGGCGGGTGAATTCGTCGTAGGAGGCAAAGCTGGAGAACTGGTCCCAGTGATCATCCACCGCATCGACGCGGGAATTGTCCGGGCGGTGCAGCTCGCCCTTCAGTTGCAGATTATAGGGAGGGTCGGCGAAAATCAGGTCGACCGAGCCCGCAGGCAGGCTTTCCATCGCTTCGATGCAGTCACCCGAAAGGATCTGGTTCAGCGGAAGCGCCGGTGCCTCCGCGGTCTTTTTTGTCGTCATCTTTGCCTCTGCCCCGCGGCCTCTTGTGTGCCGTCATGTGCGAATAAGATGAGTCAGAGGCGATTCGTCGTCAATTTCTTTTTTGAATCAACGTGTTAAGGATTTATCTTGATACAAGATGTTGTGGACGGGGGCGAAGGAACGCCTATGCGCGGGGGTCACCCCAAGATTTAGAAGCGCCTCCAGATGGGCCTTGGTCGGGTATCCGGCGTTCTTCTCCCAGCCGTAGCCGGGGTGCTGTTGCGCCAAATCCACCATGAGCCGATCACGTGCCACTTTCGCCACGATCGAGGCCGCCGCGATGGACAGGCAGCGCGCGTCACCCTTCACCAAAGCCTCGGCCCGGCAGGTCAGGCTGCGGGGAATCAGATTGCCGTCGATCAGCGCATGATCGGCGCCAAGCGCGGCCACGGCCCGCTCCATCGCCAGATGGCTGGCGCGCAGGATGTTCAGCTCGTCAATCTCCTGCACCGAGGCATGGGCGATGGCCACCTGCGCATGGGCCAGCAGCCACGCGGACAGGGCTTCGCGCCGGGCGGCGGTCAGGGTCTTGCTGTCGGCCAGCCCGGGCGGAATGTTGTCGGGGTCCAGCCGGACGGCGGCAGCGGTGACCGGCCCGGCCAGCGGTCCGCGCCCCACCTCATCCACCCCGACGACAAAGGTGGCGCCCTGCAACAGGGCGGCGGCTTCAAAGCTGAAATCGGGAACCGGGCGCATCATGCGGCCAGATGGCGCACGGATCGCCAAGGGGCAAGACTTTTGCGCGCAACCGATGCAAAACAGGGCGGAACAGATACATCATTCCAGCCCGGAAAGGCCCGAGCCATGAGCTTCTCACGCGCGATCAAGATTGCCCCGTCGATCCTGTCGGCGGATTTCGCCAATTTCGGGGCCGAATGCCGCGCGATCGAGGCAGAGGGCGCCGATTGGGTGCATGTCGATGTGATGGACGGGCATTTCGTGCCGAACATCACCTTCGGCCCGGCCACCTGCGCGGCGATCCGGCCGCATATCAAGGGGGTGATGGATGTGCATCTGATGATTGCGCCGGTCGATCCCTATATCGACGCCTTTGCCAAGGCGGGGGCCGATGTCATCACCGCCCATCTGGAGGCGGGGCCGCATATCCACCGCACCTTGCAGGCCATCCGCGGCGCGGGGGCCAAGGCGGGGCTGGCCATCAACCCCGGCACCGGGCTGGACGGGGTGGAAAATCTGCTGGATATGCTGGATCTGGTCTGCGTGATGACGGTGAACCCGGGCTTCGGCGGGCAGAAGTTCATTGAAAGCCAGGTGGACAAGGTGCGCCGCCTGCGCGCTTTGATCGGGGACCGGCCCATCCATATCGAGATTGACGGCGGCGTGACGGTGGAAACCGCACCTCTGGTCGCCGCGGCGGGGGCCGATGTTCTGGTGGCGGGATCGGCGGTGTTCAAGGGCGGCTCGGTCACGAACCCCGCGCCTTATGGCGCCAATATTCGCGCGATCCGTGCCGCGGCGGAGGGAGCACTTTGAAGCCGGTCATTTTCGATCTGGACGGAACGCTGATCGATTCGGTTCCCGATATTCAGGCCGCGCTGAACGGCGTCTTCACGGCCGAGGGGCTGGCGGCCTTCGATCTGCCCACCGTCACCTCTTTCGTGGGGAACGGCCTGCCCACGCTGGTGACGCGCGCCATGGCCGCGCGGGGGGTGGAAGAATCGCAGCACGAACGGCTGACCGCGGACGTGCTGGCGGCCTATACCGCCGACAGTTCCTCCCGCACGGTGATTTATCCCGGCGTGGTGGCGGCCTTGCAGGCGCTGCGGGCGGCAGGGCATCCGCTGGGCCTCTGCACCAACAAGCCCGAATCGGCCGCGCGGGTCATCTTGGACCAGCTGGGTCTGACCGGGCTGTTCGGTGCGGTTCTGGGCGGCGGGCGCCTGCCGGTGCTGAAGCCCGATCCCGCCCCGCTGCACCATGTGATCGCGGAACTTGGCGGCGGCCCCGCCATCTATGTGGGTGACAGCGAGGTGGATGCCGAAACCGCCGTCGCCGCCGGGGTGCCGTTCCTGCTCTATACCGAAGGCTATCGCAAAACCCCGGTGGAGGCGCTGCCGCAGCAGGCCGCCTTCAGCCATTACGACGCACTGGCGGGGCTGGTGGCCGGGCAATAACCCAAAGAAAAAGGGGCGGGGGCTGCTCGATCCCCCCGCCCCAGTCTGCGGCACGCGCCGGTTCCGGCCGCGCGCCACTGCCCGGGCACCAAGCCACCCGGGCAATAGGGTTCAGTACCGGCGGTCCCCCGGCAGGATGAATCCCGCCCGGGCCAGACAATCCTCGCCATACACCCGGTCCCGCTCACCAAAGATCGTGGCCCGGCTGGCGCAATCACGCGGCAGCTCACCCCGGACGCCTTCGTCGCGCAGGCAGCTTTCGGGATAGAGCGTCACATTGTTGCGCGCCCCGTCGATCGAGATGGCGCAATAGGCCGGAATGCGCTGGCCGCGCGGCTTCTTCACCGGCTCGGGCGCCGGGGCGGGGGCGGGTTTGTCCTTCTTCTTCGTCTCATGGATGATCGCGCCCACCACCAGCGCCCCGATCAGCGCCTTGGCCAGATCATCGCTGTCGGCACGGGCGGGGGCGGGAATCGCCGCCGCCAGAACCAGCGCCAGCGCCGCGGCGCCCGCGGTCAGACCTGCGGCAAAGCGGCGGCCAGTGGTGGCGGTCTCGGCCCGGAGGATACGGGCGGCGGGAAGGATGCGCGGGTTTTGCATGGATGCCTCCTGTTGTTCTGTGGACAGCCACCCACCCGGTCCCGGGCACTGGCGGCGCTGTGGGACCAGCCTCGGCCCGGTCCGGCAGGACAGGCAATATCGCGGCCGCGTCAGCCCATAGCCAAGCCGCAGCCCCCGGCTGCTATGCGATAGCAGCGGCCTGCCGCCCCCTGCGTTATTGAATATCGGCGGAAGCCAGCGCAGATTGGGTGCATCGGGCAGCCTCCCCCAGAGGAGACGGAAATGATCAGGACGACCCTTGCCGCCGTGCTGGCGCTGGTTCTTGCAGGACCGGCAGCGGCGGAATGCTATGCGGACTACAAGGCCAAGAAGGACAATCCCCTGCAGCTACATTATGGTGTGGCGCAGATCTCGGACGGCAATTGCAGCCCCGGTGCGGCCGCGGGCGAGCTGGCGCCGCGTCTTCAGGCGCAGGGCTGGACATTGTTGAATGTCCTGTCCACTTTCGGGCCCGAGGGACTTGAAGAAAGGAAGGGAAGTGCCGGGGCCTATTTCCTCCGTTTCTGACAGTCTGAAGCAGGGCAACCGCGTGGTGGCCTTCGGGATCGCCGCCATCGTGGTGATCCTGTTCTTGGCGGCGCTGCTTTTGTTCCTGAACCTGCCGGACGCCAATGCGTTCAATGCGCGGGTGGAACGCATATTCGTTGAAAACAACGATCTGCGATCCGGCACGGACATCAAATTGCTGGAGATTCTGGCGCAATCCGGCACCTCTTTCTCAGAGGTGCTGACCAGCTACCGCATGGTGATCTTCGTGCTTCTGGTGTTTTCCAGCGCGTTGCTGATTGCCGCGCTGGTGTTCCTTGTCACCATCATCGTGCTGAACAAGCGCATCTCGGCCATCCAGCGCAGCGGCATTCAGGTGGCCAGCCTGATGATCAGCCGCGAGGCGCGGGCGGTCTATATCAACGATCTGGAATTCCAGCTGACCGAGGCGGCGCTGGAAACCCTGGCCGTTCTGGCCGAGGCGCGGATGGATGACGACGTGCTGACCGGCGCCCAGATCGAGGCGGTGATCTCCGGCCGGAACGAGGCGGATTGTGATGAGGCCGCGGGCGCCACGCGCGTGAAACGGCTGCGCGACGCCCTTGGCAACCAGCTGGTCAGCGAGTTGCTGGTCAAGACCATTGCCCGCCGCGGCTATATGCTGGCCGTGGGCAAGGAAACCATCCGCATGATCTAGCGCCCGGCGATGTGACCCGCCAGATGGGCCGCATCGCGCCATACCCCCCAGATGAAGGCGGAGGCGCGGCAGGACAGATAGGACTGGCCGACGAAATACAGGCCCGGCACCTGTGACACGCCCCTGTCATGCCGCGGGCGGCCACGGTCGTCGAAGGTGTCGATCTGCAGCCAGCCATAATCCAGCGCATAGCCGGTGGCCCAGATGACCGATCCGATCCCCGCTGCCTTCAGGTCCAGCGACAACACCGGATTCAGCGCCGCATCCGGCATCGGGCCAATCTGCCGCGCCGAAGGCTCCTCGGGCAGGTCGATCCCGTTGGCTGCAAGGTATGCGTCGGCTTCATCCAGCACCGACAGGTAATTCGCATCCCCCGCGGCGATATTGGCCTCCAGATCGGGTGCAAAGCGCAACGTGCCGCTGTCCCAGCTTTCCGTGCGCCCGACCAGCTGCATCCCCCGCGTTGCGAGCTCGCGGAAATCCACTGTCCGCCCGCCATGCGCGCCAGAGACGGCGATGGTGATATGCTCAGTCCCCGGGTTCGGGGCCTTGGCATCCCATTTGCCCAAAACGCCCAGCCACCAGACGAAATCCCGTCCGCGATAGCGGATCGGCGGCCGGTCATGCGGCCCGACCGACAGCCAGACCTTGCGGCCCGCGCGCAAAAGCTCATCCGCGATCTGCACGCCGGACGACCCGGCCCCCACCACCAGAACGCCGCCTTCGGGCATCTGGTCCGGGTTGCGATAGGCGGCGGAGTGGATCTGCATCACCCCGGCATCGGCGGGAATCACCGCAGGGATCACCGGCTTCTGGAACGGGCCGGTGGCCGAGACCACATTCCGCGCGCGGATCGGGCCATCGGTGGTTTCCGCCAGAAACCCCGCGCCATCCTGCACCAGCCGGGTCACCGTCACGCCGGTGCGGATAGGTGCGTCGATCCGGCGGGCGAAGTCCTCGAAATACTGAACGATCCGGTCCTTGGTCGCAAAGGCGAAAGGATCCACCCCTTCAAAGGTTTGATCGGGAAAGCGGTCGTGCCAGGCCGGGCCATTCGCCACCAGCGAATCCCAGCGGCCGGTGCGCCACTTTTCGGCGATCCGGTCGCGTTCCAGCACCAGATGCGGGCGGCCGTGCTTTTTCAGATGGGCCGACATGGCCAGCCCGGCCTGTCCGCCACCGATGATCAGGGTTTCCACATCCTGCATGGCCTGAACGCCTCCGTTGTGATGCCTGCCAAGATTTATGGAAGACCGAGCTTTGGAGAAATGTATTTCTTCCTGCGACAGGATTAGTCCAAGGCTAACCAGATCCCGACTGTCACACCCCTGTTGCGCTTTGCCCGCATTCCCGCTTGCACAGGGGGGGTGGGGGTCCTAAATACCCGCGTTCCTGTCCCTTTGCCGCCCTTGGGGGGATTTTCGATGATCCAGACGCCGTTCTACCTGATCGACCGTGCCAAACTGGCCCGCAACATGGCCATCATGGATGAGCTGCGCGAGGCTTCGGGCGCGAAGGTGCTGCTGGCCCTGAAGTGCTTTGCCACATGGCCGGTCTTCGGCCAGATGGCCGACCATATGGACGGCACGACCTCTTCCAGCCTCTACGAACTCCGCCTCGGCCGTGAAAAGTTCGGCAAGGAGACCCACGCCTATTCGGTAGGCTGGGCCGATCATGAGATCGAAGAGGCCGTGGGCTATGCCGACAAGATCATCTTCAACTCGATCAGCCAGCTGGAGCGGTTCGACAATGCCAGCGCCCATATCGCGCGCGGGCTGCGGCTGAACCCGCGGTTTTCGACCAGCGGCTTTGATCTGGCCGACCCCGCCCGCCCGTTCAGCCGGCTGGGCGAATGGGATCAGGCGAAGATAGAGCGTGTCATGGACCGGATTTCCGGCTTCATGATCCATTACAATTGCGAAAACGCCGATTTCGGCCTGTTCGACCGGCAGTTGAGCCGGATCGAAGAGGAATTCGGCGGGCTTCTGCGCCGGCTGAAATGGGTCAGCCTTGGCGGCGGCATCCATTTCACCGGCGAAGGCTATCCGGTGCAGGATCTGGCCCGGCGCCTGCGGGCGTTTCAGGACCGCTTCGGCGTGCAGGTCTATCTGGAACCGGGCGAGGCCGCGATCACGAATGCGGCCAGCCTTGAGGTGACCGTGCTGGACGTGCTGTCGAACGGCAAGGATCTGGCCATCGTCGACAGCAGCGTCGAGGCGCATATGCTGGACCTGCTGATCTACCGCCAACCCGGCAAGATCGAAACCGCGGGCGATCATCCCTATATGATCTGCGGCAAATCCTGTCTTGCGGGCGATGTGTTCGGGGAATTCAGCTTCCCCGCGCCGCTGCAGATCGGCGACCGGCTGTCGATTGCCGATGCCGCGGGCTATACGATGGTCAAGAAGAACTGGTTCAACGGCGTGAAAATGCCGTCGATCGTGGTGAAAGAGCTGGACGGCAGCCTGACCGTCGCGCGCGAATTCGGCTATGCCGATTACCGGGACAGCCTTGGCTGAGGCAGTCCCCCCTTCCCCGCAATTCTGAGGAGGCGGTTCCATGAAACGCAATGTTCTGATCATTGGCGCTGGCGGCGTGGCGCAGGTCGTGGCGCACAAGGCCGCCCAGCACAATGACGCCTTGGGCGATCTGCATATCGCCAGCCGCACCAAGACCAAGGCCGAGGCGATTATCGCATCGGTGCATGCCAAAGGCGCGATGAAGACCGAGGGCGTGTTCGAGGCGCATGCGGTGGATGCGACCTCCACCAGCGAGGTGGCCGCGCTGATCCGGCAGACCGGCGCGCAGATCGTGATCAACGTCGGGTCGGCCTTCGTGAACATGTATGTGCTGGAGGCCTGTATCGAGACGGGCGCCGCCTATATGGACACCGCCATTCACGAAGACCCGGCCAAGATCTGCGAAACGCCGCCGTGGTATGGCAATTACGAATGGAAGCGGCGCGAGCGTTGCGCCGCGGCGGGCGTGACGGCGGTGCTTGGCATCGGGTTCGACCCCGGCGTGGTGAACGTCTGGGCCCGGGTGGCCGAAGGGATGCTGGACCGAATCGACAGTATCGACATCGTGGACATCAACGCCGGCAGCCACGGCAAGTATTTCGCCACCAACTTCGACCCCGAGATCAATTTCCGCGAATTCACCGGCACGGTCTACAGCTGGCAGAACGGTGGCTGGCAGGAAAACCGCATGTTCGAGGTGGGCCAGACCTGGACCCTGCCCGTGGTGGGCGACCAGAAGGCCTATCTGACCGGACATGACGAGGTGCATTCTCTGTCCGCGCGCTATCCTCAGGCGGATGTGCGGTTCTGGATGGGCTTTGGCGATCACTATATCAACGTCTTCACCGTGCTGAAGAACCTTGGCCTCCTGTCCGAAAAGCCCGTCACCACGGCCGAGGGGCAGACGGTCGTGCCGCTGAAGGTGGTCAAGGCGGTGCTGCCCGATCCGGCCAGCCTTGCGCCCGGCTATTCCGGCAAGACCTGCATCGCAGATGTGGTGCGCGGCCAGAAGGACGGCCAGCCGGTCGAACTGACGATCTACAACGTCGCTGACCATCGTGAGGCGTACGAAGAGGTCGGCGCGCAGGGCATCAGCTATACCGCCGGTGTGCCCCCCGTTGCCGCGGCCCTGCTGATTGCGGACGGGACGTGGGATGTGGGCACCATGGTCAATGCCGAAGAGCTGGACCCGAAGCCCTTCATCAACCTTCTGAACACCATGGGCCTGCCCAGCCGGATCATTGACACCGCGGGCGACCGCGAATTGTCCTTCTGATCCTGCCGCAAAACTGACCAGACGCCCGGCCATTGGTCGGGCGTTTTTCTTTGCCCGTTCTCAGACGGCAGAATCTGCGCTCCGCCGCAAAAGTTTCAGCCCGGCGTTTCCTGACTGTCACAGAGGCCGCCTAAGACCCCCGCGAAGGCAATGAAACGGGGGCCGCATGCTGGTTGTCCAGAACGTGACCAAGATCTTCGGCAAGCGCGCCGCCGTGGACAACATCAGCTTTGCCGTGGACTGCCCGGCCTTTGTCGGCATCATCGGCCGGTCCGGCGCGGGGAAATCCACCTTCCTGCGGATGATGAACCGGCTGAGCGACGCCAGCACGGGGGAAATCCGGGTTGATGGCCGCGATATCCTGTCCCTGCAGGGCGCCGCCCGCCGCGAATGGCAAAGCCAATGCGCGATGATCTTTCAGCAGTTCAATCTGGTGCCGCGGCTGGATGTGGCATCGAACGTGCTGCACGGCATCCTGAACCGCCGATCTACCCTCACCACGATGTTCAACCTCTGGTCCCGCGCCGATATCCTGCGTGCGCTGGAGATCCTTGACCGGCTTGGCATCGCCGAACAGGCCCCGAAACGGGCCGAGGCGCTGTCGGGCGGCCAGCAGCAGCGCGTCGCCATCGCCCGCGCGCTGATGCAGGACCCGAAGATCATTCTGGCCGACGAACCCATCGCCAGCCTTGACCCGATGAATGCCCAGATCGTCATGGATACGCTGAAGCGGATCAATGTCGAAGACGGGCGGATGGTGATTGCCAACCTGCACACGCTGGACACCGCGCGGCGGTATTGCGACCGGGTGATCGGCATGCGCGACGGGCGGATCGTGTTTGACGGCACGCCCGAACAGCTTTCGACCGGGGTCGCCCGCGACATCTATGGCGCGGATGAAACCTTCAACGAGGCCGCGACCTCGACCGCAATCCCCGCGGATACCTCTGCCGATGCGGCCTATGCCGACCGGCTGATGGCCTGACCTTTCCAACCCTTACCCCTGGAGTAGTCCATGAAGACGCTTGCTCTGGCCCTTGCTGCCACCACCGCGCTTGCCTCTGCCGCTTCGGCGCAAGAGATCACCGGCTTCAACATCGGCATTCTGGGCGGCGAAAACGCCCAGGACCGGCTGACCAATCAGGAATGCTACCGCGCCGCCATCGAATCCGCTCTCGGCGTGCCGGTGAAGGTCTTCACCCCGGCCGATTACGACGGCGTGATCCAGGGCCTTCTGGGCGGGACCATCGACATGGCATGGCTGGGCGCCTCGGGCTATGCCAAGGCCTATCTGACCGACCCGGAAGCGGTTGAGGTCGCGCTGACCAAGCAGAATGTGGACGGATCGACCGGCTATTACTCCATCGGCTTTGCGCGCAAGGACTCGGGCATCACCAAGATGGAAGACGCCAAAGGCAAGGTTTTCGCCTTTGCAGAGCCGAATTCGACCTCGGGCTATCTCGTTCCCGGCGCCGAGCTGACCGAAGCCTTTGGCCCGCTGGACCAGTATTTCGGCGAAGTGAAATTTTCGGGCGGGCATGAGCAGACCATCGTCGGCGTCGCCAATGGCGATTTCGCGGCAGGTGTCTCGTGGGCGGATGGTCTGGGCAACTGGGAAGACGGCTACAATTCCGGCGCCTTCCGCCGTGCGGCCGATGCCGGTCTGGTCGACATGAACGATCTGGTCGAAATCTGGAAGTCGAAGCTGATCCCCGAAGGCCCGATGGTCGTCCGCAAGGCGCTGCCGCAGGACGTGAAGGACAAGGTCATCCAGCTGACCGCCGACCTGCACGAAACCGACAAGGCCTGCGCCTATGGCGTGGCCGCCGGCGAGGCGAAGGACTTCGTTCCGGTGACCCATGACGCCTATCTGGGCGTGGTCGCCGCGCGCAAGCTGCAGGAAGCCAGCCAATAAGCCTTTCATCACGCTCTGCCCGGTCCCCCAGGGGCCGGGCAATTTCATTCTGACGGGGTCAGCACATGGTGGATATCGCATTCGGACCGGAACGCGGGCCCCGCCCGGACCCGGCCGACCGGAGCAGCGCCTATCTGGAGCTGGTGCGGCGGCGGCGGCTCTATGGCGGCATCCTGCTGGTCCTGTTCTGCGTCCTCATGGCCTCGGGCTTCCGGCTGGCCGAAAGCCGCAACGCGGGCGGTTTTCTGGACGGGCTGCACCGGGTGTTCGACTTCCCGTCCGAGATGATCGCGGAAGCGTGGGAGAAACGCGCCGCTTTGCCCGGCCATATGCTGGCGCATCTGCCCTCGCTGATCGAGACGATCAATATCGCCGCCGTCTCCACCCTGCTGGGCGGGCTTGTCGCCATGGTGCTGGCGCTGCTCTCCACCCGCGGTCTGGCGCGGTGGCCCCGGCTGACCGGAACGTTCCGCCGCATGATGGACGCCGCCCGTGCCATCCCGGAAATCGTGATCGCGCTGGTGCTGATCTATATTCTGGGCGGCGGCCCGGTGCCTGCGGTGGCTGCCATCGCGCTGCATACGGCGGGCGCCTTGGGAAAGCTCTTCTCAGAAGTGGCGGAAAACGCCGATCTGAAGCCGGTCGAGGGGCTGACCTCGGTCGGCGCGGGCTGGGTGCAGAAGATGTGGCTGGGCGTCCTGCCGCAGGTGGCGCCCAACTGGCTGAGCTATGCGCTGATGCGGTTTGAAATCAATGTGCGGGCCAGCGCCATCCTTGGCTTCGTGGGGGCGGGCGGCATTGGCTATGACCTGAAGATTGCCATGCAATGGGGACAGGGCCGGTTCGATCTGGTCGTCGCCATCTTCCTGATCCTGTTCCTGACCATCGTGGCGATCGACCGGCTGTCCGATCATGCCCGCCACCGCCTTGTAAAGGGCTGATGCCATGACCGCGTTTGCCACCTCTGCCCCTGTGTCCCTGCAAGAGGAGGTTCTGGCCCGGTTCTCCCGCCGCCGCCTGTTCTCCTTTGCGGTGCCTGCCGCGATTCTGGCCTATCTGCTCTACGCCGCCGTGGCCTTCGATCTGGCCGGACTGGCCGAACGGGCGCGGATGGACAATGCCCGCATCCTTCTGGCTGATTTCGTCAGCTACAAGACCCATGTCAGCCGCGACAACCGCACGGGCGACCTCTCCGTCGCGGTCGAGGGAGAGAACAAGGGCCGCTATCCCGCGGGACGCCTGCCGGATTGGGTGACGCAGACCGGCGATGTGACGACGGTCGATCTGGGCGGCGGCCACCTTGTGACCTATGACGCCACTGGCGCGCGCTATGACGTTCCGGGCTATGGCACGCTGGACATCCGCCCCGATGCGGACGGAAAGCTGATCCTGACCACGCCCGGCGCGGTACCGGACTGGATCAATGCCTCGGACACCCGGGTGACTGTGACCACCGATGCCGGCCGCGTGACCTACACCCGGTCCAAGCTGGAAACCTTCCGCTATTTTCCGGGCTGGCCGCTGTTCTTCTTCACGCCCGACAGCCCCTTCGCCTGGATGAGCTGGCCTGAGATCGGCGCCGCCGTGCTGTGGGGGGATCGGGTGCGTCCGGATCAGGCGAACATCTCTGCCGTGGCACAGGACTTCTGGACCAATCCGATGTGGCGGCATTCGGACGTGTTCTGGGCCATATTCGAGACGATTCTGATGGCCTTCCTTGGCACGTTCGGCGCGGCCATCGTGGCACTGCCGCTGGCCTTCGTGGCGGCGCGCAACACCAACCCGGTGGGCCCCGTGCGTTTTGCCATGCGCCGGGTGTTCGATTTCATCCGCGGGGTCGACGGGCTGATCTGGACCATCGTTCTGGCGCGCGCCTTCGGCCCCGGCCCGATGACCGGCGCGCTGGCCATGGCGCTGACCGACACCGGCAGCTTTGGCAAAACCTTTTCCGAGGCGCTGGAGAATATCGACGAAAAGCAGGTCGAGGGCATCCGGTCCACCGGGGCCAATACCGCGCAACGGGCGCGGTTCGGTGTGTTGCCGCAGGTGATGCCCATTCTCCTCAGCCAGGTGCTGTATTTCTTCGAATCCAACACCCGCAGCGCCACGGTGATCGGCGCCATCGTGGGCGGGGGGATCGGGCTTTTGCTGACCCAGGCCATCCAGACCCAACGCGACTGGGAGGACGTGGCCTATTACATGGTGCTGATCGTGCTGACGATCATGGCGATGGACAGCTTCTCGGGCTGGCTGCGCCGCCGGCTGATCCGGGGGGAATGATGCCGAAACTTTCTGCCGATGCGCCTTATCTGCATGACGGCGCGCAGATCACCGCCTCCACCTTCGGCGCCTGGTGCGAGGTGGGACAGGGTGCCCGCATCGCCCATTCCAGCTTTGGCGATTATTCCTATTGCGACCGGCTGTCGGATATCGCCAACACCACGGTGGGTAAGTTCGTGAACATCGCCGCCATGACCCGGATCGGGCCGACCGATCACCCGATCGGCCATGCCGCGCTGCACCATTTCCACTATCGCAGCAGCTATTACTGGGAGGAGGAGGCCGACGATGCCGCCTTCTTCGCCGCCCGGCAGGCGCGACGCACGCTCTTGGGGCATGATTGCTGGATTGGCCATGGTGCGATCATCAAGCCGGACGTGACCATCGGCCCCGGCGCCATCGTCGCGGCGGGGGCGGTGGTGACCAAGGATGTGGCGCCGTTCCTGATCGTGGCGGGCTGCCCTGCCCTGCCCGTCCGCGGCCGCTTTCCGCCTGAGATTGGGGAACGCCTGCTGGCGCTGGCCTGGTGGGACTGGGACCACGCCACACTGCGCGAGGCCCTGCCCGACTTCCGCCGCATGAAGGCCGAGGCGTTTCTGGAGAAATACGGCGGCTAGCTTCGGTTAAGCGGCGCGATCCCCTGTTCCGCGGCCAGCTGATCCAGCTGTGCGAGAAGCGCCGGTGACAGCGGAATGCCCCGGGCAAGCCGATCCTCCCGCCCGCCCAGAGAGCGGTCCCCCGGCAGGCGGATCGCGTCAAATCCGGGCCGCAGGGCCGAGGCGCGGATGTCGTCGCAGACGGCGCCCACCTGTGCGGCCAGCACCGCCGGATCGCCCAGCACCGACAGATCCAGCGCAAGGACCGCCTGCCCGGTGTTGGTCTCGGTCCGGTCATCGGCGTTGAAGTCGATCACGTCGCGCCCGAAGGCGGCCCCGTTCAGCGTTCCCGCCAGAAGGCCGAACATCAGCGACAGGCCGAACCCCTTTGGCCCGCCGATGGGCAGGAGCGACCCGCCCGCGGCCTGTGCCGGATCGGTCAGAGGGTTGCCCGAAGCGTCGATCATCCAGCCTTCGGGCATCTGCTGCCCGCGCTGCGCCGCCAGTTTCACCTTGCCATAGGCGGCAACGGTGGTGGCCATGTCCAGAAGCACCGGATGGCCCGGCGCGGGAAGGGCGATGGCGATCGGGTTGGTGGACAGAAGAAGCTCTGTCCCGCCCCAGGGCGCCATGTGGTTGGCGTTGCCCACGGCCAGGTAAAGACCCGCCATCCCGGCCTCGGCCACCATCGTCGCATAGACCCCCGCGGCGCCGGCGTGGTTCGACCGGCGGGTGCCGACCCAGCCGATGCCATGGCTGCGGGCCAGATCCACCGCCAGATGCGCCGCCCGCTCCATCACCAGATGGCCCATGGCATTGTCGCCGTCCAGAAGCGCCAGACCCCCTTTTTGCGCGACGGGGCGGATGTCGGGGAGGGTGTTGAACCCGCCCGCCCGGAGCCGCGCCATATAGCGCGGCAGGCGAAAGGTGCCGTGACCTTCAGCGCCCAGAAGATCCGCCTCGACCATCAGCCGGGCCACGGTTGCGGCATCCCCTTCGGGCAGGCCGCCGGAGACCAGCGCCGCGGCAAGGAAACCGCGCAGCACCGGGGCCGGAATGCACGGGTCACCCGTCATCCGGCAGCGCCCGGAACCAGCGCCTCAGCCGCAACAGCCAGCAGGTCGCGGCGTTCGGCATCGGTCAGGCGCAACCCGTTGATCACCTCGATCTGGTCATACTGCCCCATGTCGAACGGATAATCCGACCCGAGCAGAACGCGCTTCGACCCGGCATAATCCACAAGGAATTGCAGCGGCAGGCCGTCATGCAGGATGGCGTCATAGATCAGCCGGTCCAGCGAGGGCCCGGGGTCACCCTTCAGCTGCAGCTTCGCCTCGTCCCGTTCGGCCCAGCCGTGAATCCAGCGGGCCGCCTGATAGGGGGTAAAGCCGCCGCCGTGGCTGAGCACGATCTTCAGGCCGGGAAACCGCTCCAGCACGCCGCCGAAGACAAGGCTGGCGGCGGCGATGGTGGTGTCCAACGGGTTGCCGATGAAGTTCTGGAGGTAATAGCTTTTCTGCCGGTCCATCCCGGCCACCTTGACCGGATGGATCATCATGAAGGCACCGCGGCGTTCGGCTTCGGCCCAGAGGGGTTCCAGCGCGGGGTCGTCCAGATTGGTGCCATTGGTGTTGGACCCGATCATCGCGCCCGTCATGCCGCGGTCCATCGCGCGGGCCAGTTCCGCCGCCGCCTTGTCCGGTGCCTGCATCGGCAGTGTGGCGAGACCCATGAACAGGTCGGGCTGCGCGGCACAGCGCGCCAGAATGGCATCGTTCTGCACCTGCGCGGCGATCAGCCCATGCTCGGCCGGGATGTCATAAAGAAACGTCTGCGGCGTGGCGGCCAGCAGCTGCCGGTCATAGCCGATGCGGTCCATATCGGCGATGCGCCGGGCCACATCCCACCCCCCGCGGGGGAATTTCCGGTAGGTCACGCCGCGCACGGTCAGGTCCGAGAAATCCTCGTCCGTGTCGGTGATCGAAACCTGCGCCTCGGGCGTGGCGGCATTCAGCGCGGCGACCGTCTCCTTCTCCAGAATATGGGCGTGGATGTCGAAGGTGCGGGGGCGGTCAGCGGTCATGGCGTCCTCTTTCATGATCAGGGCGTCTGGAATTCGAAGTTCAGCGAAAAGCGGCCCTCGGGATGGGTCAGCCGGGTGGCCAGAAACACCGCCCCCGTGGCATCGCGGTAGCGCCGGGTGATCACCAGCGCGGGGCTGTCGGCCTCGGCCATCAGGGGGGCGGCAATGTCTGACGTGACCCGGCCCGCCGTCATCTGGATCTGCGCATGGGCGGCGCGCTGGCCGAACTGCCGTTCCAGCAGGATCAGCAGCGGGCTGCCGTCGCTGCGGGCCGCCTCTGTCACCGCGGCGAACCGGGGCGCGAGCCACGCCTCCATGAAGCAGAGCGGCAACTCCGCCCCCACGGTGCGGCGCGTGGCATGCAGCCAAAGCCACGGATCGCCCGGCGCGCAATCCAGAAGGTCGGCCAGCGCGGCATCGGCGGCAATCTGCTGCGAGCGCTGGTTTTCCCGCAGCATGGCGCCGGGATATTGCAGCAGCTCCTCGACCGAGGTCAGCGTCTGCACCAGTGCGGCCCGCGGCGCGGTGGCCACCACAAAGGTACCGATGCCCGGCCGCGGTTCGATCATCCCCGCCGCACGCAACCCGTTCAGTGCCTGCCTTATGGTGAAACGGCTGGCCTGAAACCGGGCGCAAAGCTCATGCTCGGTCGGCAGGCATGAGCCGAGCGGCTGCACCCCGGCGGCGATGTCGTCGCGCAGGGTCGCCTCGATCACGGCATAAAGCGGCTCGCGCTGGCGGGGGCGCGGGGGCATGTCATCCGGCCTTCTTCATATCGGCCAGCTGCGCCAGCGCGGCATTGGATAGGGGCAGGTTCACCGGCTCGTGCAGCGCGGCCGAGATGTCGGCGGCTGTGTAGCTTTCCATCACCAGCCTTGCATGGGTGGGTTCCACCATCACGGGGCGGTCCATCAGGCAGGCCTCAAGGAAGTGCAGCGTCTCAGGCCCCATCTGGCCGGCGAAGACATGGTCCACATGTTCGCCCGGCATGGTGGACATGGCAAATTGCGTGCCGCCCTCGACCGTGTTCAGCCAGTGATCGCGCGCGGTGTCATCCAGGATCAGCGCGCCTTCGGTGCCGGTGATCTCGATCCACGTCCCGCAATAGTTCGGATAACTGGGCGGAAGATTCCAGCCGCCCCCCACGGTGACCACCACGCCATTGTCCATGGTGACAATGGACCACTGGCAATCGAAGGACCCGTTCAAGGGCTGCATATAGCCATAGGCACCCTGCGAATAGACCCGCACCGGCTTGGCCGGTTCCAGAAGCCAATAGACGAAATCAAGATCATGGGTGGATTCCATCGCCGCGGGGGACAGCTTGACCCGGCTGGCAATCTTCTTACCCAGCGACCGCGACAGATGGCGGCTGACCATGACATTGACCACCTGCCCCAAGGTGCCATCACTGATCTTCTTCTTGGCGAAGGCGATCTTCGGATTGAACCGCTGCGAATAGCCGATGGTGAACTTCAGGTTCCCAGCGCGGGCCAGATTGATCAGGTCATCCGCCTCGTGCAGCTCCAGCGCGATGGGTTTCTCCAGCAGCACATGCTTGCCCGCCTTCAGGCAATCGCGGGCAATCGGGTAATGCGTTGGCTCCGGCGTGGTAGAGATATAGACCACCTCGATGGCCGGATTCGCCACGATCTCCTGATAATCCGCGGTGGCCGTCGCCGGGTTCACCAGCGCGCGCACTTCCTCCAGCCGTTCGGGCCGGATTTCGCAGATGTGCAGGCGGTCGACCAGCGCAGATTGCGCCAGTGTCTGCGCCCGGATGCCCCCGCACCAACCGGTGCCGATAACCGCAACTTCAACCTGTCTCATCGTTTCTGTTCCGTCAGTTGAGGGGATTATTGGCTACATCCGCAGCCCGGGCGGCCCGCACCCGAGCCCGGGTCTGCGCCTGTTTGCGCAGGCCGAAGACCAGAAGCGCCAGCGCCACCAGCAGGATCACCAGCGTGATCGGTCGGCTGAAGAACTGCGCCGCGCTGTTGTCGTTCATGTTCAGGCCGATGCGCAGGCTGCGTTCGAACTCGCGTCCCAGGAACACGCCAAGCGCGCAGGCGGCGGTGGAATAGCCATAGCGCAGCATGCCATAGCCGACGCAGCCCGCGATCATGGCCACCATGATGTCAAAGCTTTTGGTGTTCATCGCATAGACGCCGATGACGATCATCGCCAGCGACAGCACAAGGATCACCTGCCGGTTCAGCTGCACCGCCTTCAGCATGGCCCGGGCCATGCCCCAGCCGGTAGCCAGCAAGAGCAGGGACGAAGCCAGAAGCCCGGCGATGGCCGCGAACAGCAGCTCCGGCGCATTGGTCACCATCAGCGGGCCGGGCACAAAGCCCTGCACCGTCAGCGCGGCCAGTAGCAGCACCATCGAGCCGGAGACCGGGATGCCAAGGCCCAAGGTCGGGATCAGTTCGCCCGAGTTGGAGGCGTTCTGCGCCGCCTCATTCGCGCCGATCCCCTCGATAGACCCGCGGCCGAATTCCTCGGGCTTTTTCGACAGCATCTGCGCCACCTGATAGCTGATCATCGCGGCCGGCGTGGCCCCTGCGCCCGGGATGGCGCCGACAAAGGTGCCGGTGACCGTGCCCGTCACCATGGCAGGCACCGCGGGGCGGATGCGCTTCCACGACGGAAAGCGGTTGCCCTCGGCCCCGGCCGACCCGTCCTGCCACTGGAACACCTGCCGGGCGGACCGGAACAGCTCTCCAATCGCCAGAATCCCGATGACCACGGCCACCTCGTCAAAGCCGGACCGCAGGTCGCGCAGGCCGAAATCCAGCCGGGTGACCATGTTGATCGGGTCCAGCCCCACCAGCCCGATGCACAGGCCCAGTGCCGCGGCCATCAGTCCCTTGACGATATTGTCCCCGGCCAGACTGACCAGCGCCACGATGCCAAGCGAGTAGAGCGCGAAGATTTCCGGGAAGGAGAAATGATAGGCCATGCCCATCAGCGGCACGACAAGGATGACGAACATCCCGATAGACAGGATCTGCCCGCCGAGTGCCGCGACGAAAGACACGCCAAGCGCCAACCCGCTTTCGCCGCGTTTGTGCAGGGTAAAGCCGTCGATCACCGTCAGGATGGCGGCCGGGTTGCCCGGAATACCCATCAGGATGGCAGGGATCGAATTGCCGTAGCCCACGCCCACACTGATCGCCAGCAGGAAGGCCACGCCGATCACCGGCGGCATGACGAAGGTGAAGGGCAGCACAAGGCCATAGGCCAGTGTCGTTCCGATGCCGGGCATGGCGCCCGCAATGACGCCGAAGACGGTTCCGGCGGCCACGGCCAGCCAGATCATCGGATCGCCCAGAAGCGAGACGCCGCCAATCAGGGGGGCAAGAAAATCCATCGGCTTTGGGTCCTTACAGGTTGATCAGGCCAAGATCGCGGAACAGCTGCGTCAGCGGCCCATGCGGCATCCGCACGCCCAGCACATGGCCGAAGACGACATAGGCGATCCCGGTGAACAGAATGGCGATCAGCACATTCACGCCCCATCGCCTCTGGTCCAGCACGGCCAGAGCCGCCACGATGAAGGGCGGGGTTGCCAGCAGATAGCCCAGCGGATTGAACAGGGCCGCATAGGCAAAGCACAGTCCTGCCAGTGAGGCCGCCCGCGTCAGGCTGGCCGGAAAGCCCTCGGTATCGGTCGATCCTTCCGGATCGGTCAGGCGGCCCGCACCCCGGCGCAGCGCACGCCAGTGCCGCAGCACCACCAATCCGCCTCCGCCCAGCATGATTGCTCCGCAGAAGTAGAAGGCCGCGCGCGGCCCCACCGGATCGCGCATCACGCCCATGCGGATGCCGCCGGCCTGCCAGAGCACGACGAGGCCCAGCACCATGAAGCCCACGGCAAGGGCGATATCCAGACGACGGTCCATACCTGTCTCCGTTGATTGCTGCACCGCCGGCACGTCCCAGACGCGCCGGCGGGCGCGGGCGCCTACTGGTCGGCCCAGTAGATGCCCAGCGACTTGAACATGCCGATGGCCGTGTTCAGGCCCAGTTCAGACAGCGCCTTGGACTCGGCCGGGTCCAGATCCACCATGTCCAGCGCCATGATCTTGTGGCGCTGTTCCACAAAGGCCGGGTCCTGTGCCGCCGCACTGAACATCTCGTAAAGCCACTGGCGGTGCTCGTCCGGCACATCGGGCGAGGTGGCGACGGTCCGTGTCTGCTGGAAGGGATCGTTTTCGATGCCAAGGCTGCCGGATGTCGGCACCGCATCCCACGGAGCCGGGAAGGGATCGGTGCCCGCCCCCATCATCAGCACGACCTTGCCCGCGTCCAGATGCGGCATCAGCACATCCGGCGGCGCGGCGGTGATATCCCCCTCGCCCGAGGCGACGGCCAGCGCGCGTTCGGTCGGGTTGCCGCCGATCACATCCATCACCGTCACGCCAAGGCCCGACAGCCAGAACCGCATCGCCGCATCCATCCCGCCGCCGGGGCCGCCGGTGATATGGCGCACCGTGCCCGGATTGGCCTTTGCATGTTCGACAAAGCCCTGAATCGTATCGCCCCAGGGGGCGCCGGTGCGCTGGATAAACATGAAAGGCACCCGCTCGGTCGCGATGACGGGGTTCATGTCATCCACCGTCATGCCGGTCATGCCCTCGATGTCGATGGCCGCCATGTCGATCATCGCATCCGGCAGGGTCAGCACATAGGTGATATAGCCTTGCGCGCCCAGTTCGCCCTGATCCTTGATCCAGGCGATACCCTCCCAGGTGCCGAAATTGGTAAAGTCCACCCGGTGTTCCACCACCACCGGCTGGGGCGAGATCTTCTTCGCCGCCTCGGCCAGCTGGTTGGCATAAAGGGAATCCACCGATCCCGGTTCGTCGATCACCATCAGGATGATGGGCTTGTTCGGAAATCCATCCGCAAGCGGGGCCTTCTTGTCCTGCGACAGGGCAGGCCCGGCAAGGCCTATCGCCGCGGACAACAAGAGGCCGCGCACCGCCATGCGGCGGTTCACCGTCAGTGTCATGTCTGTTCCTCCCTTGCGACGCGGCGCCACCATGGCGCGCGCCCTCCTCCCTCCGGGAAACGAACTGCGCGAAATCAAACTGAAACCCTGGGCGCAGATCAGACCGGAAGTCCTGCGTCACCTCCGGTCTCCCCGCCGGATTGGTGACAAGAGACTAACCATGTCCGGACATGAGTCAATGCCCTTGTCCGGACATGGCATGTTCAATGTGGGGTCAGCCGGTGGAACCGGCCCCCGCGAAAGACCAGAGGCTCCCCCTCGTCGCGGGACAGGGCGATGACCTCGCCCAGCATGATCTCATGATCACCGCCGGCATAGCGCTGGGTGATCCGGCACTCGATATGGGCCAACGCCCCGGCAATCAGCGGCGCACCGGTGACACCTGCCACAAGACCGACCCCGGCGAATTTGTCCTCGGACGGGCGGGCGAATTGCAGCGCCAGCCCGTGCTGCGCCTCGGCCAGCACATTGACGGCGAAATGATCCGCCGCGCGAAAGGCCGCCAGACTGGGTGCCTTCAGCGCAAGGCTCCACAGGATCAGCGGCGGGTCCATCGACACGGTGTTGAACGAACTGGCCGTGACACCGGCGCGGCTGCCGTCGGGCAGGCTGACCGTCATCACCGTCACCCCGGTGGGAAAGCAGCCCATGACCTGACGATAAAGCTCCGGCGTGCAGCCGGGGCCGGGGTCAGCGGGTTTGGCGGGGGTGGCAAGCATCTCTCCTCCGGCAGAACTGGGGGTCTGCCGAAAGAGATATTTGACAAACGGCATTCAGGCATAACAATAAGATTTGCACCTAGCTATCATGTGGCATGATACCGGAAGGGCTTTTCCATGAACCTGCGGCAGCTTCATACCTTTGTCGGCATTGCCGAAGAGGGGTCTTTCAACAAGGCCGCCCAGCGGCTGAACGCCACGCAATCCGGCCTGTCGATGCAGATCCGCAATCTGGAGGAGGACCTGCGTGTTTCGCTGTTCGAACGCTCGCCCCGGGGGGTGACGCTGACGCGTCCGGGCCAGCTGTTCTATGCCCGCGCGGTCGAGATCCTGCGGCAGATCGATCAGGCCGAGGCTGAACTGAAAAACCTTTCCGGAAAGGTTTCGGGTCCGCTGAAAGTCGGGCTGATGCCGACCTTTACCCGCAATCTGCTGGCCCCGGTGCTGAATGATTTCGTGACCCAGTATCCCAATGTGGACCTGACCGTGGTCGAGGCATTCAGCGCCGTGCTGACCCAGATGGTGCAGGAAGGCGTGTCGGATTTCGCCATTGTCCCGCAGGCACCGGCCCCGCCCGGACTGACGGCCAGCTATCTGGGGACGGACCGGGAAATTCTTGTCAGCCGGGCTGACGGGCCGCTGACCCATCTGGCCCCCGTCCGGCTGGCCGATCTTCAGCCGCTGAAGCTGGTGCTGCCCGCACCGGGAAATGCGCGGCGCAACGCGATTGAGGCTTTCCTTGGCGAATCAAACCTGCGCGTGGCCTCGATTCTGGACATGGACGCGATGATCGCCACGCTGGAGCTGGTGCGGTCGTCGGATTATGTCACCATCCTGCCCGCAACCATGGTGACCCGGGATATCGAGGCGCGGACCCTGTGCCTGAACCCGCTGGTCGATCCGGCCATGACGGTCAGCTATGCCGTGGTGGAACCCGCGACCCGGGCGCTGCCCCCGGCGGCGGGCCTGTTCCTGACGCGGCTGCGCGCGGAATATGAGGAAAGCGCGCGGCGCTGGCGCGAGGTTCTGGCGGCCCATGCTGCGTAAAGGGGTATTCCGGATTCGGATTACCTCTATCAGAACTTATCGTTTCTTCTGGTATCCCGCCGCAAGCTAACCTGCCCCCAACAAGGGAGGCCGCTCATGCGTCTAGGGTTTTTTACCATGCCCATCCATCCGCTGGCAAAGGACTGGCGCCAGTCGCTGCGCGAGGATCAGGAGGCGTTCCTGCTGGCCGATGAGCTGGGCTTTGCCGAAGGCTATGTGGGCGAGCATGTCACCGATGCGGCGGAGAACATCACCTCCTCGGCGCTGTTCATCGCCACGTTGGCAGGCCGTGTCCGCCAGATGCGGCTGGGCACCGGCACGGTGAACCTGCCGAACATCCACCCTGCCCATGTGGCGGCCCAGATCGCCATGCTGGACCATCTTCTGGACGGACGGCTGAATTTCGGGATCAGCCCGGGCGGTCTTTTGTCCGATGCCGAGATTTTCGGGACGCTGGACCAGGACCGCAACGCCATGTTTCTGGAGGCCATCGACATGGTGCTGGCCTTGTGGACACAGAACCCGCCCTATGACCTGAAAGGCAAATACTGGACCATCTCCACCGCCCGCACCCTGATGGAAGAGATCGGGCAGGGCGTCGTGGGAAAGCCGCTGCAACGCCCGCATCCGCCGGTGATCGTCACCGCGGTGGCGCCCTTTTCCAAGGGGGTGACGGCGGCGGCGGCCCGCGGATGGGACCCGATCTCGGCCAATTTCCTGATGCCGAAATGGGTCGCCTCGCATCGCGGCTGTTATGAGGAGGGCTGTCGTCAGGGCGGGCGTGTGGCCGATCTGGACAACTGGCGTGTGGCGAAAAGTGTTTTCGTCTCAGACGATCCCGCAGTGGCCCGTGATTATGTCCTGGGGGAAAACAGCCCCTATCTGTTCTATTACCGCCAGCTTCTGACCAAGCTGGTGAAGAACGGCCGCGCCAATCTGTTCAAGGAGGATCAGTCCATGCCGGATGAGGCGGTAACGCTGGACTATGTGATGGACCGGCTTGTCACCTTCGGCACACCGGACAAGGTGGCCGATGACCTGCTGGCCTTCCGCGAACAGACCGGCCGCTTTGGCACGCTGCTTTATGCCGGGCATGACTGGGTGGATACGGCGCTGGCGCGGCGGTCCAAGGTTCTGATGGCGGAAAAGGTGCTGCCGCTGATCAATGCCGCCGAGGGCCGGCAGGAGGCCGCGCAATGACCCGGATCAGCATTCCTGCGAACGGCGCCACCCTTTCCGCCCGGATCGACGGGCAGGACGGGAGGCCTTGGCTTCTCCTGTCCAACTCTCTGGCCGCAGATCTGACGATGTGGGACGACCAGATTACGGCGCTGACCCGGACCCACCGGGTCATCCGCTATGACACCCGTGGCCATGGCCAGAGCAGCGCACCCGAAGGCCCCTATGATTTCCCGATGCTAGTGGCCGACATGGCCGCGGTGCTGGATCATGTCGGCGCGGACAAGGCCGATGTCATGGGCCTGTCCTTGGGCGGGATGACGGCGCTTGGCCTTGGGCTGGCGCAGCCCGACAGGATCGGGCGGATGGTGGTCTGCGATGCCCGGGCCGACAATCCGCCGCCTTTCGTCTCGGGCTGGGACGACCGGATCGCGGCCATCGCCGCGGGCGGGATGGAGGCGATTCTTGAGGGCACTTTGTCGCGCTGGTTCTCTCCCACCTGCCCGCCCGGCCCGCGCGACCGCGCCGCAGCGATGATCCTTGCCACCCCGGTCACCGGCTATACCGGCTGCGCCCGCGCCTTGCAGGGGTTGGATTATCTGCGGCATCTGGCCCGCCTGCCGATGCCGGTTCTGTATGTCGTGGGCGCCGAGGATCTGGCCGCACCCCCCGCCGCGATGCAGGCCATGGCCGAAGTCACCCCGCAGGGCCATCTGACGCAGCTGCCGGGGCTGGCCCATGTGCCGAACATGGAGAACCCCGGCCTGTTCAATGCCACAACCGCGCCGTTTCTGGCACAGGGAGGAAGCGCATGCTGACGCTGGGAATTGCAGGTTTCGGCTGGTGGGGCCGCCATATCGCCACCCGGCTGAAAGGCCACCCGGAGTTGCAGGTGGTGGCGGTGGCCGAACCCGTCACAGCACTGCATGCCGACATTACGGCCATGGGCATCGCCGCGCGCGACAGCTATGATGCGCTGCTCTCCGATCCGGCGATTGAGGCGGTGGTGCTGACCACGCCGCATATGTTCCACGAAGAGCAGGTCCGCGCCGCGGCCGCCGCGGGCAAGCATGTGTTCTGCGAAAAGCCGCTGGGCCTGACCGAGGCCAGCGCCCGCGCTTCTGTCACTGCCTGCCGCGACGCGGGCGTGGTGCTGGGCATCGGCCATGAGCGCCGCTTCGAACCCGCGATGCGGCGGCTGAAGGCGCTGCTGGACGAAGGCGGTCTGGGCACGGTGATGCATGTGGAATGCGCCTTCAGCCATAACAAGCTGATCGGCATTCCCGCCGATGGCTGGCGCACCTCGAAAGAACTGTCGCCCGGCGCGGGGATGACCGGGATGGGCATTCACCTGACCGACCTGCTCCTGTGGATGTTCGGCCCCGTCGCCACCGTTCAGGCGCAGGTGCGGGACCGCACGCTGGGCTGGCCCACCGGCGATATGGTGGTGGCGCAATTCGGCTTTGCCGCGGGGATGACCGGCCAGATGCAGGCGATCCTCAACACCCCGCATTTCATGCGCTTTCACGTCTTCGGCTCGGACGGCTGGGTCGAGGTGCGCAACGGCACCCATCCCGACACACCCGGCGGGGTGACGGACTGGATCTACTGCCCCAAAGGCGGCGTGCCCGAACGGGTGGGCATCGACTGGACCGATGCCGTCACCGCCAACCTGGAGGCCTTTGCCGATGCCATCCGCGGACGGGCCCCATATCCCTGGAGCGAGGCCGAACTGATCGGCAATATCGCCGTCTATGAGGCGATCTGCCGCTCCGCCGACAGCGGGCAGACGGTGCTTCTGTGACGCCGCTGCCCCGGCTGATGGTCGCTCCGAACGGGGCGCGGCGCGGGCGGGTCGATCACCCTGCGCTGCCGCTGACCGTGGAACAGGTGGTGGAAACCGCCGCCGCCTGCCATGCCGCCGGCGCAGACGGCCTGCATGCCCATGTGCGCGACGGATCGGGCGCGCATGTGCTGGATGCCGGCCTCTACCGGGAGCTTCTGGCCGGGATGGCGCAGCATGTGCCCGGCATGGCCGTGCAGATCACCACCGAAGCGGTGGGCCGCTATACCGCCGCGCAGCAGCGGGCGCTGGTCCGTGCGCTGCGTCCGGCGGCGGTCTCCATCGCCATCGGAGAGATTCTGGACGACGGCGACACCGCGGATACCGCACGGCTGTTCGCCGAATGCGCCGAGGCGGGAACGGCGGTGCAGCACATCCTCTATTCGGCTGACGAGGTGGCGGTTCTGGCCCGACTGGTGGCCGATGGCACGGTGCCAAGGCACGGCCTTCAGGTGCTGCATGTGCTGGGCCGCTATGCGACCGGTCAGCTCTCCGCCGCCGCCGACATGGACGCGCCTCTGGCCCGGGCGCGGTCGGTGGGGCTGGTCGCGGATTGGGCGGTCTGCGCCTTCGGCCCGCAGGAAACGGCCTGCCTGACCGAGGCCGCCCGCCGCGGCGGCAAGGCGCGGGTGGGGTTTGAAAACAACATCTACATGGCCGACGGCCGCATCGCCCGCGACAATGCCGAACGGGTGGCCGAGGTGGCCGCGGCGCTGTCTCTCCTGCAGGCCAGCTGAGCAGCGCCCCACCGCCATCCCCATTAGCGGGAGTGTCTGATTGCGGCTCTCCCGTCCAACACAGGGCGGGTCGCAGGCGAAGCACCGCCACCCGCGTGGCATGCAACCCGATCCCATTCCACATTGTCCAAATATCCTGCGGAGGGGTCCGGGGAGGTGCAAAACCTCCCCGGGGGCGCGGCAAGGCGCTCCGTTGCCTAATCCTCCATCAACTCCTCCAGATCGACCGGCAGCGCCACCTCGGCCCCGCGACGGGCGGACAGGTCCATCGCCATGGTCAGCACAAGGTTGCGGTGGCCATCCTGCGCGGTAGCATGCGGCGTGGGCTGATCCATGCACAGCCGCTGATACCAGCTGACGGTTTCCTCACGCATGGGTCCCCAAAGCTGGCCCATATGCAGATCCCCCGGCGGATAGCTGGTCAGGAAGTCCACATGCCGGGCGGGCGGGTTATAGCCGTCGGGCACATAGCCGCCACCCTGCGCCACATTGGTGGCCATCACCAGATCGCGGTGCGTATCCTCGATGTCGATCACGCCCTCGGTGCCGACGATCCCGATCTCCAGCCCGTAGACCGAGCCGGGCCAGACCTCGGGCAGGCCCCATGAGATGTTCATGGAAAAGATCGTCCCGTCATCCATGGTGAAGATGCCAAAGGTGGAATCCTTGGTGCCCCATTTCGACAGCACCTTGTCGGTGGAGCGGGCATAGATGCTGGCGGGCTGCTTGCCCTCCATCAGCCACAGGCTCATGTCCAGCGAATGGGTGCCCGAGACCACCATGGGCGTCAGGTTGCGGCGGTTCTGGGTGCGGCGCACGGTGGCAATGGGCACCATGCGGTTCATGAAGGCCCGCGTCACCACGGAATGCACATCGCCGATCTGGCCGGTGACCAGCCGTTCCTTCACCGCCAGAAACCGGCGGCGGAAACGTTGGGTGTAGCCAAGGACCGCATCCACGCCCGCGGCCTCGATCGCGCGGAGGATGGTCAGAGATTCCCGCGCGTCGGTGGCAAGGGGCTTTTCGATGAACAGCGCGTGGCCCAGGCCGGCCGCCATGATCGTGGGCCCGGCGTGGTTGTTTTCATCCGTGGCGATGATGACGGCATCCACCTCGGGGCGGGCCAGCAGTTCCTCATAATCCGTGGTGAAGAAATCGGCCCGCGTGTCCTCTTTCAGCCGCTGGCCCAGCCCTTCGTTCACATCGCACAGGCCCAGCCAGCGGATGCCCGGATAATCCCGCGCCAGAATGCCCCGGATACGTCCGATGGTGCCGCATCCCACGATGGCCAGACCGATTTCCCGTGCAACTGCCATGCCTTCTCCTCCTGCGCTGGCGGTGTGGACCCGTGATAATCCGATCCGGGCCGGGGCCGGAAATCATCATTCATACTAAGGGGCATACGATAATATTATATCATGATTTCAGTGGTTTATGTTGACCTGTCCGGCCTTGCGGCGGCTTAATCGTCTGATCCGCCCCCGCATTCACCCCGTCGGCCGAGGCAACCGGGGGCCGGACGCAAGGCCGGACCTGCGCCAAAGGCGCCCGGCCAGAACCGGACGGCGCTTTGGGAGGATTGCCGCTATGGATATCATGCTGACTTCGCTGGCCGAGGCGTTGCGCTTCGGGCTGGACCCTTTCATGCTTCTGATCATCCTTGCCGGGGTGGTCTGGGGATCGGCAGCGGGGGCGCTGCCGGGCATCACCTCGGTCATTGCCATCGGGGTGATGGTGCCCTTCACCTTTGGCCTGTCGCCCGTCTATGCGGTGGCCTTTCTGGTGGCGATCAATGTCGGCGCCAGTTTCGGCAATTCGATTCCGGCCATTCTTGTCGGCCTGCCCGGAACGCCTTCGGCGGTATTGACGGCGATCGACGGCTATACGCTGCACCGCAAGGGGCAGACCGGGCTGGCCATGGGGGTGACCTTCTATGCCTCGGTCGTGGGGCAGTTCTTCTCGATCTTCCTGTTCCTGCTGATGGTGGTGCCGCTGTCCGGGCTGACCTATGTCTTCCTGTCACCCGAGATGTTCGCGCTCTATTTCCTCGGCATCACGGCCATCATCTCGATCACGTCCGAGAATATCGTGAAGGGGCTGATCTCGGCCGCCTTCGGCCTGTTGATCGCCATGGTGGGGCGGGACCCCACCACCGCCGTGTCGCGCTATGATTTCGGCATTGCCGAGTTGCGCGGCGGGATCGAGACCTCGGCCGCGGTGGTGGGCCTTCTGGCGGTGAGCGAGCTGTTCCGGTCGATGCGGCAAAGCTTTGACTGGGACAAGCTGTCGACCAAGTTCGACGCGACCTTCCCCCCGTTGCGCGAATTGTGGAAGATCACCCCCGCCGTGGGTATCGGCACGCTGATCGGCGGCGTGATCGGCGCCATTCCGGGGGTCAGCGGCACCGCCTCGGCCGTGATCTCCTACCAGCAGTCCAAGCTCTGGTCCAAACGGCCTGAGGAATACGGCAAAGGCTCGGTCGAGGGGATCGCCGCCAACGAATCCGCGCAGAACGCCAGTCAGGCGGGCGAGATGGTGCCGACCTTCGGTCTGGGCATCCCCTCCGGCGGGGCCATGGTCATCCTGCTGGGCGCGCTGCTGATCCATGGTTTCGTGCCCGGCCCGATGATGATCCGCGAGGCGCCGGAGCTGCTTTATGCCTGCGTCGCGGGCCTTCTGGGGGCCACGGTGCTGCTCGCGCTGATCGGCTGGCCCATCAGCAAGGCGCTGGTCTATCTGGTGCGGCTGGACCGCACGATGGTTCTGGTGGGCGCGCTTGGTCTGACGATGCTGGGGATCTACACCATCAACCGTTCGGTGCTGGAGGTGTTCCTGATGCTGGGCTTCGGGGTCGTGGGTTATTTCATGCTGCGCTACGGCTATTCCGTCGCGGGCGCCTCGCTGGCCGCGGTGCTGGGCGCGGGGATGGAAAACAACCTGCGCTCGGGCCTGTTGTTGCAGGACAATTCGGTCTGGCAATTCGTCAGCCGCCCGTGGACCGCGGGCATCCTGCTGCTGGCGCTGGCCTTTCTGGCCTATGGCACGGTGACCACCGTCAGGACCGCCCGCCGTGCCGCCGCCGCCCGGGCCGAAGCTGTGCAACGGCTGCGCGACATCGGACAGGCGCAATAAGAAAGGGCCGCGGCGGGATATTCCGCCGCGGCCCTTTGCCACCGGATCCTTTGCAGGTCCTAATACATCAGCCCCAGCCGCCGCGCCAAAGGTGCCAACGGCCCCAGCGGCAGAAGAACGTTCAGCATCTGCGCGAAAATCACCCATGTGATCAGCGTGAACCCGACCGGAAAGCCGATCAGCCGCAGCGGCGCCCGCACCCGCATGGCCCACATCATCCCGCACAGGCACAAGGGCGTGGCGATCAGATAGCCCGCGGGCACCAGAAGCGCCGCCCAGACAAAGGCACAGGCCATGATGGCAAAGGCGCGCAGGCTGCTGGCGGGGTGGCCCGCCTCATCCTCGGTGCCTTCGGACACGGTCAGGTGACCCGGCAGATCACGCCAGCCGGACAGGCGGCGGAAGGCCAGCAGCGCGCCCCCCGCCACCAGCGCCCCCCCGGCGATATAGGGCACCCCGCGTGAGGTCAGCGGATCGGGAAACTTGCCGATACGGAAGTCATGCGCCATCCAGATGGCCAGAAGGCCGGTGGCGACCACAGCCCCGGCCAGCGCCAGATCCACGCGCTTGTCCATGGTGATGGGATGCGAAATCTCGTCGGTCATCTTGGTCTCTCCTGCGGAAAGGCCGGGGGTCCGGTCAATGCGGGCCCCCGGTGTCCATGTCAGCGTCTTTGTCAGCCGTCG
The DNA here is from genome assembly GCF_049445895.1 of Neotabrizicola sp. VNH66. Classification (NCBI taxonomy): domain Bacteria; kingdom Pseudomonadati; phylum Pseudomonadota; class Alphaproteobacteria; order Rhodobacterales; family Paracoccaceae; genus Neotabrizicola; species Neotabrizicola sp. VNH66. The sequence goes on from NZ_JBMSDW010000002.1 coordinate 343,271, forward strand.
ATATGCAGGCCCAGGTCGCGGACGACCGGATCAAGGAAGGTGATGATATCCTCCTTCACCTTCTGCGCGGCCTCCGGCCCGATGATATCGAAGGTCAGACCCGGAATGGTGCCCGCGCGCTTCTGGTGCACCTCGCTTTCGGCGGCGGCCTTGAACAAGGTGTAAAGCCATTCCACCCGCTCTGCCGGAACCTCCTTGGGCACGACAAACCCCATGAAGAGGCCGAAGGGCGCGGGCGGCAGCCCGGCCGCGGTGGCCGAGACCACGTTCGGGTCATCCGTCCAGGGTGCGGGCACACTGTCGCCCGTCACCAGAAGCACGTCCACCTTGTCCGACTGCCATGCGTTCAGCGCGATATCCGCCTGCGCCAGCGAAAAGTCCCCCTCGCCCGCGCCGACGATGGCACCGACCTGAGGGTCAGACGGGGCGGGCACCTTGTTCACGTCCAGATCCAGCTGCTGGATGATCCAGGACATGGCCAGATCATTGCCGGTGCCGACCTGATGGCTGATGTATTTCACCTTGCCGGGATTGGCCTTGATATGGGCCACCAGCTCGGCAAAGGTCTTGCCCCAAGGGGCATCCTTGCGCTGGATCAGCACATAGGGAATCCGCTCCGTCCCGATCACAAGGTTCAGGTCGTCCAGCGTCAGGCCGGTTTCCTCGGTGATCGGTTCCACCAGGATATCCGCGCTGGAGCCGGGGATGGTCAGGACGATGGGATAATAGCCCTCGTTCCCGCCTTCGCGGCTGCCGATGTCCTGCACCGCATAGAAGGTGCCGAAGGACGGCGCCGGTTCGTCCGACACCAGCACCTCGACCGGAGAGATGCTGCGCAGCGCCTCTTGCAGCGACCGGGCATAGATGCCGTCGCGGGTGCCCGGATCATCCACGTTGATGATGGTAAGGGGCCGGTTCGGAAACCCGTCGGGCAGGGGTTGCAACACCCCGTCCTTGAACACCGGCTCGGCCACGGCCGTGCCTGCACCGCCCAGTGCCGCCGCCAGCGCCGCCGCACGGATGAAACCCTGTCGTCTTGTCATTGCGTCCTCCCAGGTTCGGAGACCGCCCATCGGCCCCCGCCGCCGCGCCCGCCTGCCCCGCAACACCCCGGCGCAGAAAAGGACGATCCGTGCGGCGGCTCCTCTCCGCCGCCGGTCGTGCCGGTTCCGCAGGGTCGGGATGCTGTCACCCCGGTCAGGGGTGCATGGGATGGAAAAGCGCTGTGCCGTCAAAGGATACGGCGGATGCAGGCGGGGCAGGAAATCAGAGTTTCTGCTAGGGGCCATCACGCCCGGCAGGGGGTGCGCTCAGCGGTGAAAGACGTAGCGGGTGACTGCACGATAGGCCTGACCCGGCCGCAAAATGCAGTCCGGAAAGCCGGGCCTGTTCACCGCATCGGGCCAGCCCTGCGTTTCCAGCGCGACGCCCGCATAGGGGCCGACACCATCGGTGCCGAAATGCCGCCCGTCATAAAGCTGCACCCCCGGCTCGGTCGTCTCCACCGTCATCCACAGCCCGTCCTGCCCGCTCAGACGCGCGACCGGCCGCAGCGGGACGGGGGCAGAGGACAGGCAGAAATTGTGGTCATAGCCGCCGCCGATCTGCCGCCCGTGGCGAAAGTCGAAGGGCGTGCCCTGAACCGGCGCAATCTCTCCGGTCGGGATCAGATCCGCATCGACGGGCAGGTAATGGTCCGCCGCGATGGAGAGGTGGTGGCCGCGGATATCGCCGCTGCCGTCCAGACAGAAATAGCCGTGATGGGCCAGACTGACCGGCGTGGCCGCATCGCAGGTGGCGCGCAGGTCAAAGCACAGCGCCATGTCACGAAGCGCGATCTCCGCCGTCAGGTCCAATGCCCCGGGAAAGCCCATATGGCCATCGGGCAGGTGCAGGGTCAGGGTAACGCTGTCCGCGGTCTGCTCTGCCACGGTCCACAGTTGCCGGTGGATACCGTCCGTCCCGCCGTGCAGAATGTGGCGGCCGTTCTGATTGGCATCGACCTGATGCCGCACCCCGTCCAGCGTGAACGCGGCGCCGCCGATCCGGTTGGCAAACCGCCCCACCAACGCGCCGACATATTCGCCACCCGCCAGATAGGGGCCGACCTCGGGGTAGCCGATCACCAGCGGATGGTCCCGGCCTTCCAGCCGCAGGTCCTGCACCGTGGCGCCAAGGGTCAGGACCCGTGCGGTCAGCGCGGCCGAGCGCAGGGTGACCGCCTCGACCTTGCGGCCATCGGGCAGGGTGCCGAACACCCCGGTCACAGGATCACCGAAGGTTCGGCCAGGCCACGCACACCCGGCGTCAAGAGCCAGGTCTGGCCCTGACCGGGGCCGGGGTCGTCCATCCCCTCGGTCGCGGTCGTCACCAGAAGATGCCCAAGATCCGGGCCGCCGAAGGCCGGGCAGGAGCTGTGCGCCCCACCCACCGCGTGCCGCTCCAGCCGGGTGCCATCGGGGCCAAGCCGCAACACCGCCCCCTGCCCCCAAAGCGCGACCCAAAGGGCGCCCGTCTCGTCCACCACGGCACCATCGGGGTTCAGCCCTTCCTCCCGGAAATCGGCCAGAACCCGGCGTTCCCCCTCCGGCCAGCCGTCCGCATCCAGGGTCTGGGCCCAGATCATGCCTTCGGCGGTATCGGCAAAATAGGCGGTGCGGCCGTCGGGCGCAAAGCAGATGGCATTGGGAATGGTGATGCGCGGGAACAGCCGCTCCACATGGCCGCGGTAGAAGCGGTAGATCGACCCGGCCCCGGCCTCAGCCGCTTTGCCCATGGTGCCGAACCAGAACCCGCCCTGCCGGTCCGCGCGGCCATCGTTGGATCTTGTGTCGGGCCGGTTCGCCTCGACCGGGATCAGGTCGCGCAGTGCCCCGTCCTGCAGGTCCAGCAGCGCCAGCCCGGTTTCGGTGGCAATCAGGAATTCATCCGGCCCGACCTGCCCCGCGGCGGTGGCGATGCGGTCGAAGCGCCATTCCTCGGGCCCGCCACAGCATTGCGACAGAAGGCGGCGGTTCAGGATGTCGAACCAGAAGAACTCCTGCCGGCCGGGGTGCCAGAACGCGCCCTCACCCAGATCGCAGACGCGGGTATCATGCAGGGTGGCCATCATGCGCCCGCCCTCCGCAACCGGGTTTCCGAAAGTTTCAGAAGACCCTTCTGCAACAGGATGAAGGCCAGCAGCAGCAGCCCGATGACAATCTTTGTCCACCATGACGAGAGAGAGCCGTCGAAGACGATATAGGTCTGGATCAGCCCCATGGTCAGCACCCCCACCAGCGTCCCGAAGACATAACCCGCCCCACCCGACAACAACGTTCCGCCGATCACAACCGCGGCAATCGCCGTCAGTTCCGTGCCCACTGTGGCCAGAGAATAACCCGATCCGGTGTAGATGGAAAAGACGATCCCCGACAGCCCCGCCATAAGACCGGAAAAGGCATAGACCAGCACCGTCGTCCGCCCCTGCCGCACCCCCATCAGCCGCGCCGTCTGCTCCCCCCCGCCAAGCGCATAGACCGAGGCGCCAAAGCGGGTGCGATGCGCCAGCACCATGCCCGCCAGCACCGTCAGCAGCATCAGAACGCCGATCAGCGTCAGCCGCCCCTTGCCCGGCATCAGCCAATAGGCCTTTGTCAGCCCTTCATAAAACGGGTGCTGGATCGGCACGGATTCGATGGACAGAAGATAGGCCGCGCCGCGGGCCAGAAACATGCCCGCCAGCGTGACGATGAAGGCAGGCATGGCCAGCCGGTCGATCAGGAACCCCATCGCCGCGCCGAATCCGGTGGCCAGCGCCAGCGCCAGCGCAAAAACCGGCAGGGGGTGCAGACCGGTGTCCCGCAGCATCACCGCGATGAACACGCCGGTGAAGGCGATGACCGATCCGACCGACAGGTCGATCCCGCCGGACAGGATCACCACCGTCATCCCCACGGCGACGATGCCCAGATAGGCGTTGTCGGTCAGCAGGTTGCCCACGACCCGGGTGGACAGCATGTTCGGAAACTGCAGCCAGCAGATGAACCAGCCCACCAGAAAGATGCCGATGGTCACGTAAAGCGGCAAGGCGCGGGTGTTCATTTGGCGGCTCCTTCCGCACCGGCACGGCGGCGGCGCAGTTCGGCCCGCCAGAAATGCCATTCCTGCGCCATCCGCGGCGATTGCAGCACAAGGATCACCACGACCAGCACCGCCTTGATGACAAGGTTGTATTCCGCCGGAAAGCCCGCCAGCCGGATGCCCACGGTGATGGTCTGGATGATCAGCGCCCCAAGGACCGAGGCCACCAGCGAGAACCGCCCGCCCAGAAGGGAGTTGCCGCCGATCACCACGGCCAGGATGGCGTCCAGCTCCAGCCAGAGGCCTGCGTTATTGGCATCCGCCCCGCGGATGTCGGCGGTGACGATCAGCCCGGCCAGCGCGGCGCACAACCCCGCGGCCACATAGACCGCAATCAGCAGCACCGTGGCATTCACCCCGGACAGGGCGGCGGCCCGGCGGTTGATCCCCACCGCCTCGATCAAGAGGCCAAGCACGGTGCGGCGGACCAGCAGCGCCGTCACGACCAGCACCGCCAGCCAGATCCAGGTGGGCACCGGAAGGCCCAGCACAGAGCCGGAGCCGAGGAAGGCAAAAGCCGGATCGGTGAAGGTCAGGATGCGGCCCTCGGTGATCAGCTGGGCAATCCCGCGGCCCATGGTCATCAGGATCAGCGTTGCCACGAAGGGCTGCACCCCGAGAAGCGCCACCAGCGCCCCGTTCCAGATGCCCGCCACCGCGCCCGCGACCAGCGCCAGCCCGATGGCGGCGGCGATGCCGTAACCCGCGCCGATGGCCCAGGCCGCCATCGCGCCGCAGATGGCCATGGTGGCGCCGACCGAGAGGTCGATCCCGCGGGTGGCAATGACCAGCGTCATGCCGATGGCCAGAAGCGCCACCGGCGCGCTGCGCTTCAGAATGTCGATGACCGGGCCGACCAGCCGCCCCTCGGTCAGCTGCACGGACAGGAAGCCGGGATAGAAGATCGAGACGGCCGCAATCAGCGCGGCCATGGCCAGAAGTTGCGGGGCAAGGCGTCGGATCAGGGTCATGCGGGTGCGTCTTCCGTGGCGGCGATGGCGCGCATGATGGCCTCGCCCGTGATGGTGTCTCCGGTCAGTTCGGCAATGTGGCGGCGGTCGCGCAGCACAATCACCCGGTTCGACACGGCAATCAGTTCGTCCAGTTCTGATGAGATGACCAGAAGCGACATGCCCTCGTCCACCAGCTGATGGATCAGATGCAGGATCTCGGCATGGGCGCCCACGTCGATGCCGCGGGTGGGTTCGTCCAGGATCAGGAACCGCGGGTTCATGGCCAGCCAGCGGGCCAGAACCGCCTTCTGCTGGTTGCCGCCCGACAGCTCTCCGATCCGCTTTTCCCGGCCCGAGGTGCGGATGTCCAGCCGGCGGATATAGTCCTCGGCAATGCGGTTCTGCTCGGCCCGGGGAATGGGCCGCATCCAGCCACGCCGCGCCTGCAGCGCGAGAATGATATTCTCACGGATCGACAGATCCGCCACGATGCCCGAGGTCTTGCGGTCTTCGGGCGCAAAGCCGAAGCCATGGGCGATGGCCGCCCGCGGGCTGGTCAGGGACAGGGGGCCGGTATCGTCGCGCGCGGTGCCGGTCTGCGCCGGGGTCAGCCCGAACAGCAGCTCGGCGCTTTCGGTGCGGCCGGACCCCAGAAGTCCGGCCAGCCCCACCACCTCACCCCGGCCGATGGTCAGGTCGAACGGCTCCACCACGCCCGGACGGCCGATGCCCTCAAACCGCAGCATCGGCGTGGTCGTCCGCGCGGGCGGGCGGCCGTGCAGCACCTCATCCTGAAGCGAACGGCCCAGCATATGCTCGATCAGCTTCACCCGGTCCAGCGCGGCAATCTCGGTCGTGACGATATGGCGCCCGTTGCGCAGCACGGTGACCCGGTCGCACAGGTCGAACACCTGCGACAGGAAATGTGAGACGAAGATGATCCCCAGCCCGCGGTCGCGCAGCCCGCGCACCACGGTGAAAAGCATTTCCACTTCGCGCGCGTCCAGACTGGCCGTGGGTTCGTCCAGGATCAGCACCTTGCCCGACAGCGCCACCGCGCGGGCGATGGCCACGATCTGCTGGATCGCCACCGAATAGGTGCCAAGGTCGCGGTCCACGTTCAGGTCCAACCCGTATTCGGCCAGCAGCGCCTGCGCCTTCACCCGCATCGCCCGCGGGTCCACAAAGCCGAACCGCCGCGGCTCCTGCCCGAACAGCAGGTTCTGCGCCACCGTCAGGTTCGGCAGCAGGTTCACCTCCTGATAGACGGTGCCGATGCCCAGTTCCTGTGCCGCGCCGGTGGACCGGGGGTCGATCTCCTGCCCGTCCAGCGTGACGGTGCCGCCATCCCGGGCATAGGCGCCGGTCAGGCATTTGATCAGGGTGGATTTTCCCGCACCGTTTTCGCCCAGAAGGGCGTGAACCTCACCCGCGCGCAGGTCGAAATCCACGCCGTCCAGTGCACGGGTGCCGGGAAAGGACTTGGTCAGAGACCGGATCGACAGCAGCATTCCGCGCCTCCTGTCCGTTGCGAAGGGGACCCGGGCCAAAGGCGGCCCGGGCCGGTGTCAGACGATCAGTAGCCCAGACCCTTGCGCTTTTCATATTCGCCCGCCGGGTCATCGGCCTGCGTGTAAAGCTTCGACTCGGTCTGGATGAACTTCGGCGGTTCGGTGCCGTCTTTCCAGTAGGCTTCCAGCGCGTCGAAGGCGGGGCCCGCCATGTTCGGCGTCAATTCCACCGTGGCATTCGCCTCACCCTCGGACATCGCCTTGAAGATATCCGGAACCGCGTCGATCGACACGACGAGAATGTCGGTCCCCGGCTTCAGCCCGGCTTCCTTGATCGCCTGAATGGCGCCCACGGCCATGTCGTCGTTATGGGCATAAAGCGCGCAGATGTCCTTGCCGCCGTTTTCGGCCTGCAGGAAGGTTTCCATCACTTCCTTGCCCAGCGAACGGGTGAAATCGCCGGTCTGGCTTTGCACGATGGTCAGGTTCGGGTGACCGGCGATGCCCTGTTCAAAGCCCTTCTTGCGATCGATGGCGGGCGAGGAACCCGTGGTGCCCTGAAGCTCGACAATGCGGCATTCTTTATCGCCCACCGTCTCGGCCAGCCATTGGCCCGCAACCTCTCCCTCATGCACAAGGTTCGACCCCACGGCGGTCAGGTAAAGCGACGGGTCGCTGTCCACCATCCGGTCCAGCAGGACGACCGGGATTTCGGCCTCTTTGGCTTCGGTCAGCACGGCATCCCAGCCGGTCGCCACGACGGGGGCGACAAGGATGGCGTCCACGCCCTGCGCGATGAAGGACCGGATCGCAGCGATCTGGTTTTCCTGCTTCTGCTGCGCATCCGAGAATTGCAGCGTATAGCCGCGCTCTTCCGCGCCGGATTTGGTCACGGTGGTTTCGGCCGCGCGCCAGCCGGATTCAGATCCGATCTGGGAAAAGCCGATCACCTCGCCTTCGGCAAAGGCGGCGGTGGACAAGGCCGCCAGTGTGGCGGTGGTCGCAAGCAGCGTCTTGATGGTCATGTGAGTTCCTCCCTCGCATGTGGTGCCGGTCTTGGCTTCCGGCGGGTTCACCGGCCCTGCAGGACCGGCGGTTGGTCGGGCCGCAGTCAGGCGGCCAGATCCGGGGGCAGCAGCGCCGCGGGCAGGTTCTGGTAGCAAACCGGGCGCAGCCAGCGCCGGATGGCCAGAGTGCCGACGCTGGTCGCGCCGAAATTCGTGCTGGCGGGGTAGGGGCCGCCATGAACCATGGCATCGGCCACCTCCACCCCGGTGGGCCAGCCGTTCACCAGAATGCGCCCGGCTTTGCGTTCCAGCACCGGCAGCAGGGCGCGGGCCTCGGCGGTATCGGCCTCGTCCATCTGCAGCGTGGCGGTCAGCTGACCTTCGAAGGCGGCGGCCAGCGCGGCGCGGTCCGCGGCATCGCGGGTGGTGACGATCAGACCCAGCGGCCCAAACACCTCATGCGCCAGCGCGGGATTGGCAAGGAACCCCGCGGTATCGGTCTGCATGAGGGCAGGGCGGGCATTCCGCCCCTCGGCCACGCCGGTGATCAGGCACTGCGCACCCGCCGCCATCTGGTCCGCCCCGCTGCCATAGGCCGCGGCGATGCCGTCGGTCAGCATGACCTGCGGCGCCACCTGTTCCAGCGCGGCCCGCGCGGCGGCGATGAAATCATCGCCACCTTCGGACAGGACCAGAACGCCCGGATTGGTGCAGAACTGCCCGGCGCCCATGGTCAGGCTGGCGGCCCAGCCCTGCGCCATTGCCGTGGCCCGCGCGGCCAGCGCGGCGGGCAACACGAAGACCGGGTTCACGCTGCCCAGCTCGCCAAAGAACGGGATCGGCTCCGCCCGTGCGGCACAGAGGTCGAACAGTGCCTTTCCCCCGCGCAAAGATCCGGTAAAACCCACGGCGCGGATCAGCGGATGGGTGACCAGCGCGGCGCCGGTTTCATGGGTATCGCCATGGATCATCGAGAAGGTGCCGGCCGGCATGCCGGTGGCATGGATCGCGGCCAGAACCGCCTCGGTCACCAGTTCCGAGGTGCCGGGATGCGCCGGATGGCCCTTCACCACCACCGGACATCCCGCCGCAAGCGCCGAGGCGGTGTCACCCCCCGCGGTGGAGAAGGCCAGCGGAAAGTTAGACGCACCGAACACCGCCACCGGGCCGATGGGCCGCTGCATCATCCGCAGATCCGGGCGGGGCAGGGGCTGACGGTCGGGCAGCGCCGGGTCGTGGCGGCGGTCAAGGTAGTCGCCCGCCAGAATATGCCGGGCGAACAGCCGCAGCTGCCCCGTGGTGCGCCCGCGTTCGCCCTGCAACCGGGCGGCGGGCAGACCGGTTTCCTGCGACCCGATTTCGGTGATCGCCTCGGCCCGCGCCTCGATCGCATCGGCGATAGCCTCCAGAAAGGCGGCGCGATCGGCACGGCTGGTCTGGCTGTAATCCGCAAAGGCCGCTTCGGCCGCGCGAGCGGCCTTGTCCACCAGCCTTGCCGTGCCCGAGGCAAAGCGATGCGCGGCGCCACGCGCCGGGGCGGACAGGAAGCTGGCGCCGGACCCGGCCCAGTCGCCGCCGATCAGATGCATTCCATGAGGGACATAGGACATCTTGACCTCAGAATTCGAACGGATCGGTGATCTGGCGGCGGCCCAGTGTCAGCGCATCGGCGACATGGATCATCGGAGCCAGATCGACCTCGGACTGCCCGGCGCGGACCAGTTCCGCCATCCGGGCATAAAGCGCGGGATATTCGCCCATGATCGTATTGGCCCCGCCCGCGGGCGCGCCGTCGATCTCCAGCACATTGCCGCCCATCCGCAGCGCCAGCTGACCGCGGTCGGTTTCCACCACGATATCCCAGGTCTGCGGCCCGGTCTGGCGCCAATCGAAATCGGCGGTGACCTGCCCGGAGAAGCGCAGCTGCGCGGCAATCGGCGTCTGCCGGTTGGCGGGAAATTCCAGCGTGGCCTCGGTCAGATGCACCGGCTGCGGCAGGATATGGGTCAGGATCGACAGCGCGTTGATGCCGGGATCAAAGACGCCCATGCCGCCGGGTTCGAACACCCAGTCCTGACCGGGATGCCATTTCCGCACATCCTCGCGCCAGGTGATATGCGCCTCCTGCACGGCCTTGTCGGCCAGCCACGCCCGCGCGGGCTCCACCGCATGGGCCATGCGGCTGTGCCATGTGGTGTAAAGCGTCAGGCCGCGGGCGGAGGCCAGCGCCTCCAGCTCCCGCACCTCGGCCAGTGTCGCACCGGGGGGTTTCTCCAGCATGACATGGCGGCCCGCCAGGAGCGCAGCCTCGGCATAGGCAAAGCGCGGCACAGGCGGCAGGCAGAGCGAGACCACGGAGATATCGGGCCGGTCTTCCAGCAGCCGGGTGAAATCGGTGAAGGCGGGAACGCCCTCCACCGCGCCATGGCGCGAGCAGGTGGCAGCCAGAGTCCAGTCCCCGCTGGCCAGCAGTGCGGGCACGTGCTGATCCAGCGCGATCTTGCCAATCCCCACCAAGGCGACGTTCAGCCGGTCCATCAATGCGAATCCTTGCCGACTTCGCTGCCACGGCAACCCTTCAGGAAATCCAGATCCGCCCCTGTATCGGCGCCCTCCACATGCGCCTGATGCAACCATGCATAGCCCGAGGCCGGACGATCCGCCGCCGGTTGCCATGCGGCCAGCCGGGCGGTCAGTTCCGCATCGGAAATGTCCAGATGCAGGCGGCGGTTCGGCACGTCCAGTTCGATGAAGTCGCCGGTCTGCACCACCGCAAGCGGGCCGCCCGCTGCCGCCTCGGGCGCGGTGTGCAGGACCACGGTGCCGTAAGCGGTGCCCGACATGCGCGCATCCGAAATCCGCACCATATCGGTGATGCCCTTTTTCAGAACCTTCGGCGGCAGGCCCATATTGCCGACCTCGGCCATGCCGGGATAGCCTTTGGGTCCGCAGTTCTTCAGGACCATCACGCAGGTCTCGTCAATGTCCAGCGCGTCATCGTTGATCTTCGCCTTGTAGTCGTCGATATCCGCGAACACCACGGCGCGGCCGCGGTGGACCATCAGATGCGGGCTGGCGGCCGAGGGTTTCAGGACCGCGCCCTTCGGGGCCAGATTGCCCTTCAGCACCACGATCCCGCCGGATTGCGTCAACGCCTTTTCCGCCGGAAGGATCACGTCGTCATTCCAGTTGGTGACATCCTTCACCTGCTCCCACGCGGTCTGGCCCGAGACGGTCAGCGCATCGCGGTGCAGCATCCCCGCCTCACCCAGCCGTTTCAGCACGACCGGCAGGCCACCGGCATAGAAGAATTCCTCCATCAGATATTTGCCCGAAGGCATCAGGTTCACGATGGTCGGCACGTCGCGGCCGCAGCGGTCCCAGTCGTCCAGCGTCAGGTCCAGCCCGACACGGCCCGCGATGGCCAGAAGGTGGATCACCGCATTGGTGCTGCCGCCGATGGCCGCATTGGTGCGGATGGCGTTTTCGAACGCCTGTTTGGTCATGATGTCCGACGGTTTCAGATCGTCCTTCACCATCTGCACGATCCGCCGCCCGGTCAGCTGCGCCATGGTGCGGCGGCGGCTGTCCACCGCGGGAATGGCGGCGTTGCCGGACAGGGCCATTCCCAAAGCCTCGGCCATGCTGGCCATGGTGCTGGCGGTGCCCATGGTGTTGCAGGTGCCGGAGGAGCGGGACATCGACGCCTCCGCCTCCAGAAACTCCTCCTGCGTCATCTCTCCGGCCTTCACGGCTTCGGAGAATTTCCACAGATGGGTGCCCGACCCGATCCGTTCCCCCCGGAACCAGCCGTTCAGCATCGGCCCGCCGGTGACGACGATCGACGGAATGTCGGTCGAGGCCGCGCCCATCAAGAGGCTGGGCGTGGTCTTGTCGCAGCCGACCAGCAGCACCGCGCCGTCGATGGGCTGGCCACGCATCGCCTCTTCCACCGCCATGGCAGCGATGTTGCGGTACATCATCGCGGTCGGGCGATAGGTGTTTTCGCTGGCGGAAAACACCGGCACCTCGACCGGAAAGCCGCCGGCCTCCCACACGCCGTTCTTCACCTTCTCGGCCAGTTCGCGCAGATGGCCGTTGCAGGGCGTCAGGTCCGACCATGTGTTCAGGATGCCGATCACCGGGCGCCCGTCGAACAGGTCATGCGGGTGGCCCTGATTTTTCAGCCAGCCGCGGTGATAGATCGTGTCGCGGGAATTGCCGCCATACCAGTGCTGCGAGCGGAGTTTCCGGGGCCAGGGCGCGGGTTTGAAGCTCATCGCATGCTCTCAGAGGGCGGTGACGGGGATGATGCCGGGGCGCGCGGGCTCCACCTGCAACGGATTGCGCAACGGCAGGCCCAGATCGGGGGCCTCGATCTCGAACACATCGCCCGACCGGGGGGTGATGCCATCGGCAAAGGACAGGGTCGCCGTGCCGAAGTAATGCGCATGCAGGTCGCCCGGTTGGCGGAACAGCGCATATTTGAAGTGGTGGTGCTCCAGATTGGCCAGCGTGTGGGACATGTTCGCCTCGGCCGACAGGAACGGCTTTTCCCAGATCACCGCGCCGTCACGGCAGATGCGGCTGGTGCCGCGCACATCGGCGGGCAGGGGCCCCACGCGCAGTTCCGGGCCATAGCTGGCGGGCCGCAGCTTGGAATGCGCCAGCCAGAGGTAATTCCCCCGCTCGGTCACATGGTCCGAGAATTCATTGCCAAGCGCAAAGCCCAGCCGGAAGGGCGTGCCATCCGGGCCGATCAGATAGAGGCCGACCAGCTCCGGCTCCTCGCCCGCATCCAGCGCGAAACCGGGCGAGACCAGCGGCGCGCCCGGCGCCACGGCGACATGGCCGTTGCCCTTGTAGAACCATTCCGGTTGTGCGCCCACGGCCCCCGCAGCGGGACGCCCGCCTTCCAGACCCATGCGGAACATCTTCATGCTGTCCGTCATCGTCTCTGGGTCGGCCTTGGCATGCATGGCATCGCGGGTGGAGGCGCTGCCCAGATGGGTCAGCCCGGTGCCGGTCAGATGCAGATGGGCCGGATCGGGATGATCCACGGGCAGCAGCACGCGCCCGTCGGCCAGCGCGGCGGACAGATCCACTGCCTCACCCGGCCCGCGGGCCGAGACCTCATCCGCCAGCCCGTGGCCCGCGGCAATGGCCGCCTGCGCCAGTTCCAGCACGGACATGGCGCCGGGCACGATCCGCGCCACGTCCCCCTGCCGGGCCACCACGGTGCGACCGCCCTGCGGCAAACGAATCTGGGAAAGATGCAGCATGGTCGTCCTCTTCCGTCCGGCTTCACGCAGAGGACACAACATCGCCCGGCCCCCGCAAGGGCCGGTGACCATGACCGCCCTGCGGGCGGACAATCAGGCACGGATGGGCTGCTCCTCCACAGCACATTGGGGATAGCACCAGAACGGATTGCAGGTAAAATGACTTCTGACACGTTTCAGATACCAAAACGGATAAGCCATGCAGAACATCCGCCAGATGCTGAAGCCGGTGCAGCTGCAGCTGATCGTGGCCATTGCCGAACATGGCCAGCTGTTGCAGGCGGCGGATGTGCTGGGCATGACGCAACCCGCCGCCTCGCGCATGCTGGCCGAGGTGGAGCGGCATCTGGGCGCCGCCCTGTTCCAGCGTCAGCCCCGCGGCATGGTGCCGACCGAGGTGGGGGAAATGGTGCTGCGCCGTGCCGCCATCATCCTGCGCGAATTGCAGGGGCTTAGCCTGCATCTGCACAATGTGCTGGGCGGGCTGGGCGGCTCGGTCCGGGTGGGGGCGGTGACAGGGCCTGCGGTGGGCACGCTGGTGTCCACCGTGCGGGACCTGCGCAAGCTGGCCCCGGGGGCGGAAATCACGCTGGACGTGCTGCCGTCCCGCGATCTCCTCTCGCATCTGGTGGCGGGAGAGATGGATTTCGTGCTGGCCCGCAACCTGCCGGAATTCGACGGGAACGAATTTGTGGTGCACCCGATGGCGGATGAAAAGGTCAGCATCCTCGCCCGGGCCGATCATCCGCTGGCCCGCGCGCCGGTGGTGACGCTGACCGAATTGCAGGATTACGAATGGGTCATGCAGCAGCGCGGCGCCCCCATCCGCGAGGCGGTGCTGTCCGCCTTTTCCGGCATTGGCCTGCCTGAGCCGCGGAATGTCATCAACAGCCCGTCCAGCCTCTTGGCTTTGGCCTATATCGCCCAATCCTTCGCGGTGGCCCCCGTCTCCAGCGAGGTGGCGGATCTGATGATCCGCCCGCCGGTCGCCGCGCAACTGGTGGCACTGCCCTTGCCGGGCGAGATCCTTGTGGCGCCCTATTACCTCTTGCACCTGCGGCGGCGCGAGCTTTCGGCGCTGGCCCGGCGGCTGCGCGACATGGTGCTCGCCGCGCAGATCCCCCGGAACTGACTTAATTACTTGCGCTTGTTGTAGACGTCGAAGGCGACGGCGGCCAGAAGCACCAGCCCCTTGATCACCTGCTGGTAATCAATGCCGATGCCCAGAATGGACATGCCGTTGTTCATCACCCCCATGATCAGCGCGCCGACCACCACGCCGACGATCCGCCCCGATCCGCCGGCCATCGACGCGCCGCCGATGAACACGGCCGCGATCACGTCCAGCTCGAACCCGACGCCCGCCTTGGGCGTGGCGCTGTTCAGCCGCGCGGTGACGATCATCCCCGCCAGCGCCGCCAGCGCCCCCATGTTGACGAAGCACCAGAAGACCAGCCGGCTGGTGCGGATGCCGGACAGCCGCGCGGCCTTTTCATTCCCGCCGGTGGCATAGATCCGTCGCCCGGCCGAGGTGTTTTCGGTGAAGAAGGCATAAAGCACTGTCAGCACGACCAGGATCACCAGCACATTCGGCAGGCCGCGGAACTGCGCCAGCTTCCAGCCGACAAAGACCAGCGCCAGCGACACCACCAGATTGCGCGCCCAGAACAGGCCCGCAGGTTCCGGCACGATGCCGAATTCCGCATCGCGCCGCCGCGCGCGCAGCCCCAGCCAGACCAGCACCGCCGCCGCGGCAAGAACCGCCAGAACGGCGGTGCCGTTCAGCCGTTCCATTCCCAGAAGCGCCTGATCCCAGTCTCCAAAAATATCGGGGACAAAGCCGTTGGACATGCCCTGAAACGTCCGAGGGAAGGGGCCGATGTTCTGCCCACCCAGAAGCCACAGCGTCAGCCCGCGGAAGACCAGCATCCCGGCCAGCGTCACGATGAAGGACGGGATGCCCCAGAACGCCACCCAATAGCCCTGCGCCGCGCCGATCACCGCCCCCGCCAGCAGGGTGACCGGGATAACCACCCAGACCGGCAGGCCCAGCGTGACGGTCAGCGCTGCCGAAATCGCCCCGGTAAACGCTGCGACCGATCCGACAGACAGGTCGATATGCCCCGCCACGATCACCAGCAGCATGCCAAGCGCCATGATGATGACGTAGGAATTCTGCAGGAACAGGTTGGTGATGTTCTGCGCCGACAGGAAATCCACGTCGATCGTGACCCGCACGATCACCGTGAAAAAGAACACGATGGCGACCAGCGCCACCAACATGCCGTTTTCCCGCAGATGTCCGCCCAGATGGGCGCTGATACCCTTGCCCGCCGCGGGCCGAGCCGTCGAATTCCCTGCCATCACGCAGCCTTTCCGGTGGTCCTGAGGATCATTGCCATGATCTTTTCCTGAGACGCCTCTTCACGGGTCAGCTCGCCCACGATCCGGCCCTCGTTCATGACGCAGATGCGGTCGCACATGCCCAGAAGCTCGGGCATTTCAGAGCTGATCATCACCACGCCGCGCCCCTGGGCCACCAGCTGGTTCATGATCTGATAGATTTCGAACTTGGCCCCCACGTCGATGCCCCGCGTGGGTTCGTCCAGGATCAGCACCTGCGGATCGGTGAACAGCCATTTCGACAGCACCACCTTCTGCTGGTTGCCGCCGGACAGGTTCACCACCTTCTGCTGCACCCCCGGCGTGCGGATCGCCAGCGCTTTGCGGTAATCCTCGGCCACCCGCGCCTCCCGCCGTTTGTCCAGCACGCCCCGCAGTGCGACACCGGCCAGATTGGCAAGGCTGATGTTCTTCAGGATCGGCTCTTCCAGGATCAGGCCAAGACCCTTGCGGTCCTCGGTCACATAAGACAGGCCCGCGGCAATCGCCTTTTCCACGGTCGAGACATCGGCCAGCCGGCCGTTCATCCGAACCTCGCCCCGGTGCCCGCTGCCATAGCTGCGGCCAAACAGGCTCATCGCCAGTTCGGTGC
The DNA here is from genome assembly GCF_049445895.1 of Neotabrizicola sp. VNH66. Lineage (NCBI taxonomy): Bacteria > Pseudomonadati > Pseudomonadota > Alphaproteobacteria > Rhodobacterales > Paracoccaceae > Neotabrizicola > Neotabrizicola sp. VNH66. Next base: position 359,141 of record NZ_JBMSDW010000002.1, read on the forward strand.
GCCCCGCCCCCATCAGCCCGGCAATGCCGACGATCTCGCCGCGCCGCACGGTGAATGCGGCATCGCGGATCGCCATCCGCTCGGGATCTTCGGGGTGACGGACGGACCAGCCCTTGACCTCCATCAGCACCTCGCCGATCTGCGGGCTGCGCTCGGGGTAGCGGTGCGCCATGTCGCGGCCCACCATGTCGCGGATGATCCGGTCCTCGGAAATCTCGTCACGGTCCATGGTGGACACCGACCGCCCGTCCCGCAGCACGGTGATCCGGTCGGCCACGCGGGAAATCTCGTTCAGCTTGTGGCTGATGATGATCTGCGTCACGCCCTGCGCCTTCAGCTCCAGCATCAGGTCCAAGAGCTTCTGGCTGTCATTCTCCTGCAAGGCGGCCGTCGGCTCGTCCAGGATCAGCAGCCGCACATCCTTGGCCAGCGCCTTGGCAATCTCGATCAGTTGCTGCTTGCCCACGCCCAGCTTGCCCACGGGGGTGGAGGGTGCCTCGCTCAGCCCCACCTTGCGCAGCCAGCCTTCGGTCTTCTGAAAGGTCAGCGGCCAGTCGATGACGCCGTTCCGGGCGACCTCGTGGCCCAGGAAAAGATTCTCGGCGATGGACAGCAGCGGCACCAGCGCCAGTTCCTGATGGATGATGATGACGCCCCGCGCCTCGCTGTCGCGGATGTCGCGCAGCGCCAGCACCTGCCCGTCATAGACGATCTGGCCCTCATAGCTGCCCTGCGGATAGACCCCTGACAGGATCTTCATCAGCGTGGACTTGCCCGCCCCGTTTTCGCCGCAGATGGCATGGATTTCGCCCGCCTCGACCGACAGGTTCACATGATCCAGCGCGCGGACCCCGGGAAAGGCCTTCCCGATCCCCTGCATTTCCAGAAGCGTTCCCATGATTCCCCCGCCCCGGCCTGCTCTTTATCTTGGCATAAATATCCCGGGGGGTGTGGGGGGCTGGCCCCCCACCGCGCCATCCGAAGACAGGCGCACCCCCGGGAGATTCAGATCACTTCAGCTGATCGGCGGTGTAATAGCCCGACTCGACCAGTACCTTGTCGATATCGGCCACGCCCAGCGCCATCGGCTCCAGCAGATAGGACGGCACCACCTTGACACCATTGTCATAGGTCGTGGTGTCGTTGATCTCCGGCTCGCCACCCTTCAGGATCGCATCCACCATCTTCACGGTCACACCGGCCAGCGCCCGGGTGTCCTTGAACACGGTCGAGTACTGCTCGCCCGCCAGCATCGACTTCACGCTGGGGATTTCCGCATCCTGCCCGGTGACGCAGGGCATCTTCAGATCGCCCGAGCCGTAGCCCACGCCCTTGACCGAGGAGAGAATGCCGATCGACAGCCCGTCATAGGGTGACAGCGCGCCCATCAGGGTCTTGTCGCCGTAATTCGCCGACAGAAGGTTGTCCATCCGCGACTGGGCCACCGCACCATCCCAGCGCAGGGTGCCCACGACATCCATGCCCATCTGACCCGAGGGCACAGCAATCTCGCCGCTGTCGATCATCGGCTGCAGGACGGACATGGCGCCATTGTAGAAGAAGAAGGCGTTGTTGTCGTCCGGGCTGCCGCCGAACAGTTCGATGTTCCAGGGCTTGGCGTCCGGGAAACGTTCCTTCAGGCACTGGACCAGGCTGTCGGCCTGCAGCACGCCGACCTTGAAGTTGTCGAAGGTGGCATAATAGTCCACCGCGCCCGAGTCGCGGATCAGCCGGTCATAGGCGATGACCTTGATGCCCGCCGCCTGCGCATTCTCCAGCGCGTTGGACAGGGTGGTGCCGTCGATGGCGGCAATGACCAGCACATCCACGCCCTTGGTGATCATGTTCTCGATCTGGGCCAGCTGGTTCGGAATGTCATCCTCGGCATATTGCAGATCGGTCGCATAGCCTGCGGCCTCGAACTGCTGGACCATGGAATTGCCGTCGGAAATCCAGCGCGACGAGGATTTCGTCGGCATGGCGATGCCGATGGTGGATTTGTCTTGGGCAAAGATCGGGGCACCCGCCACGAGGCTGAGCGTTGCAAGCCCGCTGGCCAGTGCCAGCGCGGCGCGTCTTGAAAGCTTCATGCTTTTCCTCCCTAGAAAGCAGTGCCGCTATGGATTGTCCTCTGCGGACCCGGGCCTTCGCGGCACGGGTGGACCAGCACAGCATTGCGCTGCCGGGGCCATGATCGTCAAATGAACGTTTGGCGCTGATCTATAGCAAATGTGGTATGCTGAAGGCGTCAACCCTTGTCATCGGGATGGATGGTCAATGTCACCCGGTCCCCGGCAAACCATGTGGTGCCATATTCCACCGGAATCCCCGCGGCATCCACATTCACCGCGACCGACCGCAGCAACGGCGCCCCTTCGGCGATCTGAAGCGTCAGCGCCAGCGTGGCCGGGGCGGCCTTGGCCGTCAGCCGTGTCTCGGCCCGCGTGTAATCGGTCAGACCACAGGCCGCCAGCGCTGCAGTGACCGAGTTCTGCTCGGCCATATGGTCCAGCAGGGCAGGAAAGCGCAGCGCGTCGAAAACCGACCGAAACACCGCCACCGGCTGATCGTCGATCAGCGAAACACCTTCGATCACGTGGACCGCAGCACCTTCGGCCAAGTGCAGCGCCGCCGCTTCACGCGGATCGGCGCTGCGGGTCGCGCGCAGGGTGACACGGCGCGAGGGCGTGCGCCCCGAGGCGGCCACGTTCTGATGAAACCGCACCCGGCGGCCAAGGGCGTAATCCGTGGGCCGGGCCGCAACAAACACACCCGCCCCCCGCCGCGTGCGCAGGGTGCCCTGCTCCACCAGCGCCGACAGTGCATGCCGCACCGTATGCCGGTTCACCCCGAAGCGTGCAGCCAGTTCCGCCTCAGTCGGCAGGCGGTCCCCGGGGTGGTAGCGCCCCTGGGCGATCTCCGCGGCCAGCGCGGTGGAGATGGATTTCCAGATCGGGCTACGGGTCATCGCGGCAAGGCCTCTGTCACGGAAAATTCACGCTTCTCTTGTTGAGCCGACTCAGGCAGCGCGCTATCACTTGTCTAGTTGTATAGTAATCTAGACAAATCCGCAAACTTGTCGAGGGGCGAATGACGGAAATCATCGAAAACCCGCGGCGGAACTGGATGGGCGTGTTGGCGAAGGCCGCGCCCGCCCGTCTGGCCGCGTTGATGCCAGACCTGCCGCCCCATGCCCTGCTGCGCGGGCCGGAGACCGGCACCGTCATGATGCGGGGGCGCACCGGTGCCACCGGATCGCCGTTCAATCTGGGCGAGATGACGGTGACCCGCTGCTCCGTCCGGCTGGAGGACGGCACCGTCGGACACGCCTGGGTGCAGGGCCGCGACAAGGATCATGCCCGCCGCGCGGCTTTGGGCGATGCGCTGATGCAGGGCAGTAATTCAGCCACGTTCGAGACTGTTCTGATCCGCCCCTTGCGCGATGAGGCCGACCAGAGGCATGAGGAGCGGGCCGCAAAAGCCGCCGCCACCCGCGTGGAATTCTTCACCCTCGTGCGGGGAGAGGACAAATGACCGCGCTGCTGACCGGCGGCTTCGCCGAACCCGCGGTGCAATCGGCACAGGCCTTCCGTGCGATCATGGAAGCCATGGCCCGCCCCGGCCGCATCTTTCCGGTCACCGGCGCCGAACCGCCCGCGCCCTTGTCGGTGGCGGCCGGGGTGATGCTGCTCACGCTGACGGACCCGACCACCCCGCTGCATCTGGCCGGCGCGGCCGACTGCCCGGCGGTGCGCGGCTGGGTTGCCTTTCACACCGGCGCGCCGCTGGTCAGCGCCGAAGAGGCGCGCTTTGCCCTTGGCACCTGGGCCGCGCTTCAGCCGGTCACCCATTTCCGCATCGGCGAACCGTCCTATCCCGACCGCGCAGCCACGCTGATCGTCGAGATGGACCGGCTGGAAGCGGAAGGCGCAGTCCTGACCGGCCCCGGCATTGCCCGGAAAGCCGCCCTGTCCCTGCCGGAAACCGCCGCCTTCCGTGCCAACCGGGCGCTCTACCCGCTGGGCTTTGACACGATCCTGACCTGCGGCACCCGGCTTGCGGCGCTGCCCCGGTCCACCCGCGTGGAGGACAACTGATGTATGTTGCCGTCAAAGGGGGCGAACGCGCCATCGACGCCGCCCACAGCTGGCTGGCGGAAGAACGCCGCGGCGATCCTGCCGTGCCGGAGCTTTCGGTGCCGCAAATCCGCGAACAGATGGCGCTGGCCGTCAACCGGGTGATGGCCGAAGGTTCGCTGTATGATCCCGATCTGGCCGCGCTGGCGATCAAGCAGGCCCGCGGCGATCTGATCGAGGCGGTGTTCCTGATCCGCGCCTATCGCACCACGCTGCCCCGCTTCGGCACCTCGGCTCCGGTGGAGACCGCCACCATGGCCGTGGACCGCCGCATCAGCGCCACCTTCAAGGACCTGCCCGGCGGGCAGGTGCTGGGGCCGACCTTCGATTATACCCACAGGCTGCTGGATTTCGCGCTGATGGCCGAAGGCGAAGTGCCGCCCGCGCCCCGCGCCCCTGCCACGGCAGAAGCGGTGCCCCATGTCATGGCCCTGCTGGGCCGGGACGGGCTGATCGAATCCGAACCCATGGACGACACCCCGCCGCCGGACCTGACGCGCGAGCCGCTGGAGCTGCCTGCCTCGCGCGCGCTGCGGTTGCAGGCGCTGGCGCGGGGGGATGAGGGCTTCCTCCTCTCAATGGCCTATTCCACCCAGCGCGGCTACGGCCGGACCCATGCCTTCGTGGGCGAATTGCGGATCGGCCGGGTCGAGGTGGAGATGGAGATCCCGGAACTCGGTTTCTCGGTCGCCATTGGCGAGGTTGAGCTGACCGAATGCGAAACCGTGAACCAGTTCAAGGGCTCGAAAACCGAACCGCCCCAGTTCACCCGCGGTTACGGGCTGGTTCTGGGACAGTCAGAACGCAAGGCCCTGTCGATGAGCCTGGTGGACCGCGCCCTGCGCTGGAAGGAGTTGGGCGAAGACGACATGGGCGCCCCCGCGCAGGATGAGGAATTCGTCCTGTCCCATTGCGACAATGTGCAGGCCACCGGCTTTCTGGAACATATCAAACTGCCCCATTACGTGGATTTTCAGGCAGAGCTGGAACTGGTCCGCCGCCTGCGGGCCGAAGCTCTGCAGATGCGGGAGGCCGCCGAATGACCCGCCCGATGATCCCACTGTTCGCCGCCGCCGCGCTGCTGTGCGGCCAGAAGAAGGTCCGCCCGAGATGACCGATCAGGCCTATAATTTCGCCTATCTGGACGAAGACACCAAGCGGATGATCCGCCGCGCTTTGCTGAAGGCGCTGGCCGTGCCGGGCTATCAGGTGCCCTTTGCCAGCCGGGAAATGCCCATGCCCTATGGCTGGGGCACCGGCGGGGTGCAGGTGACGGCGGCCTGTCTGGTGCCCGAGGACCGGCTGAAGGTCATTGACCAAGGCGCCGATGACACGACGAATGCCGTGTCGATCCGCCGCTTCTTTCAGCGCACCGCGGGGGTGGAGGTGACGGGTCACACGGCAGAAGCGACCGTGATCCAGACCCGCCACCGCATCCCCGAACAGCCGTTAACCGAGGGGCAGATTCTGGTCTATCAGGTGCCGATCCCCGAACCCCTGCGCTTTCTGGAACCGCGAGAGACCGAGACCCGAAAGATGCACGAGCTGGAGGAATACGGCCTGATGCATGTGAAACTGTATGAAGACATCGCCCGCCATGGCGAGATTGCCACCGCCTACGCCTATCCGGTGAAGGTCGAGGGGCGCTATGTCATGGACCCCTCGCCGATCCCGAAGTTCGACAATCCGAAGCTGGGCGGCAATCCGGCGATCCAGCTGTTCGGTGCGGGACGTGAGGCGCGGATCTATGCGCTGCCGCCCTATACCGAAGTGGTCAGCCTTGATTTCGAAGACCACCCGTTCACACCCAGCAAAGCCGACCATTGCTGCGATCTCTGCGGTTCGGCCACCAGCTATCTGGATGAGGTGATCACCGATGACCGCGGCAGCCGGATGTTCGTCTGCTCGGACACCGATTTCTGTGAAACGCGGCAGCGGGACGGAGGAAAGCCATGAATATCGTCTCTAAACATGCCGAAATGACGGTTCCACTCCTCTCCGTGCAGAGCCTGACCAAGCGCTACGGCGCGCGGATCGGTTGTGCGGACGTGTCCTTCGACCTTTATCCCGGAGAGGTGCTGGGTATCGTCGGCGAAAGCGGATCCGGCAAATCCACGCTGCTCTCCTGTCTGGCTGGCCATCAGCGGCCCGATCTTGGCCACGTGCTTTATGACGGAGACGATGTGCTGACCCTTAGCGAGGCGGAACGGAGGCGGCTGTTGCGGATGGATTGGGCCTATGTCCATCAGAACCCGCGCGACGGGCTGCGGATGGGTGTCAGCGCCGGCGGCAATGTGGGTGAACGGCTGATGGCCACCGGCGCCCGCCACTACGGCAATATCCGCGACACCGCGACAGACTGGCTGGGCCGGGTAGAGATCGCGGCCGAACGGATCGACGACCGGCCCTCGGCCTTTTCCGGGGGGATGCAGCAGCGGTTACAGATCGCCCGCAATCTGGTGACCGGGCCGCGGCTGGTGTTCATGGACGAGCCGACCGGCGGGCTGGACGTGTCCGTTCAGGCTCGGCTCTTGGACCTGCTGCGCGGGCTGGTCCGCGATCTGGGCCTGTCCGTGATCATCGTCACGCATGACCTTGCCGTCGTGCGGCTGCTGGCCGACCGGCTGATGGTGATGAAATCGGGGCGTGTGGTAGAAACCGGGCTGACCGATCAGGTGCTGGACGATCCGCAGCATGGCTATACCCAGCTGCTCGTTTCCTCTGTTCTGCAGGTATAGAGACATGATTGAGGTCAGGAACCTTTCGAAAAGCTTCACCCTGCACAATCAGGGCAGCGCGGAGATCCCGGTGATGGCAGGGGCGAAACTGTCGGTCCGCCGCGGCGAATGCGTTGGGCTGGTGGGCCAGTCCGGGGCGGGGAAATCCACGCTGATGCGGATGATCTACGGCAATTATCTGGCGGCGGGCGGGGAAATCCTTATCGGCGGGACCGATGTCGTCACCGCGGCCCCGCGGCAGGTGCTGGCCTTGCGGCGTGACACGCTGGGCTATGTCAGCCAGTTCCTGCGGGTGGTGCCCCGCGTTCCGACGATCGAGGTCGTGGCCGAGCCACTGCTGCGCCTTGGCACAGACCCGGAGGAGGCGCGGGGCAGGGCGGCCGCGCTGCTGGCCCGGCTGAATATCCCGGAACGGCTGTGGTCCTTGTCGCCCACGACATTCTCGGGCGGGGAGCAGCAGCGGGTGAACATCGCCCGCGGCTTTGCCCATCCCTACCCGGCGCTGTTGCTGGACGAACCGACCGCCAGCCTTGATGCGCAGAACCGCGAGGTCGTGCTGACCCTGATCGAAGAGGCAAAGGCCCGCGGCGCAGCGATCCTGGGCATTTTCCACGACGAACCGGCCCGGGCGCGGGTCTGTGACCGGCTGGTCGATGTCACCGCCTTCACCCCGGGGCGCGCGGCATGAGGCTGGTGGCGGTCGTCGGCCCCTCGGGCGCGGGGAAGGATACGCTCATGGCGCTGGCCTGCGCCGCCGATCCGCGCATCCGTGCGGTGCGCCGTGTGATCACCCGCCCCGAGGCAGCAGGCGGCGAGGATTTCGAGGGCGTGACGGATGCGGTCTTTGACGACCGTCTGGCCCAAGGCGATTTCGCGCTGCACTGGCAGGCGCATGGTCTGCATTACGGCATCCCGCGGGCCGAACTGACGGGGCAGGGCGTGCTGATGTTCAACGGCTCGCGCGCCGTGCTGCCACAGGCGCGGGCGCTTTACCCTGAACTTTCGGTGATCCTTGTCACCGCCCCGTCCGAGGTTCTCGCCCAGCGCCTTGCCGCCCGCGGACGAGAGGCGGCCGGTGACCGCGCCACCCGTCTGGCCCGGGCCGAATTTGCGCTGCCGGACGGGATTTCCGCCATCACAGTGACGAATGACGGAACGGCAGCGCGGGGGCTGGCGCGGTTTCTGGCCGCGCTTCAGCCGGAAAGGGTGTAGCGATGCAGGATGCGGAACTGCCCGTCCTGACCTTCGCCGAACAGGCACAGATCGCCGATGGGGAAGGGCCGGGGCAGGACCGGGGCAAAATGGTCCCGCAGCACCGCCGCCACCGGGCCCGGATCGGCCAGCCGGTCGGTCAGGGTCAGATGGAAACGGAATTCCTCCATCACATAGGGATAGCCCCAGATTTCCAGCAGCTGGCGCTGGCGGAAGGACAGCCGCTCGGGCCGCCGCTTTGCGATCTCGGTCGCGGTCAGCGGCGCGCGCAAGGGGTCCAGCGCAGACACCACCTCGGCCGCCAGTTCCAGAAGCGGGCTTTCGTCCCCTTCGGGCACCAGCGCAAGGAACCCGCCCAGGCTTTCCAACCGCAGCCCGTCCAACCTGACGGGAGCCAGCCGTGCCGCCAGTGCCGTCAACGCCTGATCCAGCGCCGGGAAATCCACGCCCTCGCCCAGCCGGAACGGCGCGCGGATCGTGCCGTGGAACCCGTATTTCCGCGGGTCGCGGGTGATCTCTGCCGCGGGCAGGCCCAGATCGGGCTGCACCACGGCCAGACCGCGGGCGGCATCCCAGCCCAGCCATTCCGCCGCCCGATCGGCAAATTCCCCCGCCGGCGGGGCATAATACACGGCATATCGCTTGATCTGATCCATACCGCGCGCCTTAGCCTTCGGGTGTCACACCGCTGTGACAGCCGGGTGCCATTCAGCCGCCTCCTCCGCCCGACCGCAAGACAGGACCTGCCATGACCGAGACCATCCTTGCCAATGCCACCCTTGTCCTGCCGGAAGAGGTGATCCGCGGATCGATCCGCATGACCGGCGGGCAGATCGCCTCGGTCGATCCGGGCAGCGCGGTGCCGCCGGGCGCGGTGGACTGCAACGGCGATCTGCTGATGCCGGGGCTGATCGAACTGCACACTGACAATCTGGAACAGCATATGCAGCCGCGGCCGCGGGTGAACTGGCCGCATCAGGCGGCGATCATCGCGCATGATGCCGAACTCGCCTCGACCGGGATCACCACGGTGTTCGACGCGCTGCGGGTGGGGTCGGTGGTGAACAACGCCACCAATTACGGCGAATATGCCCGCGCGCTGGCCGATGAGATTCTGGACCTGCGGGCCAAGGGCGCGCTGAAGATCAGCCATTTCCTGCATCTGCGGGCCGAGGTCTGCTCGGAGACGCTGGTGGCGGAGCTGGCGAAATTCGGCCCTGATGATGCCATCGGCATCGTCAGCCTGATGGACCATACGCCGGGTGAGCGGCAGTTCCGTGATCTGTCGAAGCTGAAAGAATATGTCTGCGGCAAGCATGGCCTGTCCGATCAGGGCTTTCTGGACCATGTGGCCAGCCAGCGCGCCCTGCGCGACCGTCTGGGTGCCCTGCACGAGGCGACCGCCGTGGCCGAAGCGCGGCGGTTCGGCGCGGTTCTGGCCAGCCATGACGACACGACCGCGCCGCAGGTGGCCACCTCGGCGGGCCACGGGGTGCATTTTGCCGAATTCCCAACCACGGCAGAGGCTGCGCGGGCCTGCCACGACCATGGCATCAAGGTGATGATGGGTGCGCCGAACCTGATTCGGGGCGGGTCGCATTCCGGCAATGTGGCCGCCGCCGATCTGGCGGAAAAGGGGCTTCTGGACATCCTGTCGTCGGATTACGTGCCGTCCTCGCTCCTGTCGGGCGCGATGATGCTGGGCGATCTGTGGGGCGATATGGCCCGCGCCATCGCCACGGTGACGGCGGCCCCCGCTGCGGCCACCGGCCTTGCGGACCGCGGCCGAATTAAACCCGGCCTGCGCGGCGACGTGATCCGCGTCACCCGGGTGGCCGGTGCGGTTGCGGTGCGCGGGGTCTGGGTCGCGGGCGAACGGACTGCCTGAACTTGCAGGAAATTCATAATCCTTGTGAGGATTATGAATTTCACCTTGCGCTCCATCCAGCCTATGCCTGCGCCTTCTGCAGGAGATGCCGATGATCCGCCTAGACCTTCCGCCGTCGCCCGCCATCGCCCAGCTGGAGGCGCTGGCGCGTCAGCGTATCCTGATTCTGGACGGCGCCATGGGCACGCAGATTCAGGGCCTGGGTCTGGGCGAGGAGGATTACACCGGCCACGGCTCTGGCTGTGCCTGCCACCATCATTCCGATCACCCGCAGAAGGGCAACAACGACCTTCTCATCCTGACCCAACCGCACGCGATCGAGGAGATCCACTTCCGCTATGCCATGGCAGGCGCGGATATTGTGGAGACCAACACCTTTTCCGCCACCACCATCGCGCAAGCCGATTACGGGATGGAAGGCGCGGTGCATGACCTGAACGTCGAAGGCGCCCGCATCGTCCGCCGCGCGCTGGACCGGGCCACCGCCATCGACGGCAAGCCGCGGTTTGTGGCCGGGGCCGTGGGGCCGACGAACCGCACCGCCAGCATCAGCCCGGATGTGAACAACCCCGGCTTCCGTGCCGTCAGCTTTGACGATCTGCGCCGCGCCTATGGCCAGCAGGTCCGCGGCCTGATCCAAGGCGGCGCTGACATCATCCTGATCGAGACGATCTTTGACACGCTGAACGCCAAGGCCGCAATCTTTGCCTGTTTCGAGGCCTTTGCCGAACATGGCCAGCGGTTGCCCGTCATGATCTCGGGCACGATCACCGATGCCTCGGGGCGGACGCTGACCGGGCAGACGCCCACGGCCTTCTGGCATTCGGTCGCCCATTCACGACCCTTCACCGTAGGGCTGAACTGCGCACTTGGCGCAGCCGCCATGCGCCCGCATATCGCGGAACTGGCGGGGGTGGCCCATACCTTCACCTGCGCCTACCCCAATGCCGGTCTGCCCAATGCCTTTGGCCAATATGACGAAGGCCCGGAAGACACCGCCCGGCAGGTGGCCGATTTCGCCCGCGAAGGTCTGGTGAATGTCGTCGGCGGCTGCTGCGGCACCACGCCCGACCACATCCGCGCCATTGCCGAGGCCGTCGCCCCCTTCGCCCCGAGGAGCGTGAAATGACCCGTACCCTGCGCCTGTCCGGGCTGGAGCCCTTTGTCCTGACCCCGGACATTCCCTTCGTCAACGTGGGCGAACGCACCAATGTCACCGGCAGCGCCCGCTTCCGCAAGCTGATCACCAACCGCGATTACGCCGCCGCGCTGGAGGTGGCCCGCGATCAGGTGGAAAACGGCGCCCAGATCATCGACATCAACATGGATGAGGGGCTGATCGACAGCCGCGCCGCCATGGTCGAATTCCTGAACCTGATCGCCTCTGAACCCGACATCGCCCGCGTGCCGGTGATGATCGACTCTTCGAAATGGGAGGTGATCGAGGCCGGGCTGCAATGCGTGCAGGGCAAGCCGGTCGTGAACTCGATCAGCCTGAAGGAGGGCGAAGAGGCGTTCCGCCACCATGCGGCCCTGTGTCTGGCCTATGGTGCCGCGGTGGTCGTGATGGCCTTCGACGAGACCGGGCAGGCCGACACCTATCAGCGCAAGACCGAGATTTGCGCCCGCGCTTACCGCATCCTGACCGAGGAGATGGGTTTTCCGCCGGAAGACATCATCTTTGATCCCAACGTCTTTGCCGTGGCGACCGGGATCGAAGAGCACAACAATTACGGCGTGGACTTCATCGAAGCCACCCGCTGGATCAGGACGAACCTGCCCCACGCCCATGTCTCGGGCGGGGTGTCGAACCTGTCGTTCAGCTTCCGCGGCAACGAAGCCGTGCGCGAGGCGATGCATGCGGTGTTTCTGTATCACGCCATTCAGGCGGGCATGGATATGGGCATCGTCAATGCGGGCCAACTGGCCGTCTATGACCAGATAGACCCCGATCTGCGCGAGGCCTGCGAAGATGTGGTGCTGAACCGACGCCCCGACGCGACCGAGCGCATGCTGGAGGTGGCCGAACGCTTCCGCGGTGGCGCGAAAGAGGAAAAGGTTCGCGATCTGCAATGGCGCGACTGGCCGGTGGAAAAGCGGCTGGAACATGCGCTGGTGAACGGCATCACCGAATTCATCGAGGCCGACACCGAAGAGGCTCGTCTGGCCGCCGAACGCCCGCTGCATGTGATCGAAGGCCCGCTGATGGCGGGCATGAACGTGGTGGGTGACCTGTTCGGTGCGGGCAAGATGTTCCTGCCGCAGGTGGTGAAATCCGCCCGCGTCATGAAACAGGCCGTGGCCGTCCTGCTGCCGCATATGGAGGCGGAAAAGGACGGCACCAGTCAGGCCGCAGGCAAGGTGCTGATGGCCACGGTCAAGGGCGATGTGCATGACATCGGCAAGAACATCGTCGGCGTCGTGCTGGCCTGCAACAATTACCAGATTATCGACCTGGGCGTGATGGTGCCGCCGCAGAAGATCCTTGAGGTCGCGCGGGCGGAGAAGGTGGACATCATCGGCCTTTCGGGCCTGATCACCCCTTCGCTGGATGAGATGGTGCATCTGGCGGCCGAGATGGAGCGGGAAGGCTTTGACATTCCCCTGCTGATCGGCGGAGCGACCACCTCGAAGGTGCATACCGCGGTGAAGATCGCGACGCGCTACACCCGCGGTCCGGCGGTCTATGTCACCGATGCCAGCCGTGCGGTGGGTGTGGTCTCCTCCTTGATGTCGACGACGCAGAAGACGCCTTATGTGCAGGCGCTGCGCGAGGAATATGCCGAGGTGGCGGCCCGCCACGAACGCAGCGAACGGGCGAAGCAGCGGGTGCCGCTGCAGGCGGCCCGCGCCAATGCGCTGCGGCTAGACTGGGCGGATTATGCGCCGCCCGCCCCGCAATTCACCGGCCCGCGCGTGGTGGATGACTGGGACCTGGCCGAGATCGCGCGCTACATCGACTGGACCCCGTTCTTCCAGACATGGGAGCTGAAGGGCGTCTATCCGAAGATTTTGCAGGATGAGGCGCAGGGCGAGGCCGCGCGCCAGCTGTTCGCCGATGCGCAGGAGATGCTGGCCCGGATCATCGCCGAGCGCTGGTTCAGGCCGCGCGCGGTGGTGGGCTTCTGGCCCGCGCAATCTTTGGGCGACGATATCGTGCTGTTCTCGGGTGAGGACCGAGTGCATCCGCTGGCCACGTTGCATACCCTGCGCCAGCAGACAGCCAAACGCGACGGCCGCCCGAATGTGGCTTTGGCCGATTTCGTGGCCCCCGCGGGGGTGGCGCGGGACTGGGTCGGCGGCTTCGTGGTGACGGCAGGACCGGAAGAGCAGGAGGTCGCCGCCCGCTATGAGCGCGCGAATGACGATTACGGCGCGATCCTGGTGAAGGCGCTGGCAGACCGCTTTGCCGAGGCCATGGCCGAGATGCTGCATGAACGGGTCCGGCGCGAGTTCTGGGGCTATGCCCCTGCTGAAAGCTATGCCCCCGAAGAGCTGATCGGAGAACCCTATGCCGGCATCCGCCCCGCGCCCGGCTATCCGGCGCAGCCCGACCATACCGAAAAGCGCACCCTGTTCCACCTGCTGGATGCCGAGCGGACCACCGGCGTAACGCTGACCGAAAGCATGGCGATGTGGCCGGGCTCTTCTGTCTCGGGCCTCTATATCGGGCATCCGAAGTCCTATTACTTCGGCGTGGCCAAGGTAGAGCGGGATCAGGCCGAAGACTATGCCCGCCGCAAAGGGATGGATCTGGCCGAAGCGGAACGCTGGCTGGCGCCGATCCTGAACTATCAGCCGGCACCTGCGGTGGACCGGGTGGCCTGACCCCACACCACCGCGGGCCCGGGGGGTCAGCACCCTGCGGTATCACTGGATCACGAATTCCGCATGCAGCGCCCCCGCGGCATTGATGCTTTTCAGAATGTCGATCATGTCATGCGGCGGCACGCCAAGTGCGTTCAGCCCGGCCACCACCTCGGACAGGCTGGTTCCGGCCGCCACCTCGGCCAGTCCGGTGCCCGTCGTCTCGACCGAGGCATTGCTGCGGGGCACCACGATGGTTTCCCCTTCCGCGAAAGGGTTTGGCTGCACGACCATCGGCGCCTCTTCCACGCGCAGGGTCAGGTTGCCCTGCGCCACGGCCACGCGGCTGATGCGCACATCGGCACCCATCACGATGGTGCCAGAGCGTTGGTCCACCACAACCCGGGCGCGGGTTTCCGGCTCGACCAGAATCCCCTCGATCCGGGCAAGAGCATGCGCGGGTGACGCGGCATTGCTGCGCGCGAGGTCCAGCGTCACCGTGCCCGCATCCTGCATCAGCGCCACCCTGCGCCCGAATTCCGCATTCACCGCCCGTTCGATCCGCAGGGCAGTGGTGAAATCCGGCACTTTCAGCGCCAGCCGCAGGACGGAGAGCTGGCTGAAATCGAAAGGCACTTCCCGCTCCACCCGCGCGCCGGTGGGAATGGTGCCTGCTGTGGGCACACCCTGCACCACCCGCGCCGCATCGCCTTCGGCCGAGACACCGCCGGCGATGATCGTGCCCTGCGCCACGGCATAGATCTGACCATCCGCCCCGTTCAGCGGTGTCATCACCAGTGTACCGCCCAAGAGGCTTTTGGCATCGCCGATGGCGGAAACCGTCACGTCGATGCGCCCGCCCGCCCGGGCAAAGGGGGGCAGGGTTGCCGTCACAAAGACGGCGGCCACGTTCTTCGGCCGGTAATCCTCTCCGGCGACGTTGACGCCCAGCCGTTCCAGCAGATTGGCCATGATCTCTTCGGTGAAGGGCGCATTGCGGATACCGTCTCCGGTGCCGTTCAGGCCCACCACCAGCCCGTAACCCACCAGATCATTGCCCCGGACCCCATCCACCTCGACCAGATCCTTCAGACGGACCGGCTGGGCCATCACCGGCAGCGCCATCAGGATCAGCGCCAGAACCAGCCGGATCACCGCAGATATCCCGTCAGGCTCAGGCCCGAAAGCCGGGAGAGCAGGGTGTAGAAGGCATCGAGCCGCGTCTCCAGATCCTTCAGCCGGGCCGAGGTTTCGTAGGGATCCGCCTCGATCAGCGAAAGCCGTGCAATATCAAGGGTCGTGCGTTCGGCTTCATTCCGCGTCTTCGCCGCGGTGACCTGTTCCTCCACCACGCCAAGCCGCGCCTGAAGCTGGACCCGCCCCGCAACGGCGGACATCAGATCCTCTCCCGCCCCAGCGGCCAGTGCGGCCCGGGCGGCCGGATCTCCGGACAGGAGCCCGCGGTCCAGAAGCGCCAATGTCGCCAGACCTGCCAGCGTGTCGCGAAGCGCGGGGTCCAGCGCGGTCACGGAAAGCTGCGCCGCCTCTCCGGGAGCGACGGGCAGCGCGGCACGGGGATCGCCGCCCTGATACAATGCCGCATATCCGCCGGGATCGGCGAACCATCCGGCGATGGCTGTTTTGGCCATCTCTGCAGTCATTGCGGCGGCGACCGCTGTTTCCAGCGCGGCGAGGAAAGCGTCGGGCCTGGGCAAGGGCGCGGTGCCGGTTTCAATCCCGGCAAACAGCGATTGACCGCCGGCCGAGGTGTTCACTGCCGCCAAAGCCGTGGCAAATCCCTGTGCGCCCGAGGCCGCCAGCGTCGAAAGCTGCGCCTCTCCGGAAAGAGCAGCTGTGCTTGTCAGGCGCGAAGCCAGATCATCCGCCGTATCCGACATGGTTTTCAATGCCGTCTGCATCGCCACGGCCGTGAAGGACAAGGCTGAAGTCGCCGCTGCATAGCCGTCAAGCCGAGAGAGCGAGCGGTCCAGAGCAGAGAGGGCCGAAAAATCACCCTTCACCGCTGCGCCCTGATCCTGGACCCGGCCGCTGGCCAGTTCCGCGGTGGCACGCTCGATCGCGGCGCGCAGCCCGGCCCCCTGACGGGACAAGGAGGGAGTGAGGAAGGGAGAGGCGGTCAGCACGGTCATGATCAGATCCCCAGCAGCGATTGCAGCATTTCGTCCAGCGCCTGAATCACCCGGGCATTGGCGGCATAGTTCTTTTCGATCACCAGAAGGCTTTGCATCTCGGCATCGACATCGACACCCTGCGCCGCCTGCATATCCTGCAGGGCGGACAGGCGGGCACCGTTGTAGCTCTGCTCCGTTTCGGCCGAGAGGCGGGCGGTGGCGACACCCGACAGAAGATCTGCCGCCAGACCGTCGGCGCTGTACTGGCCAGCCGGAATGCCGCCGGCCACAGGGCGCTGCGCCTGAAGCGCACCGGACCACGCATTCAGGAGAGCCGCGGCCCCGGACGGCCCCGCGGTTGCCGCCGCCAAGCCGTCGCGCAACCGTGTCACGCTGCCCCCCGCCGCGGGATCGACCGCGGAATTCAGCGCAATCCGTCCGGCAAGCCCGGTATTCTGCGCAGGGTCCAGCGCCAGTCCTGCATCGGTGAACAGGCCGGGCGCATCGGGCGCAAGTGTCGGGTCAAGACCGGATTGCGAAAACCGCTCCACCAGATCGCGCGCTAGCGCATCCAAACCGGATTGCGCCCGGGTGCCCAGATCGTCGCGCAGGGAAAACAGGGCCGCCAGTTCCCCGCCCTGAATCCGGCTGGCGGGACCAGAGGTTGCCAAAGGCTGCCCGTTCAGCGTCAGGCCCGACAGCGCGCCCGCCGCAAGGGTCATTTCCGCAACCATGCCATTCGCGGGTGTGAAGCCGAGTGTCGCGGGACTGCCCTCCAGCAAGACCGCGCCCCCCGTGGTAAAAAGGGCAATCTGTCCGTTATCGCGCTGCACTTCCCGCAGGGGCAAATACCCGGCGATGCCATCCACGATCTGCGCCCGTTGGTCCATCAGTGAGGAAGGATCGCGCCCGGCCCCACCGAACGCGGCGATCTCGACATTCAGGTCGCGGATCTGCTGCAAGGCGGTGTTGATCCGGTCCACCCCGGCAGCAATCGCCCGGTCCGCGGCCAGCCTTTCTGCCTGAACGGCATCGGTCGCCGCGTTCAGCGCATCGGCCAGCGCCCCGGCAGCCGTGACCGCGGCAGCAAGGCCCGCTTCGGACTGTGGCTGGCTGGCCGCGGTGATCAGCGCACTGTCCAATGCATTGATCCGCCCGGTCAGCGAACCGGGGCTGTCGCTGTCGCCATGGATGTCTTCCAGCCGGTTCAGAAAGGCAGCCCGGCTGTCGGCGGCTGCCGATCCTGCCTCGGCCCGGCGGCGGTCGTTCAGCAGATGCAGGTCCACATCCCGCAGGATCGCCGCGACCCGGACGCCCTGTCCTGTGCCCGCAACATCCCGCACGGTCAGCGCCACCTCGCGCCGCGCATAGCCGGGGGTTGCCGCATTGGCAACGTTCGAGGACAGCACTTCGGCCTGTCGGGCAGCAGCACCCAGACCGGACAGGGCGCTGCTGAAGGCGGCGGCAACGGACATGGCTCAGCCCTTAACGTTTGATATTGGTGGTTTCCTGCAGCATCTCATCCACGGTCTGGATGATCTTCGCGTTCGACGAATAGGCACGCTGCGTCTGGATCAGCGAGGTCAGTTCTGCCGCAACATCGGTGGTGGACCCCTCACGCGCATAACCTTCGATCGAACCCGTCGGACCATCGCCAGCATCCCACAGGTAGAAGGCACCGGAATCCGGCGAAACCTCATAAATCTGGTTGCTGAGCGCGGTCAGCCCGTTCGGATTGGGCACATCGACCAGCGGAATCTGATACAGGCGGCGGGTGAACCCGGTGTCATAGGTCGCATTGATGAAGCCGTTCTCATCCACCTCGACCGAGCTGAGATTGCCGACGAGTGAGCCGTCCTTGGTGATCTGACCCGGTGTGAAAGCATCCGAAAGCTGCGTCAGACCCGCGGTATCGCCGGGACGGCCGATGAACAGGCTGAGCGGGCCGCCCGCCACGGTCAGCGCCAGTTCACCCGTAGCGGCATTATAGCCCCCGCCCGAGACCGGCGTGACCGAGGCGATGGTGCCGCCCGCGGCCCGCGATTCATCGAAAGTCAGGGAATATTCGCCCACGACTGCGCCGCCACTGGCCGAATCCCGGATGGTCATGGTCCATTGGTTGGATGACCCGGTGGCGGGAACGGTGGGGGTGAAAGAGATGTCCAATCTCTCGGAACTGCCAAGATTGCCGAAATATTCCACCGGCAGCGGCTGCGCGGTGCCCGTGGCCCCGGCCGAGGTGGCCGTGGCGGGCAGGTTGACTCCCAGGGAAATGCGCGTTGTCGGGTCGCCCGCGGTCTGGCTGGCATTGATGACAATCGGCTGCAGCCCGGCCAAGGAATCGCGCGGGAAAGCAGGTACCGTGCCATCGGCATTGGCGGGCCAGCCCATCAGCACCAGCCCGGTTTCGGTCCTGAGCACACCGTTTTCATCGGTGCGGAAGGCGCCGGTCGTGGTCATGTAGAGACCGCCATCGCCGGTTTCCGTGGTGACCGGCAACATGCCCCGCCCGCTGACCGCCAGATCCATCGGGTTCGAGGTGCCGACAAGGCCGCCCCGCTCCTCGATCAGGCGAAGGGAAGACGCCCGCACCCCGCCAGCGGAATAGAGACCGGACCCCTGATTGCCGGTCAGGACCATGCTGGAGAATTCAGTCGAGGCGCGTTTGTAGCCATAGGTTCCCGAATTGGCGATGTTGTCCGAAATCGAGGAGAGCCGGGCCGCATTGGCATTCAGCCCGGCCACACCCGCATTCAGGGCAGAGGAAATGGTCATCGGTTGCGCCTTTCTGATGCTGTGACCTGTCAGCCGCAGACTGGGGCGCGGGTGCTAAATTTCCTCTAACAGCTAAAATTTGAAGGATCGCTCAGCGGTCCTCGCGCAGAAGAATGATCTCGATCCGGTTGTTACGAATGGCCGCGGGATTGGCCACGGCGGGTTTCCGGTCGGAAAAACCGCCGATCCGCTGAATCCGCACCGCCGGAATCCCGGCCTGCTGCAGAAGCAGCCGAATCGCCTGCGCGCGTTCGGCCGACAGGTCCCAGCCCGGGTCTGCGGTCAGGGTGACGGGATAGCTTCGGACATGACCGTTCACCGCGATGCCATTCTGCGCCAGCGCCAGCACTTCGGCCACGATGCCAATCAGCGCGCGCGTGCTGTCCTGCGGGGTGGCCGTATCGCCCATGAACAGCGCCGTACGGTCCAGATCGAACAGTTCGATCACCAGCCCCTCATCCGTCACGCGGGTGATCACATGGCGCAGCATCTGCCGCATCGTGTTGCTTTCGCCGCCACGGTCGAACAGGGCCTTTTCCACCGCCTTCTGCTGTGCCTCGGCCTGTTCACGGGCCAGATTGTCGCGATCGGCACCGTTGGAGGCGCCGCGTTCCATCGCGGTGCCGCCCGTGGCATTGCGCACCCGCGTATCCTCGGCAAAGATCGTATCACCCTGCAGCGTATCGTCGCCACCGCCGGAGACCCGGCTCATGGGGATGGACGGATTGAAATAATCCGACAGCCCCTTCCGTTGCTTCTCCGTTGTCGCGTTCAGCAGCCACATCAGCAGGAAAAAGGCCATCATGGCGGTCACAAAGTCCGCATAGGCCACTTTCCAGGCCCCACCATGGTGGCCGCCCCCGGCCACAACCTTTTTCCGTTTGATGATGACTGGCGGCGCATTCGTCTGCCCGGCCATCCGTTCACCCGTCTTCACACCCAGGGCCAGAATGGCGGGGGCTGGTGAATCCGGGGTTAAGCCTTTGGAATTGAGGGAAATGCCGCGGGCTTGCCACAATCGGCGGGGCTACTGCCGCTTCAGCCAGATCGCCCCGGCACCCAGCTTGGCCACAAAGGCGGCATGGGCCTCTTCCTCGGCCCCGGTCAGACGGGGGGGGAGCGGTTCAGCCCGGGGCCGGGGACGCCAGTCAGCCTGCGCCACACCCCCCGCGCTGCGCCCGGCACCCGAAGGCGCCAGCACCAGATCCGGCTGACGGCCACCGATCAGTTCCAGATAAACCTCGGCCAGAATTTCGGAATCGAGCAGCGCGCCGTGTTTTTCCCGCTTGGAATTGTCCACGCCGAACCGGCGGCACAAAGCATCCAGCGAGGCCGGCGAACCGGGGAAGCGTTGCTTCGCAATCGCCAGCGTGTCGATGGCCTGCGACCATGGCAAAGTGGGCAGGCCTATCCGCTTCAGCTCGAAATTCAGGAATTTCATGTCGAAGGCGGCATTGTGGATCACCAGCTTCGCATCGCCGACGAAATCCGCGAACTCCTGCCCGATCCGCGCGAAAACCGGCTTGTCGCGCAGGAATTCGTCGCCCAGCCCGTGCACGGCAAAGGCCTCGGCCGGCATGGAGCGTTCTGGGTTGATATACTGGTGATAGGTCCGCCCGGTGGGCAGGTGATTGAACAGCTCCACCCCGCCGATTTCGACGATCCGGTCGCCCTGTTCAGGGTCAAAGCCGGTGGTTTCGGTGTCAAGGACGATCTCACGCATGACGGCTCCGCAGATGGGCGATCAGGGCCTGCACATAGGCGCGGGTGCTGTCTTGGGAAAGAGTCTCGACGATATGGGTCGCCCGGCGGCGTTTTTCCGCATCGGGCATCTGGCGTGACAGGATCAGCGTGAATTGCTCCTCGGTCATGCCGGGCCGGGCCAGAACGCGCGCGCGTTGCACCGCAGACGGGGCGGTGACCAGAAGCGTGGCGTCACATTCGCCCTCAGTCCCTTTTTCGAACAGCAGAGGGATGTCCAGAACAACCAGATCGGCATCCGCCGCAGCCAGAAAAGCAGCCCGATCCGCCGCCACCAAAGGGTGCACGAGCGATTCCAGAACCGGCAGCAGCGCCGGGTCCTGTGCCAGAAGCCGCTTCAATGTTTCCCGTGAAACAATTCCGTCCGTCACGGCAGAGGGGAACTGCGCTGTCAGCGCTGCGGCCGCCGCACCGCCCGCACCATACAGCCGGTGCACCGCCGCATCCGCATCCCAGACCGGGACACCTTCGGCCGCGAACATCGCAGCCGTGGTGCTTTTCCCCATGCCGATGGAGCCGGTCAGGCCCAGACGGAACGCACTCATGCCGACAGAACGGCCTGACGGGTCGCCTCATCCACCTCCGGCCGCTGTCCGAACCAGCGTTCGAACCCCGGGGCGCCCTGATGCAGCAGCATCCCCAGACCGTCCACAGTGAAACAGCCCCGCGCCTCAGCCTCCAGCAGGAACTGGGTCTTCAGCGGCGTATAGACCAGATCGGTCACCAGCGTATCGGGGGACAGCCGCTCCATATTCAGATGCAGCGGCGGCTTGCCGGTCATCCCAAGCGAGGTGGTGTTCACCAGCGTCGCGCAATCCTCGATCATCAGCCCGGCCATGTTCCATTCATGAACCACGACCTTCGCGCCGAAATCAGCGCGCAGCGCATCAGCCCGGGGACGGGTGCGGTTGGCCAGCCGGATTTCCGGCACGCCTGCTTCGATCAGCGCGGCGATCACGGCCCGGGCGGCACCCCCGGCACCCAGAACAGCCGCGGGGCCGGCGGAGGGGTCCCAGAGCGTTGCATATTGGCGGAGGTTCGCCATAAAGCCGGTGCCATCGGTGTTGTCGGCGTGGATCTTGCCATCCTTGCGGAAGATCACGGTATTCGCCGCCCCGATCAGTGCCGCCCGGTCGGTGATGATATCGGCGATCTGCAGGATCGCCTCTTTATGCGGGATGGTGACATTCACCCCGACAAAGCCCATTTGCGGCAGGGTCCGCAGCACATGGGGCAAATCTGCGGGCGCCACGTCGATCGGGATATAATGTCCCTTCAGCCCATAGCGGCGCAGCCAGTAGCCGTGCAGCGCAGGACTGCGGCTATGGGCAACGGGATGGCCAAGAACGCCGGCCAGCGGGATACGCGGATGGTCAGTCATGCCTCGATCATTCCCCGGTCAGACAGATAGTTCAACAGCGGCAAGAGCGGCAGACCAAGAATGGTGAAATGGTCGCCAGCCACGGCAGAAAAAAGCCGCACACCTTCCGCCTCCAGCTGATAGCCACCCACGGAATGGCGGATCGCATCCCAGTTCCGGGCGACATAATCCTGAAGATAGCTGTCGGAAAACGCGCGCATGGTCAGCCGTGCTTCGCCGACATGGCGCCAGATGGGGCGGCCATGCTCATATAAGACAGCGGCGGACAGCAGCTTGTGCGTCTGCCCGCGCAAGGCCTGCAGCTGATGCATCGCCTCTTCGGGTGAGGCGGGCTTGCCGTAGATCTTGCGGTTCAGCTCCAGCACCTGATCGCAGCCCAGAACCAGTGTCTGAGGATTGCGGTCGGCCAGCTTGCGCGCCTTCATCTCGGCCAGGGTATCGGCCACATCGCGCGGAGTGGCGCCTTCTTCCTCCAGCGCATACCGGATTGATTCTTCATCCACCCGTGCGGGCTGCACTGAGACCGTAAGACCGGCTGCGCGCAGCATCTTAAGCCGGGTTTCCGAGGCCGAGGCCAAAAGAAGCATGAGGGAAACCCTGGGGAAAAACCTGATTTGTTCTTGCGGGCCGGTCCGCGGATAAACCACCCCTTGCGGGCAGGATTGCCCTGTCCGGCCTTTGCCTGTCAAGCCGGGCGCGGGTTATCCCAAGGCGCATGACACTATCCCCTGTCTGTGGGAAAACCGATTCCTCCGATGCCCATACTCAAAGACCCTGTGGAGAAGATTTTTTTGCACACCGGATTAATACTTTGATTTTAATACTAAAATTATCACCTCTTCGTTTGGGCAGCAGCTTTTCCCGCACTTGCCCACATGTCTGCAGCTCTGGGGGCAGCCAATCCCGGGGTGCGGTGATCCTCTTATCCCCGGCCCCTAAATCAACATCATCTCTTTTCTTTCTTTTAGTCTTTTGAAGAAGGAAGAAGACCACTCGCGCGCCCAGATTGACTTTGCACAGAAGCAGCACTATCTGGCTGCACAGCAGGGCCGTCCGGTCCAAGCGCCTCCCGTTTACATATTGATCCCGGCCCGCGCCGTTTGGCGTGTCTGCCCGCAGGATATTGCCATGACCGAACGCCTGAACCTCTCCGATCTCAAGGCCAAGACCCCGGCCGACCTTCTGGCCATGGCCGAAGAATGGGAAATCGAGAACGCGCCTTCCATGCGGAAGGGCGAGATGATGTTCCAGATTCTGAAGGAACATGCCGAGGAAGGTTATGAAATCGGCGGTGACGGCGTTCTGGAAGTGCTGCAGGACGGCTTCGGCTTCCTGCGCAGCCCTGAGGCGAATTATCTGCCCGGACCCGATGACATCTATGTCTCGCCCGAAATTCTGCGCCAGTTCAGCCTGCGCACCGGCGACACCATCGAAGGTGTGATCAAGGCCCCGCAGGAGAATGAGCGCTACTTCAGCCTGGTGAAGGTGACGCGGATCAATTTTGACGATCCGGAACGCGCCAAGCACAAGGTTCTGTTCGACAACCTGACGCCGCTTTACCCCGATGAACGGCTGAAGATGGAGATCGAGGACCCGACGATCCGAGACCGTTCGGCCCGGATCATCGACCTTGTGGCCCCCATCGGCAAAGGCCAGCGCGCGCTGATCGTGGCGCCGCCGCGCACGGGTAAGACGGTTCTGTTGCAGAACATCGCCCGGTCGATCGAAGTGAACCATCCGGAATGCTATCTGATCGTTCTGCTGATCGACGAACGGCCGGAAGAAGTCACCGATATGCAGCGGTCCGTGAAGGGTGAGGTCATCTCCTCGACCTTCGACGAACCGGCAACGCGGCACGTGGCCGTGGCGGAGATGGTGATCGAAAAGGCCAAGCGCCTGGTCGAGCACAAGCGGGATGTCGTGATCCTGCTCGACTCCATCACCCGTCTGGGCCGCGCCTATAACACTGTCGTCCCGTCCTCGGGCAAGGTGCTGACCGGCGGTGTGGATGCCAATGCACTGCAACGGCCGAAGCGGTTCTTCGGCGCGGCGCGGAACATCGAAGAGGGCGGGTCGCTGACCATCATCGCGACCGCCCTGATCGACACCGGCAGCCGGATGGACGAGGTGATCTTTGAAGAGTTCAAGGGCACCGGCAACTCGGAACTGGTGCTCGACCGCAAGGTTGCCGACAAGCGCGTCTTCCCGGCGATGGACATTCTGAAGTCCGGCACCCGGAAAGAGGATCTGCTGGTCGAAAAGACCGATCTGCAGAAGACCTATGTGCTGCGCCGGATCCTGAACCCGATGGGCACGACCGAGGCTATCGAATTCCTGCTGTCCAAGCTGAAGCAGACCAAGACCAATTCCGAGTTCTTCGACTCGATGAACACCTGATCCAAGGCGCACGGGCCCTGTCATGGCGGACACGATCTATGCCAGCGCCACGGCCCGCGGCCGGGCGGGGGTGGCGGTCATCCGGGTTTCCGGGTCGTCCGCGCATGAGGTGTGCCGTCTGCTGACGGGCGGGGTTCCTGTATCCCGCCAAGCTGTTCTCCGCAACATATCGTGGGGTGGAGAGCTTCTGGATCAAGCCTTGGTGCTGGTCTTTGACGACAACGCCAGCTTTACCGGCGAAAAGGTGGTGGAGTTCCAGATCCACGGCAGCCTTGCCACCTCGTCCGCGGTGCTCCGGGCGCTGTCGGAAACCGGACTGTGCCGTTTGGCGGAAGCGGGCGAATTCACCCGGCGCGCGCTGGAGAACGGCGTTCTTGATCTGACACAGGTCGAAGGTCTGGCCGATCTGATTGACGCCGAGACCGAGGCGCAGCGGAAACAAGCGTTGCGCGTTCTGTCCGGGCAGATCGGGCAGCGGGTGGAGGGCTGGCGTGCGCACCTGATCCGTGCCGCGGCGCTGCTGGAAGCCACCATCGACTTTGCCGAAGAAGACGTGCCGGTGGATGTGACGCCGGAGGTTCTGGAGCTGCTGTCCGCCCTGATGGCCGAACTTCAGCACGAGGCGGACGCCGTGCAAAAGGCGGAACGCATCCGCGAGGGGTTCGAAGTCGCCATCGTGGGCGAACCCAATGCGGGGAAGTCCACCCTCCTGAACCGTCTGGCGGGACGAGAGGCAGCAATCACCTCGGAAATCGCCGGCACGACGCGGGATGTGATCGAGGTCCGGATGGATCTGGACGGTCTGGCCGTCACCCTGCTGGACACCGCGGGTCTGCGCGACAGTGACGACCCGGTGGAACGCGAAGGCATCCGCCGTGCGGTGGATCGGGCATTGGCCGCCGATCTGCGGGTGTTTCTGGGCGGCGGGGAAACCCATCTGACGCCGCAGCCCGGCGATCTGGTGGTGCGTGGCAAGGCCGATCTGACATCGGGCGAGGGGCTGGCGGTCTCCGGCAAGACCGGGGCCGGGGTGGACGCCCTGCTGCAAGAGATTTCGTGCCGCCTCTCGGAAAAGGTGGCGGGGGCTGGTATCATGGTCCGTGAACGGCACCGTCTGGCCCTTGAACAGGGGCTGTTGGCGATTCGCCGGGTTCAGGACATGCTGGCCGGTCCGCATCTTGCGGAAATCGCGGCCGAGGAATTGCGGCGGGCGATCCGGGCGCTGGACGCTCTGGTCGGCCGGGTGGATGTGGATGAGTTGCTGGGCGAGATCTTCTCCAGCTTCTGCATCGGGAAGTGAGGATGTTTCACGTGAAACACTTCGACGTGGTTGTAGTGGGGGGCGGTCATGCGGGCGCCGATGCGGCGGCGGCGGCGGCCCGGATGGGTGCGCGCACGGCCCTTGTGACCATGCGGGCAGAGACGATTGGCGTCATGTCTTGCAACCCGGCCATTGGCGGTCTGGGCAAGGGCCATCTGGTCCGCGAAATCGACGCGATGGATGGCATCATGGGCCGCGCGGGGGATATGGGTGGCATTCAGTACCGCCTGCTGAACCGCCGCAAAGGTCCGGCAGTGCAGGGTCCGCGCACCCAAGCCGACCGCAAACTTTATCGGCAGGCGGTTCAGGCCCTGCTTGCGGAAGAGCCGAACCTGACGATTGTCGAAGGTGAGGCGGCAGAGTTGATGCTGGACGGCCTCCGCGTTGCTGGTCTGCGGCTGGCTGACGGGTCAGAGCTGACCGCAGGCGCTGTGGTTCTGACCACCGGCACCTTCCTGAACGGGCTGATCCATGTGGGCGATCAGAAGCGGCCCGGTGGACGCGTGGGCGACCAGCCCTCGGTCCGGCTGGCCGAGCAGATCCGGGGTCTGGGTCTGACGACCGGGCGGCTGAAGACCGGCACCCCGCCGCGGTTGGATGGCAAGACCATCGACTGGGCCCGGCTGGAGATGCAGCCGGCTGACGACGATCCGGTGATGCTGTCCTTCCTGAACCGCAAGCCGATTGCGCGGCAGATCGCTTGCGGGATCACCCATACCAGCGCCGCCACGCATGAGATCATTCGCCAGAACCTTGGCCGCAGTGCCATGTATGGCGGCCATATCGAAGGTGTCGGCCCGCGCTATTGCCCGTCCATCGAGGATAAGGTGGTGCGCTTTGCCGACAAGGACAGCCATCAGGTGTTCCTTGAGCCGGAGGGGCTGGACGATGATACCGTCTATCCGAACGGTATCTCCACCAGCCTGCCCGCCGAGGTGCAGGAGGCCTATGTCCGCACCATCGCCGGGCTGGAACGGGCAGTGATCACCCAGCCGGGCTATGCTATCGAATATGACTACGTGGACCCCCGCGGGTTGCGCGCGACGCTGGAGTTGAAGGCGCTGGCGGGCCTGTATCTTGCGGGCCAGATCAATGGCACCACAGGATATGAGGAAGCGGCAGCCCAGGGCATGGTGGCCGGGTTGAACGCCGCGCTGGCCGTGCAGGGCCGTGATCCGGCGACCTTCAGCCGGACGGACAGCTATATCGGCGTCATGATCGACGATCTGACCAGCCGCGGCGTGACAGAGCCCTACCGCATGTTCACCTCGCGCGCCGAATACCGGCTGAGCCTGCGGGCCGACAATGCCGATCAGCGGCTGACCCCGAAGGGTCTGGCCTTGGGCTGTGTCCGTGAGGGTAGGGCGAGGGCATTTGGCGAGAAGATGGAGGCGCTGGAACGCACGGTTGCCGTGCTGAAGGAGCATCGCTTCACCCCGAAAGAGCTGGGCGCCGTGGGAATTCAGGTCAGTCAGGATGGCAGCCGCCGGTCCGCCTTCGACCTGATGGCCTTTGCCGATTATGATCCGGCCGTGCTGGACCGTCTGGTGCCTGATCTGGCCGATCACCCGGCCGAGGTGCGGGCGCAGGCCGAGATCGAGGCGCTTTATGCGCAATATGCGGACCGTCAGGCCGCCGATGCCGAGGATCTGCGCAAACACGAATCGCTGCGGATACCCGAGGATTTCGATTATCGCGCGCTGTCCGGTCTGTCGTCGGAACTGACCGGAAAGCTGGAACGCAGACGGCCGGACAATATTCATCAGGCGCGGCAGATGGAGGGGATGACCCCGGCCGCCCTGATGCTGCTGATTGCCACGCTGAAAAAGCCGCGAAAGCAGGCGGTCTGAGGTGGAACACACGCTCTGGCAGATGTTGGGCACCAGCGAATCGGGGCTGGCCAAGCTGAAGGAATTTGCCGCGCTGGCCGAAAAATGGACGGCGCGGATCAATCTTGTCTCGAAATCGACGGTGCCGGACCTCTGGTCGCGGCATATTGAGGATTCGGCGCGGATTCTGCTGGTCGCACCGCCGGAGCCCCGGCTTTGGGCCGATTTCGGCGCAGGCGGCGGCTTTCCGGGCATCGTCGTGGCCTGCCTGCTGGCCGACCGCGGGGCGCAGACCCAAGTGGTGCTGATTGAATCCGATCAGCGAAAGTCCACTTTCTTGCGTGAAGCTGCCCGTCTTCTGGGTCTTTCGGTGCAGGTCCGGGCGGAACGGGCAGAAGCCATTTCCCCGCTGGTCGCGGATGTCATTTCAGCCCGTGCTCTGGCCGCTTTGGACGCACTTTGCGCCATTGTAGAGACACATGGCGTGCCGGAAACCACGGCGCTGTTCCCGAAGGGCGAGACCTGGGAGGCAGAAGTTGCCGCGGCGCGGAAAAACTGGCGGTTCGAACTGGATGCGCACGCCGATCCGGGGCATAAGGGTTCGGCAATCCTGGCGTTGAGGAACCTGCATCGTGCTGGCCGCGAAACCCTTGCCTGAAGCTGACCTGAAGCCTGCCCATGTCATTGCCATCGCCAACCAGAAGGGGGGCGTGGGCAAAACCACTACGGCCATCAATCTGGCCGCCGCGCTGGCGGAAAAGGGCTTTCGCGTGCTGTTGGTGGACCTTGACCCGCAGGGCAATGCCTCGACCGGCCTTGGCGTGGCCACGAATGACCGCAAGCTGACCACCTATGACCTGATTCTGTCGGATGGCCGGCCGGAGGCGATCATCCGGCCC
The DNA here is from genome assembly GCF_049445895.1 of Neotabrizicola sp. VNH66. NCBI lineage: Bacteria > Pseudomonadati > Pseudomonadota > Alphaproteobacteria > Rhodobacterales > Paracoccaceae > Neotabrizicola > Neotabrizicola sp. VNH66. The sequence goes on from NZ_JBMSDW010000002.1 coordinate 387,417, forward strand.
AGCAAGCTGGAGAATCTCTGGATTTCGCCGGCGAATTCCGATCTGGCTTCGGCTGATATTGACCTTGTGGCCAATGAAAAGCGCAGTTTCCTGCTGCATGATGCCCTGCGGCACCCCGAAATCGACGCCATGGGCTTTGACGTGGTGCTGATCGACTGCCCGCCGTCGCTGTCCTTGCTGACGGTGAACGCGCTGGTGGCCGCGCATGCGGTTCTGGTGCCGCTGCAGGCGGAGTTTTTTGCGCTGGAGGGGCTGTCGCAGCTTCTTCTGACCGTGCGGGATGTGCGGCGGTCCGCCAATCCGAATCTGCGGATCGAAGGCGTGTTGCTGACCATGTATGATGGCCGCAACAACCTGGCGCAGCAGGTGGAAACCGACGCGCGTGAGAATCTGGGGGAGCTGGTGTTCCAGACCATCATCCCCCGCAACGTGCGCCTGAGCGAGGCGCCCAGCCATGCCCTGCCGGTGACTTCTTACGATCCCGCATCGAAAGGGGCCGAGGCCTATCGTGGTCTGGCAGACGAAATCGCCGCCCGTTTGCGGCGCTAAGACGAATCCGGAGGATAAGATGGAACGCAAGGGTCTGGGCCGCGGCCTGTCGGCGCTGATGTCGGATGTGAATCTGCGGCCGGAATCCGAAGGTCCGCGCCGGCCGGATGCCACGCTGCCGGTGGAACGGATCCGCCCCAATCCCAATCAGCCGCGCAAGGATTTCGACCAGACCGCGCTGGAGGCTCTTGCCGCGTCCCTGCGGCAGAAGGGGGTGATCCAGCCGCTGGTGGTGCGCCCGGTGGGCGACAACAGCTATGAAATCGTTGCCGGGGAACGTCGTTGGCGCGCGGCGCAGATCGCACAGCTGCATGAGGTGCCCGTGGTCATCCGTGAACTGGATGACACCGAGGTGCTGGAAGTTGCGATCATCGAGAACATCCAGCGCGAAGATCTGAACGCCATTGAAGAGGCTTTGGGCCTGAAGGCGCTGATCGACCGTTTCGGCCATACGCAGGAGAAGGTGGCCGAAGCCTTGTCCAAAAGTCGCAGCCATGTGGCGAACCTTCTGCGCCTGCTGAACCTGCCCGATGAGGTGCAGAAGATGGTGCGCGAGGACGTGATCTCGGCCGGGCATGCGCGGGCGCTGATCGGCGTGCCGGATGCTGTGGGCGTGGCGAAGAAGATCGCCGTCAACGGCCTGTCGGTGCGCGAGGCGGAAAAGCTGGTGCGCGAAGGCGAGGGCGGCAAGACCCCGAAGCGGCCTTCCGGCGGCGCGGCGGAGAAAGATGCCGATACCCGCGCGCTGGAAGGCGATCTTTCGGCCAATCTGGGCCTGCCGGTGTCGATCGACGACCGCGGCGGGGCGGGCAGTGTGACCATCCGCTACAGCAATCTGGAAGAATTGGACGCGATCTGCCAGCTCCTCTCGGCGGCTGGAGAGCGCTTCGCCCGCGATTAGTCGTCTGAAAGCTCCAGCAGCAGCCGGTTCAGCAGCAACCGGCCGCTGTTTGTCGTGCGCAGCCGGTCGCCCTCGACGAGGACAAGCCCGTCTTCCCGGAACTGCGCCAGCTTCTGTCCGTTCAGCGGTGCGCCGTTCAGACGGGTGTAGCGCGACAGGGACAGGCCTTCGCTGAGCCGCAGGCACATCATCAGATATTCAATCGCCTGCGCCCGGGGATCGAGTGTTTCACGTGAAACTTCGCCGTGGCCCTTCTGCCGCACCGATTCCAGCCAGAACTCGGGCATCCGATGGGTGTTCGTCGCATATCGTGTGCCGTCCAGCGTCAGCCTTCCGTGCGCTCCGGGCCCTATGCCCAGATAATCCCCCATTCGCCAATAGACGAGATTGTGGCGCGATTCGGCGCCTTCAATGGCATAATTGGAGACTTCATAGGCCTTCAGCCCGGCTTCAGCGCAAAGCTCTGCCGTGACCTCATACATGTCGGCGGCAAGGTCCTCATCCGGCAATCCGCGCAGTTTGCCAGCGTCGTAAAGCTGCGCGAAGGCTGTGCCGTCTTCAACTGTCAGCTGGTAAAGCGAGATGTGATCGGGGCGGCGCGACAGCAGGGCGCGCAGCTCTTTGGTCCATGCATCAAAGGACTGATCCTGACGGGCATAGATCAGGTCACAGGAGGTACGGTCGAAAATCGACTGGGCCAGATCCAGCGCGACAAGCCCTTCGGCCGCGGAATGCTGGCGGCCAAGGCGGCGCAGGTCGGTGTCGTTCAGCGCCTGAAGCCCAAGAGATACCCGATTGACCCCCGCGCTGCAATAGCCCGCGAAACGCCCGGCCTCCACCGAGGTCGGGTTGGCCTCCAGCGTGACCTCCATATCGTTGGACAGCCGCCAATGCCGGGAGATCCGGTCCAGAATGGCGCCGACCACCGAAGGTTCCATCAGCGACGGCGTGCCGCCCCCGAAGAACACACTGCGCAGGATGCGGCCGCCGGTCTCTTCAGCGGCACGGTCCAGTTCCTGAAGATAGGCCGCCTGCCAGTCCGCCTGATCAATCCGGGCGCGCACATGGCTGTTGAAATCGCAATAGGGGCATTTGGCCTTGCAAAAGGGCCAGTGCAGGTAAAGGGCGAAGCCGCCCTCTACCGGATCATCGCTCTGTTTCACGTGAAACACTGGACCAGCATCTGCTCCACCGCGCGGGCGCGATGGCTGATGCGGTTCTTCAGATCGGCGGACATCTCGCCAAAGGTCTGGTCATGGCCGTCCGGCTGGAACATCGGGTCGTAGCCATGACCCTCGGCCCCGCGACGTGGCCAGACGAGTTGCCCGGCGCAGACGCCTTCGGCATATTCGTCATGCCCGTCCGGCCAGGCCAGCACCAGCGTGCAGCGGAACTGTGCCAACCGGGGCAGGGGAGCTTCGGCCTTTTCCAGAAGGCCCCAGGTCTTTTCCATCGCCATGGAAAAATCCCGGCCATGGGGGGTGAAGGCCCAGTCCGCGGTGTAGACCCCGGGCGCGCCGGCCAAAGCATCGACCGTCAGGCCGGAATCGTCGGCCAGCGCGGGCAGGCCACTGGCCTTTGCCGCGGCATGCGCCTTGATCCGGCCATTGCCCAGAAAGCTGGTCTCCGTCTCCTCCGGCTCCGGCAGGCCCAACTCTCCGGCAGAGAGGCAGGTGATGCCCAAGGGCGCCAGAAGCGCGGAGAATTCCTCCAGCTTGCCTTTGTTGTGCGTGGCGACGACCAGCCGGTCGCCCGAGAAACGGCGGGTCACTTGGACAGCGCCTCCTTCTGCGCCTGCACCAGATCGGCAATACCCTTGGTGGCCAGATCCATCAGAACCCCAAGATCTTGGACCGAGAACGGCGCACCTTCCGCCGAGGCCTGCACCTCGACCAGACGGCCCGCGCCGGTGATGACAAAGTTCCCGTCGGTGCCCGCGGCGGAATCCTCATCATAGTCCAGATCCAGCACCGGCTGCCCGGCATAGATCCCGCAGGAGACCGCGGCCACATGGTCCATGATCGGGTCCGAGGTCACCAGACCCTTCTTCATCAACTGGTTCACTGCAAGACGCAGCGCGACAAAACCGCCGGTGATCGCCGCGCAGCGGGTACCGCCATCGGCCTGGATCACGTCGCAATCCACGGTGATCTGCCGCTCACCCAAGGCCTGCCGGTCCACCACGGCGCGCAAGCTGCGCCCGATCAGCCGCTGGATTTCCTGCGTCCGGCCGGATTGCTTGCCCGAGGCCGCCTCACGCTTTGACCGGGTATGGGTCGACCGCGGCAGCATGCCGTATTCTGCCGTCACCCAGCCCATGCCCGAATTGCGCAGAAAGGGCGGCGGCTTGTCTTCCAGCGAGGCGGTGCACAAAACGTGGGTGTTACCTACCTTGATCAGGCAGGAGCCTTCGGCATGGCGCGAAACGCCGGTTTCGATGGAGAGGGCGCGGAGCTGGTCCAGAGCACGGCCAGAGGGACGCATGGCATTTCCTTTCGTGATTCCCGGCCAGATAGGCCCCGTGCCCCCCTTGATGCAACCCCGATTGACGAGCGGCCCCGCAGCGCCTTTATTCAGGGAAAGAAGCTGCCGCATTGCAGAACAGATGTCCGACAAGGCCAAAGTCCTGACCGAAATGACAGATCGCTCACGCGAGGTGTTCCGCCGCGTGGTCGAAGGCTATCTGGCCACCGGTGAACCCGTGGGGTCGCGCACGCTGACCCGTGCCATGACCGAAACCGTTTCGGCCGCCACGATCCGCAATGTGATGCAGGATCTGGAATTCCTGGGCCTTCTGGATTCGCCGCATGTCTCGGCCGGGCGGGTGCCCACGCAGCTGGGCCTGCGGATGTTCGTGGACGGCTTCATGGAAGTGGGCACCGTGGCCGAGGCCGACCGTGAGCGGATCGACGCCACGATGAGCCGGAATGATCAGGACGTGGAATCCCTGTTGGACCATGTGTCCAATGCGCTGTCGGTGCTGACGCGGGGGGCCAGCATCGTTCTGACGCCAAAGCATGAATCGGCGCCGATCAAGCATATCGAATTCGTGTCGCTGGCCGCGGACCGGGCGCTGGTCGTGCTGGTCTTTGCCGATGGCCAGGTGGAGAACCGGCTGTTCCGGCCGCCTGCGGGCCAGACACCCAGTTCGATGCGCGAGGCGGCGAATTTCCTGAATGCCATGGCGGGGGGGCGGACACTCGAAGACCTGCGCCGGAGCCTGCGGCGCGAGATCGAGGCGCGGCGGCAAGAGGTGGACACGCTGGCGCGGGAGCTGGTGGAAAGCGGTATCGCCGTCTGGGAAAACCCCGGCATGTCGCAGGAAAGGCTGATCGTGCGCGGCCGGGCCAATCTGCTGGACGGGGCCAGCGAGGCGGATGTGGAACGCATCCGCAGCCTGTTCGACGATCTGGAACGTAAGCGGGACATTGCCGAATTCATCGACCTTGCTGAAGACGGCGACGGGGTGCGCATTTTCATCGGCTCGGAGAACAAGCTTTTCTCACTTTCCGGTTCAAGTCTGGTGGTCTCTCCCTATATGAACGCCGAGCGGAAGATCATCGGCGCAGTCGGAGTCATCGGCCCCACGCGGCTGAACTACGGGCGGGTGGTCCCCATCGTGGATTACACGGCGCAGCTTGTGGGGCGGATGGTTGCCGACCGCGGGCGGGCCTGAGGACAAGGAAGACGAAGGACATGGCGCAGGACAATGCGGCCCCCGAAACCGGGGATCTGCCCGAGCTGGAAGAGTTCATCACCGATGGTGAGCTGGAGGCGCTGAAGGCGGAGCGGGATGAATACCGCGACAAGTTCATGCGGGCGCTGGCCGATGCGGAAAATGCCCGCAAGCGCGCCGACCGCGACCGGCGCGAGGCGGAAATGTATGGCAGCACGCGGCTGGCCCGCGATCTGCTGCCGGTCTATGACAACCTGAGCCGCGCGCTGGCCGCGATCCCGGACGACAGCCGCGCCGCCTCGGCCGCGCTGATCGAAGGGGTGGAGCTGACCCTGCGCGAGCTGACCAAGGTGATGGACAAGCACGGCGTGAAGGCGATTTCGCCCGCCATAGGCGATATGTTCAACCCGCAGGAGCATGAGGCGATGTTCGAGGCGCCGGTTCCGGGCACCAAGGCGGGCCAGATCATTCAGGTGATGACCCAGGGCTTCCTGCTGCATGACCGGCTGCTGAGGCCCGCGCAGGTGGGTGTCTCCTCGACCCCGGGCTGAGGCGCTTCGGGCGGCCCGCCGGGGGCGTTTCGCCCCCCGGACCCCCAGAGGATATTTGTGCAAACTGGAATGGAATGCCGCGCAGGTCAGGGCGCGGCATTTCTATTTCTGCGTCATGGCCTTCAGATCATAGACCAGCCGCAGCGCCTCGATCGGGGTCAGATCGTCGGGCTGCACCGCGTTCAGCCGGTCTTCGACATCCGAGGTCTTTTGCGGTTTGGCCGCGGGCGGCGGCGGGGCTGCGCGGAACAGCGGCAGATCGTCGATCAGGGCCGGGGCCTTGGCGCCGTCGCGGTCGCCCTTTTCCAGCGCGTCGAGGATGACCTTGGCGCGGTCCACCACGCTGGCGGGGAGCCCGGCCAGCCGGGCCACCTGCACGCCGTAGCTGCGGTCGGCGGCGCCGCGGCGCACCTCGTGCAGGAAGATGACCTCGCCTTCCCATTCCTTCACCGCCACGGTGGCGTTTTCTACGCCGGGCAGCTTGCCCGCCAGCGCGGTCATCTCATGGTAATGGGTGGCGAAAAGCGCGCGGCAGCGGTTCGCCTCGTGCAGATGTTCCAGCGTGGCCCAGGCGATGGAGAGCCCGTCCCAGGTGGCGGTGCCGCGGCCGATCTCATCCAGAATGACCAATGCGCGGTCATCCGCCTGATTAAGGATTGCGGCGGTTTCCACCATTTCCACCATGAAGGTGGACCGTCCCCGCGCCAGATCGTCAGAGGCGCCGACCCGGCTGAAGATCTGGCTGACAAGGCCGATATGGGCGCTGGCGGCGGGGACAAAGCTGCCCGCCTGCGCCAGAAGGGCGATCAGTGCATTCTGCCGCAGGAAGGTGGATTTCCCGGCCATGTTCGGCCCGGTCAGCAGCCAGATCGCCGGGCTTTTCCCGGCGGTCAGGTCGCAGTCATTCGCCACGAAGGGCGCGCCGCCCTGACGGCGCAAGGCGCGTTCTACCACGGGGTGCCGGCCGCCCCGGATCATAAAGGCGCGGCTGTCATCCACCTGCGGCTCTGTCCAGTCCTGTTCCGCGGCCAGATCGGCAAAGGCGGCGGTCAGGTCGATTTCGGCCAGCGCGGCGGCGGCGGCCCCGATGGGGCCGGATTGGTCCAGAATGGCGCGCTTCAGGCTGTCATAGTGACGTTTTTCAATCTCCAGCGCGTGATTGGCGGCGTTCAGGATGCGGGTTTCCAGATCGGACAGCGCCACGGTGGTGAACCGGACCTGTCCGGCGGTGGTCTGGCGGTGGATGAACAGATCGGGCCGGGCGCGCAGCTTCTCTTCATGGGTGGTCGTCACCTCGATGAAATAGCCCAGCACGTTGTTGTGCTTGATCTTCAGGCCGGGCACGCCGGCGGCTTCGGCATATTGCGCCTGCATCTGGCCGATGATGCCGCGGCCTTCGTCGCGCAGAAGCCGGGTTTCGTCCAGTTCGGCATCAAAACCTTCGGCGATGAAGCCGCCGTCGCGCGCCAGAAGCGGCGGTTCGGCCACCAGGGCCTGATCCAGCAGGCTGGTCAGCGCCTCATGCCCGGTCAGTGCGCGGGCGGATTGCGCCAGAAGCGGTTGCACCTCGGTCAGCCGCGCGGAAAGCTCCAGCGCCTGGGTCAGCCCGGCCCGGATCGCGGTCAGATCGCGCGGGCCGCCGCGGTCCAGCGCCAGCCGGGACAGGGCGCGGTCCATGTCCGGCACCCGCCGCAGCACCTCGCGCAGGGTATGGCGCAGCGGGCTTTGGTCCAGAAGGAAGCGCAATGCCTCATGCCGGGCATGGATCAGGGGCAGATGGCGCGAGGGCGAGGCGAGCCGCCGTTCCAGAAGCCGCGCGCCGGCCGCGGTGACGGTGCGGTCCACCGCCATGAGGAGCGAGCCTTCCCGCCCGCCGGACAGCGCCTGTGCGATTTCCAGATTGCGGCGGGTGGAGGCATCGATCTGCACCGTGCCGCCCGCGCTTTCGCGGACCGGCGGGCGCAGGAGCGGCAGGCGCCCGCGCTGCGTCAGGTCCAGGTAATCGACCAGCCCGCCCATGGCGGACAGTTCAGCCCGGGTGAAGCTGCCAAACCCCTCCAGAGAGCCCACGGCATATAGCGCACACAGCCGCTTTTCCGCCCCGGCGGAATCGAAACTGGCGCGGGCAAGGGGTGTCATCGCCGCGCCGGAATCTGCCACCAGTTCCGCGAAATCGCGATCACGCGCATCGGACACCAGCACCTCACGCGGGGCGAGCCGGGCCAGTTCCGGCCCCAGACGCTCCGCCGGGCAGGGCATCACATGCAGCGCGCCGGTGGAAATGTCGCACCAGGCCAGTGCGCCTTCGTCCCGTACCTCGGCAAAGGCGGCAAGGTAGTTGTGGCGCCGCGCCTCCAGCAGGGAATCTTCGGTCAGGGTGCCCGGGGTCACCAGCCGCACCACCGCCCGTTTCACCACCGATTTCGACCCGCGCTTCTTGGCCTCGGCCGGGTCTTCCATCTGTTCGGCAATCGCCACGCGAAATCCCTTGCGGATCAGCGTCAGCAGATAACCCTCGGCCGCATGGACGGGGACACCGCACATCGGGATCGGTTCGCCCTGATGAAAGCCGCGCTTGGTCAGGGCGATATCCAGCGCCTCGGCCGCCTGCACCGCATCTTCGAAGAACATTTCGAAGAAATCGCCCATCCGGTAGAACAGCAGCGCGCCTGTGTTCTGCGCCTTGATCTCCAGATACTGCGCCATCATCGGCGTGACTGCGTCTTCTGTCATGGGGTCCCCTTCGGCTGGGGGGACCCTACAAAAGCCGCCCGCCCTGCAAAAGATGAATGTCCGTCGCAAACAGGCTTTTCAGGTGGCCGCCCCCGCGATAACACCCCAAAGCCCCGTTCCGGGGTCGCCGAGGAGGAGCCTGCCCATGTCCCGCGCCAAGACCACGCCCGAAGAAGCGCTGGCCTACCATTTCGAACCCCGCCCCGGGAAATACGATATCGTGGCCTCGAAGCCGATGGCGACGCAGCGCGACCTGTCGCTGGCCTATTCGCCGGGGGTTGCCGTGCCGGTGCAGGCCATCGCCGACGCGCCCGAGACGGCCTATGACTATACGGTCAAGGGGAACATGGTGGCGGTCGTTTCCAACGGGACGGCCATTCTGGGCATGGGCAATCTGGGGGCGCTGGCGTCGAAGCCGGTGATGGAAGGCAAGGCGGTGCTGTTCAAGCGCTTTGCCGATGTGAATGCCATCGACATCGAGCTGGACACCGAAGACGCGGATGAGATCATCAAGGCGGTCAAGCTGATGTCGCCGACCTTCGGCGGCATCAACCTTGAGGACATCAAGGCGCCCGAATGCTTCATCATCGAACAGCGCCTGAAGGAAATCTGCGACATTCCGGTGTTTCACGACGATCAGCACGGCACCGCCGTGATCTGTGCCGCCGGTCTGATCAATGCGCTGGAAATCTCGGGCAAGAAGATCGAGGATGTGAAGATCGTCCTGAATGGCGCCGGGGCCGCCGGGATCGCCTGTCTGGAACTGCTGAAATCCATGGGCGCCAAGCATGACAATTGCATCATGTGCGACACCAAGGGCGTGATCTGGCAGGGCCGGACCGAGGGCATGAACCAGTGGAAATCGGCCCATGCCGCGCGGACCGATGCCCGCACGCTGGAAGAGGCGATGAAGGGCGCGGATGTGTTCCTAGGCGTCTCCGCCAAAGGTGCGGTGACGCCCGAGATGGTGGCCAGCATGGCCGACAATCCGGTCATCTTCGCCATGGCGAACCCTGATCCGGAGATCACCCCGGAAGAGGCGCATGCCGTCCGCGCCGATGCGATCGTGGCCACCGGGCGCAGCGACTATCCCAATCAGGTGAACAACGTCCTGGGCTTCCCCTATCTGTTCCGCGGCGCGCTGGACATCCATGCCCGGGCCATCAATGACGAGATGAAGATCGCCTGCGCGCAGGCGCTGGCGAAACTCGCCCGCGAGGATGTGCCGGATGAGGTGGCGATGGCCTATGGCCGCAAGCTGTCGTTCGGGCGGGATTACATCATCCCCACGCCGTTCGACCCGCGGCTGATCTATGTGATCCCGCCGGCGGTGGCGCAGGCCGGGATGGACACCGGCGTCGCCCGCCGTCCGATCATCGACATGAAGGGCTATGAGGCCAGCCTGAAGGCCCGGATGGACCCGACGGCCAGCATCCTGCAGGGCATCCATGCCCGTGCACGGCAGGCCCAGGCCCGGATGATTTTTGCCGAAGGGGACGATCCGCGCGTGCTGCGCGCGGCCGTGGCCTATCAGCGGTCCGGTCTGGGCAAGGCGCTGGTCGTGGGCCGCGACACGGATGTGAAGGAAAAGCTGGAAGCCGCGGGCCTTGGCGATGCCGTGCGCGAGCTGGAGGTGGTGAATGCCGCCAACACCCGGCATCTGGACGCCTACAAGGATTTTCTCTACCGCCGCCTGCAGCGGCAGGGGCATGACCGGCAGGATATCCACCGTCTGGCCGCGCGCGACCGTCACGTTTTTGCCAGCCTGATGCTGGCCCATGGTCATGGCGACGGGCTGGTGACCGGGGCCACCCGGAAATCCGCCCATGTCCTGAGCCTGATCAACAACGTCTTCGATGCCAAGGCCACAGATGGCGCCGTGGGGGTGACGGCGCTGCTGCACAAGGGCCGCATCCTCTTCATCGCCGACACCCTGGTCCATGAATGGCCCGAGCCCGAGGATCTGGCGACCATCGCCATCCGCGCGGCGGGTGTGGCGCGCAATCTGGGGCTGGAGCCGCGGGTCGCCTTCGTCTCCTTCTCGACCTTCGGCTATCCGGTCAGCGAGCGTGCCACCAAGATGCATGTTGCGCCCAAAGTGCTGGACCGTATCGGGGTGGATTTCGAATATGACGGCGAAATGACCGTGGATGTGGCTCTGAACCCCGATCAGATGGCGCATTACCCGTTCTGCCGCCTGACCGGCCCGGCCAATATCCTTGTGGTGCCCGCGCGGCACTCGGCTTCGATCTCGGTCAAGCTGATGCAGGAAATGGCCGGTGCCACGGTGATCGGCCCGATCCTGACCGGGGTGAAAAAGCCGATCCAGATCTGCTCGACCAATGCCACGGTGAATGACATCCTGAACATGGCGGTGATGGCCGCCTGCAAGGTGGGCTGATGGCCGAAATTCACCCCATTGCACTGGACCAGCCGCCGTTCTCGCGGCATCTGGGCCTGCGTATCGTCTCGGCCACCCCCGATGAGGTGGTGGCCGAACTGCCGGTCGCGCCGGAATTGATCAACCGCAACGGCGTGCTGCATGGCGGGGCGATCATGGCGGTGGCCGACAATATCGGCGGAACCGCGGCCTTTCTGAACCTGGCCGAGGGCGAGGGCACGACGACGGTGGAAAGCAAGACCAACTTCTTCCGCGCGGTTCCGCCCGATACGGTGCTGCGCGCGGTGGCGGTGCCGCTGCACCGGGGCCGCACCACACAGGTCTGGCAAACCACGCTTTTGCTGCCGGACGGAAAAGTGGCAGCCATCGTGACGCAGACCCAGCTGACGCTGCGGCCGCGCTGATCCCCCTTCCGCCCGTCGCGGGGCCGGTCTAGCCTGCGGCACAGCCCGCGAAGGACCAAGGCCATGACCGACCACGTCTCGACCCATCAGGCCGAGGAAGACGCCCGCAACGAAAATATCCTGATCTGGGTCGATGGCGCGCTGAAGCCAAAGCCGCAGGCCGTGGTCTCGGTCTACGATTCCGGCTTCATGCTGGGCGATGGCGTGTGGGAGGGGCTGCGGCTTTACGACGGGCGCTGGGCCTTTATGGACGATCACATGGACCGCCTGTTCGAGGCGGCCAAGGCCATCGACCTCGACATCGGCCGGACCCGGGAACAGGTGATTTCCGCCTTGTTCGAGACGCAGAAGGCCAATGGCATGACCACGGATGCCCATGCCCGGCTGATGGTCACGCGCGGCGTGAAGACGCGGCCCTTCCAGCATCCGCGGCTCAGCCAGCAGGGGCCGACCATGGTGATCATCATGGAACATTCCCGCCCGAAACTGCCGCGCCCGATCACGCTTGCCACCGTGCCGCATCTGCGCGGCCTGCCGATGACGCAGGACCCGAAGCTGAATTCGCACAGCAAGCTGAACTGCATCCTCGCCTGTATCGCCGCACAGAAGGCCGGCGCGGATGAGGCGCTGATGCTGGACATCCATGGTTTTGTGAACACGACCAACGCCTGCAACTTCTTCATCGTGCGCAAGGGTGCGGTCTGGACCTCGACCGGTGATTATTGCATGAACGGCATCACCCGGCAGAAGGTCATCGACCTCTGCCGCGCGAACGGCATCCCGGTCTTCGAACGCAACTTCAGCCTTGTCGACACCTATGGCGCGGATGAGGCGTTCCTGACCGGCACCTTCGGCGCGCAAACCCCGGTGGGCAGCATCGACGGCCGCCAGATCGGCACCGGACAGATGGGCCCTATGACAGAACGCCTGCGCGCGCTGTACAAGGATCTGGTCCGCGCCTGATCCCTTCATCTGTTCCTAAATATCCCGGGGGTGCGGGGGCTGGCCCCCGCCTCGCCGCCAGCAAAAGGCACCACGCATGACCCTTCCGACCAGCCGCATCGCCATGTGGTCCGGCCCGCGCAACCTTTCGACCGCGATGATGTATGCCTTCGCTGCCCGCGGCGATTGTGCCGTCTGGGATGAGCCGTTCTATGCCGCCTATCTGGCGGCCACGGGGCTGGATCATCCGATGAAGGATCAGGTCATCGCCAGCGGTCTGGTCGATCCCGATCATGTGGCCGGGGCCTGCCTGGGGCCGATTCCGCAGGCGCAGAGCCTGTTTTATCAGAAGCATATGACGCTGCATATGATCCCCGGCTTCGACCGGGGGTTTCTGCGGCGGGTGAGCAATGCCTTTCTGATCCGCCATCCCGCGCGGGTGGTGGCCAGCTATTCCAAGAAACGCGAGGCGCCCACGCTTCTGGACATCGGCTTTGTCCAGCAGGCGGAACTCTTCGATCAGGTCGCCCAGATGCAGGGATCGGCACCGCCGGTGATCGACAGCGTGACGATCCGCGCCAACCCGCGCGATGCGCTGGCAAAGCTCTGTGCCGCGCTGGAGATCCCCTTCACCGACCGTATGCTGAACTGGCCCGCCGGGCCAAAGCCGCATGACGGCGTCTGGGCGCCGCATTGGTATAATGCCGTCCACGCCTCGACCGGCTTTGACGCGCCCGAGGGCGATCTGCCCGACCTGCCGTCGGAATACCGCCACTTGGTGGATCAGGCGCTTCCGTATTATGAAAGGCTATTGCCGCATTCGATTTCATGAACGGGAGGTCTGAATGACCGATGCGCTGACCAGCCCCGCAGGTATTTCCGGGGCCGACGATCCTGCCATCCGCGCGCTGTCCGCCGCCATGCCGGTGATCCGACGACGCCAGCGTATGGGCTGGCTCTGGGTGATCCTGATCCTTGTCGTGTCGATCGTGGTGGGTGTCCTGCTGATCATGGCCGGGGGCGATGCGCTGGGATATGGCATTGGCGTGCTGATCACCGGGCCGATCCTGTCGCTTTGGCCCGCCGAAAGCGCGCGCAAGGCGATTGAGCGCGAGGTGCTGCCGACCGTCTGCCAGACCTTCGGCCTGACCTATGCCAAGGATGCGAACGGCATTTTCCAGACCATCCCGCGGGTCTTCATCCCCTTCGGCGGTCGTCGCAGCTGTGATGACACTTTGTCGGGCCAGCTGGCCGGACAATGGTTCCGGCTGGCCGAGGTCAAGACCGAGACCGGGGGCAAGAATTCGCAGACCCTGTTCCGCGGTGTTGTCATCACCCTGCACAGCCGGGGGCGGCCGCCGGAATTCCTGATGGCCTCGCACAAGGAAACCAAGGGGTTCCTGTTCTTCAAGGGCAATGTCCGGGTGGAGGGGATGCAGAACATCGACACCGTCTCGGGCCCGGACGGCGTGCAATACGGGATCTGGACCCCCGAAGGCGCCACGACCGATGCCGCGCTGCTGCGGCCGGTGGCCAAGCGCATCGCCGATCTGGCGCCCGAGGTGCTGCACAAATCCGCGCTTTATTCGATCTACAGCGCCAATGGCGAATGGCACATCGCGCTGCGCCACGACAAGGATTTGTTCAAGGTAGGTGGCCTGCGCGCCAGCGAGGCAGAGATCATGGCCGACATCCGCTCGGCCTCGGCCGATCTGGGACAGGTGTTCCGGCTGATCGAGGGGGTGCTGAAAGCGGAAGAGGGGCTGATCTGATCAGCCCCTCTTTGCGTTTCGTTCCGGGCGGGTTCAGCCCTTCTTCGCCACGCGCGCGTTGCGGGTGGCGATCAGGCGCAGGCGCAGGGCGTTCAGGCGGATAAAGCCTGCCGCGTCCTTCTGATCATAGGCGCCAGCGTCTTCTTCAAAGGTCACATGCTTTTCACTGTAAAGCGTGTGATCCGACCACCGCGCCACGACGCGCGCCATGCCCTTGTACAGCTTCAGCTTCACCGTGCCGGTGACATGCTCCTGCGTCTTGTCGATCAGCGCCTGAAGGGCCTCCCGTTCAGGGCTGAACCAGAAGCCGTTGTAGATCAGTTCCGCATAGCGCGGCATGATCGAATCCTTCAGATGGCCCGCGCCGCTGTCCAGCGTGATCTGCTCGATCCCGCGGTGCGCCGCCAGCAGGATGGTGCCGCCGGGGGTTTCATAAAGCCCGCGCGATTTCATGCCGACGAAGCGGTTTTCCACGAAGTCCAGAAGACCGATCCCGTGCTTGCCGCCCAGTTCGTTCAGGCGGGTCAGCATGGTGGCCGGGGACAAAGCCTCGCCGTTCAGGGTCACGGCATCGCCCTTCTCGAAGGCGATCTCGATGAATTCGGGCGTGTCGGGCGCGTCTTCCACGGCGACGATGCGCTGCGCGACATAATCGGGCGCCTCTTCGGCCGGGTTCTCAAGAACAGTTCCTTCGGAGGAGGTGTGCAGCAGATTCGCATCCACCGAGAAGGGCGCCTCGCCCCGCTTGTTCTTGGCAATCGGGATCTGGTTCTCTTCGGCGAACTGGATCAGCTTGGTGCGGCTGGACAAGTTCCATTCCCGCCAGGGCGCAATCACCCGGATCGACGGGTCCAGCGCGGCCACGCCCAGTTCGAACCGGACCTGATCGTTGCCCTTGCCGGTGGCGCCATGGGCCACGGCATCGGCGCCGGTCGATTGCGCGATTTCCACCAGATGCTTGGCGATCAGGGGGCGCGCGATCGAGGTGCCCAGCAGATATTCGCCTTCATACAGCGCATTGGCCCGGAACATCGGATAGACGAAGTCACGGACGAATTCTTCGCGCAGATCAAGGATGTGGATATTCTCTTCCTTGATCCCCAACAGCAGCGCCTTCTGGCGCGCGGGTTCCAGCTCTTCGCCTTGGCCCAGATCGGCGGTGAAGGTCACCACCTCGCAGCCGTATTCGGTCTGCAGCCATTTCAGGATGATCGAAGTGTCGAGGCCGCCCGAATAGGCCAGCACGACTTTATTGGGCTTTTTCATGCAAAGGCTCCATCGCCGGTTTCGCCCGCGGATATAAGGAAAAGCTGCAAAGGGCAAGCGAGCCGGCAGGCCAAGGCTTGCACGGACCCGCGCCTTGCGCCAAGGCTGGCACATGACACAGTTTGCCCTTGCCGCCCAAGCCGCCACGCGCGCCCTGCGCCAGCTGTTTCCCGAAACCCCGCTGCAGCGGAACGACTATCTGTCGGCCCGCTATGAGGCCGACATCTGGCTGAAGCGCGAGGATCTGACGCCCGTCCGCAGCTACAAGTTGCGCGGCGCCTTCAACGCCATGCGCAAGGTGCGGGCCGAGGCGCCCGATCAGACGCATTTCGTCTGTGCCAGTGCGGGCAACCACGCGCAGGGCATGGCCTTTGCCTGCCGGCATTTCGGGGTGCAGGGCACGATCTTCATGCCGGTGACGACGCCGCAGCAGAAGATCGACAAGACCCGCGCCTTTGGCGGGCCGAATGTCACGATCGAGTTGCTGGGCGATTATTTCGACCAGACGCTGGCTGCCGCGCAGACATTTTGTGCCGAGAAGGGCGCGCATTTCCTTGCACCCTTCGACGATCAGGACGTGATCGAGGGGCAGGCCAGCGTGGGGGTGGAGCTGCTGGCGCAGCTGGGCCGCGCGCCCGATCTGGTGGTTCTGCCGGTGGGCGGGGGCGGGCTGTCCTCGGGCGTGACGGGCTACCTGCGGGCCGCGGCGCCGGAGACGCAGTTCCGCTTTGTCGAGCCTTTGGGGGGTGCCAGCCTGCTGGCCGCGCTGAACGCCGGGCATCCGGTGAAACTGCCGCGGGTGAACAGCTTTGTGGACGGTGCCGCGGTGGCGAAGCTGGGCGATCTGACCTGGCAGTGCCTGAACTGGGCCACGCCCGATCAGGTGCTGCTGGCGCCGGAAGACCGCATCTGCATCACCATGCTGGAGATGCTGAATGTCGAAGGCATCGTGCTGGAACCGGCGGGGGCGCTGTCCATCGACGTTTTGCCGCAGCTGGCCGAAGAGATCCGGGGCAAGACGGTGGTCTGCGTCACCTCGGGCGGGAATTTTGACTTTGAGCGGCTGCCGGAGGTCAAGGAGCGCGGGCAGCGTTATGCGGGGCTGAAGAAGTATTTCATCCTGCGCATGCCGCAGCGACCGGGTGCGTTGCGCGAGTTTCTGTCGATGCTGGGGCCGGATGACGATATCAGCCGCTTTGAGTATCTGAAGAAATCGGCGCGGAACTTCGGATCGGTGCTGATCGGGATCGAGACGAAACGGGCCGAGAGCTTTGCCGAATTCACCGGGCGGATGGATGCGGCGGATTTCTCCTACCGCGACATCACTGATGATGAGGCTTTGGCCGAATTTCTTGTCTGACCTGTCAGGCCGCTGCGCCGCGGGCCAGGGCCGCCAGAAAGGCGGTCTTTGAGGCTTCATAGACGGTTCGCAGCCGCGCCAGATCCACCGGCGCGGCATCGCCAGCGGTGGCCATCTGCTCCCCCTCTTCGCACAGAGCCCCAAAGGCGCGCAGGCCCAGATTCAGGGCGCTGCCCTTCAGGAAATGCAGCGGCGCACCCAGCTGTGCGGGCGCCATCCGCGGCAGGCCTGCCATCACCTCATCGGTTTCATCCAGAAACACCCCCACCACATCGGACAGGCCGTCGGCACCGATTTCCTCGCGCAATTCGCGCAGCCTGCTCCAGTCGATCATCGCACCCTCCGGCCCGAAACGCCTGCCACACCCCGGCATCAGCCTTTCACCCGTGAATTAACAACCTGTAACGGGCAGGGCGAATGTCTTTCAAAGTTTAGATTTCACATCGGGTTAACCTGCGCGCTGCAGCCTGTGGCAGGTCTGGTGCGGGGTGCGGGTGGTGACGGAACCGGTGTTCATGGATGTGCTGCCGGAGATCCCTGCGCGGATTCTGGTGGTGGATGACAGCCGCGCACAGCGGCAGCTTCTGACCATGTGCCTGCGGCGCTGGGGCTATGAGGTTATCGAATCCGGCACCGCGGAAGAGGCGCTGGATCTTTGTGCCACGCAATCCTTTGATGTGGTCATCAGCGACTGGATGATGCCGGGGATGACGGGGCCGGAATTCTGCCGCCGGTTCCGGGCCTTGCCGCGCGAGGGCTATGGCTATTTCATCCTGCTCACCTCCAAATCCTCCAAATCCGAAATCGCCGGCGGGCTGGAGGCGGGGGCCGATGATTTCCTGACCAAACCCGTCAGCGCGAATGAACTGCGCGCGCGGCTGCGGGCCGGCATCCGCATCCTTACCATGCAGGCCGAGCTGATCGAGAAGAACCGTCAGGTGGCCCGCACGCTGGAGGAGCTGCAGGGGCTATATGATTCGCTGGACCGCGACCTGATCGAGGCGCGGAAGCTGCAGCAGACGCTGATGCGCGACCGGCTGCGCGACTATGGCGCCGTGAAAGTGGCGATGATGATTCGCGCCTCAGGTCACGTGGGGGGGGATCTGGTCGGCTGCTTCCGCATAGATCCCGGCCGGGTGGCGGTCTATTCGGTGGATGTGTCGGGGCATGGTGTCGCTTCGGCGATGATGACGGCGCGGCTCGCGGGTTATCTGTCTGGCGGCGCCCCGGATCAGAATTTTGCATATCACATGGCGCCGGACGGCACGCGGACCATCCGCACCCCGGCCGAACTGATGGCCGCCTTCAACCATCTGATGCTGGAAGATCTGCAGGTCGAACAGTATTTCACCATGGTCTATGCCGTGATCGAGCTTGCGACCGGGCAGGTCACGCTGGCACAGGCCGGGCATCCCCATCCGCTGATCCTGCGGCGGGATGGCCGTGTTGAGCGGGCGGGACAGGGCGGCCTGCCCGTCGGCCTGATCCCGGAGGCGCGTTATGATACGGTGGCCCTGCAGCTGCATCCGGGGGACCGGCTGCTCCTCATGTCGGACGGGGTGACCGAATGCCCCGATCCACAGGGTCATGAACTGGGCGAAGACGGGGCAGAGCGGATCGTGGCCCGGTTGGCGGGAATGGACAGCGCGGCCTTGCTGGAATCCCTTGTCTGGGATCTGACGGCCCATGCCGGGACGGACAGGTTTCCCGACGATGTTTCGGGCCTGATCCTGGATTATGTGCCCTGACTACAGGCCTGGACGCAAAGCCAGCGCGAGCATGGCGCGGTCGCCGTCATTGCCCAGAAGGTGCAGCGCCTCTTCCACCGGCAGCCAGATGGCGGTGTGCCCGGGTTCGGAGGGTGGGCCAAGCGGCAGCACCGGCCGGGCCAGATAGACCGTGCAGACCTTCTCCGCCCAAAGGTCATATTCCGGCATATAGACAAAGCGGCGGAAGGCGCCCAGACGGCGGGTGACGGCGATTTTCCAGCCGGTCTCCTCGAACACCTCGCGGTGCAGGGCGGCGATGGGCTGTTCACCCGGGTCAATACCACCGCCGGGCAGCTGAAACTCCGGCTGGGGGCTGGCCTGATGGGTGGCAAGGATGTGGTCGCCCTGCAGCAGGACCGAATAGATGCCGGGCCTGCGCCGGTAGGTTTGGCCCGTGCGGAAGGGTTCGCCGTAACGCCGGATCATGTGTCCCCCTTGGTCAGGCCCGCAGTTGCGCCTATATAGGCGCGGATTGCCAGACCCGGCACCCCAAGGAAACCCCCAAATGGCCATTGGCACCCAACTCGCATGGGACGACAGCGTCCTCCCGTTCCAACTTGACCGTTCCGGCATCCGCGGCCGCGTGGCCCGGCTGGACGGGGCGCTGGACCAGATCCTGAAACAGCACAACTACCCGGCCGAGATCGAGGCACTGGTGGCCGAGATGGCGCTGCTGACCGCGCTGATCGGGCAGACGATCAAGCTGCGCTGGAAACTCTCGCTGCAGGTGCGCGGCAAGGGTCCGGCCCGGCTGATCGCAACGGATTACTATGGCCCGACCGAAGAGGGCGAACCGGCCCGTATCCGGGCCTATGCCAGCTATGATGCCGACCGCATGGTAGAGACGAAGGACCCGTTCTCGCTGATCGGCGAGGGCTATCTTGCGGTCATGCTGGATCAGGGGCAGGGGATGCTGCCCTATCAGGGCTTTACGCCGATCACCGGCCGCTCTCTCGCCGCTTGTGCCGAGACATATTTCGCGCAGTCGGAGCAGATCCCGACCCGGTTCTCGCTGTCTTTCGGCAAAAGCACCGAGCCGGGGCGCCCGTCGCGCTGGCGTGCCGGGGGCGTGATGCTGCAGCATATGCCGCAGACCGGCGGGGTGGCCGCGGCCGAAGGTTCGGGCGAGGGCGGGCTTCTGACCCATGCCGACATCCTGTCCGGCCAGCAGTCGGAAGACTGGAACCGGGCGAACCACCTTCTGGACACGGTCGAAGAGCTGGAGCTGATCGGGCCGACCGTCACGCCGACCGATCTGCTGGTGCGGTTGTTCCATGAGGAAGAGCCGCGGGTGTTCGACCCGCAACCGGCACGGTTCGGCTGTTCCTGCTCGGAAGAGAAGGTGCGCAACACCATGTCGATCTACAGCCAGAAGGACATCGGCCATATGACGAACGAAGCGGGCCGCGTCACGGCGGACTGCCAGTTCTGCGGCGCGCATTACGACATGGACCCGGTCACGCTGGGCTTTGAGGGGAAGGATGCCGGTTGAACAGCGGCTGCGCGCGCTGCTGGCGCGCCCGGCCGGGGCATCTTCGGATTACGACCTGAACCCCGGCATCCGCCTGCCGGAGGGGCGCAAGCTGCGCCCCGCCGCCGTGCTGGTGCCGGTGATCTCCGCAGCGGATGGTGCGCGGGTGGTGCTGACCAAACGGTCGTCGCAGCTGAAGCATCATCCGGGGCAGGTGGCCTTTCCCGGCGGCAAGATCGAGGCGGAGGACGGTACGCCCGAAGCGGCCGCCCTGCGCGAAAGTCATGAGGAGATCGGGCTGGACCCGGCTTCAGTGCAGATTCTGGGTCGGTTGCCCGCGCATGAGACGGTGACGGGTTTCACCGTCACCCCGGTTCTGGCGCTGATCCGCGGTCCCTTCACCCCGGTGCCCGAAGCGGGTGAGGTGGAAGAGGTCTTTACCGTTCCGCTGGAGCATCTGCTGGATCCCCGCCGCTACCGGATCGAACGGCGGCGCTGGCTGGGCCAGTGGCGCAGCTACTACACGGTGCCGTGGGGACCCTATTACATCTGGGGGGCCACCGCACGGATGCTGCGCGGATTGGCCGGGGCCGCGGAGCCGGGGGCCCTGGAATGAAGATCGCCGGGGACTGGCTGGCGCGCGAGGAGACCCAGGCTGTTCTGGGTCTCTTGACCGGCGCCGGCCACAGCGCCTTTGTCGTGGGAGGCTGCGTGCGCGATGCGCTTCTGGGCGCGGCGGTCGGCGATGTGGACATTTCCACCGATGCGCGGCCCGAACGGGTGATGGCGCTGGCCCGCGGGGCCGGGCTGAAGGCGATCCCCACCGGGATCGACCACGGCACTGTCACCGTGGTCGCCCGTGGCATTCCCTATGAGATCACCACCTTCCGCCGCGATGTGGAAACCGACGGCCGCCGCGCGGTCGTGGCCTTTTCGGACCGGATCGAAGAGGATGCGCAGCGTCGCGACCTGACGATGAACGCGCTTTATGCGCTGGCGGATGGCACGGTGGTGGACCCTTTGGGTGGTCTTGCCGATGCGCTGGCCCGGCGGGTGCGGTTCGTGGGCGATGCCGAAGACCGCATCCGCGAGGACTATCTGCGCATCCTGCGCTTCTTCCGGTTCTATGCGTGGTATGGCGACCCGGCACAGGGACCGGACCCGGAGGGTCTGGCCGCCTGTGCCGCAGATTCCGCAGGAATAGAGACGCTTTCGCGAGAGCGGATCGGAGCGGAAATGCGCAAGCTTCTGTCCGCGCCCGATCCCGCGCCTGCCGTAGCGGCGATGTCGGCGGCGGGGGTTCTGGCGCAGATCCTGCCCGGCGCCGATGCCCGCGCCTTGCCGGTTCTGGTGCATCTGGAGGGCGACCTGCCGCCGTGGTGGCTGCGCCGTCTGGCCGTTCTGGGCGGCGAAGACCCGGCCGACCGTCTGCGCCTGTCCCGGGCCGAGGCGGCGGATCTGGCCGCGGTGCGGGACGGGATCGGCGGTCTGGACCGCCCGGATGCGCTGGGCTTTCTGCTGGGGGTCGACCGTGCGGCGGCGATCCTGCTGGCCCGTGCCGCCCTGTCCGGCATAACCCCGCCTGCGGGCTGGCAGGCCGAGGTGGCGCGCGGCGCGGCGGCGCAGTTCCCCATCAGCGCGAAAGACCTGCCGGATTTGTCCGGCCCCGCCCTGGGCCAGCGGCTGAAAGAACTGCGGCAGCGCTGGCTGGACAGCGGGTTGCGGCTGACCAAAGCCGAACTTCTGGCGTGACATTCCCTTTGCCTGCAAAAGCGGCTATAGGCCCGGGACATTCCCGAGGGCAAAGATGTTTCGATATTTCGAAAACCTCGTGGACCCCTATGGTCCTTACGAGCAGACCGACACGCCACCCCGGCGGCTTTGGCCGTTTCTGAAAGAGTATATCCGCCCGTTCCGCAAGGTGTTCGCGGTGACGGCGGTTCTGTCCGTGGCCGCGGCCTTTCTGGATGTGGCGCTGATCTGGTATCTGGGCCGTCTGGTGGACCTGCTGACCGAAACCGGCGCGGCGGGCTTTGTGGCGGCGCATGGCTGGGAAGTGCTGACCATGGCTTTGGCCGTCCTGGTGTTGCGACCGCTGATCCTTGTGGGGAATGTGGCCCTTCTGCACAACACCATCCTGCCGAACTTCGGCACGATGATCCGCTGGCGCGCCCATGCCCATGTGATCCGCCAGCCGGTCGGCTGGTTCGAAAGCGATTTCGCGGGCCGGATCGCCAACCGCATCATGCAGACGCCGCCCGCCGCGGGCGATGCGGTGTTCCAGACCTTTGACGCCGTGGCCTTTGCCAGCGTCACCGTGGTGGGCGCGGGGCTGATGCTGGCCGAGGCGGATCCCCGGCTTCTGGTGCCGCTGCTGGTGTGGCTTGTCCTTTATCTGTGGCTGGTGCGCTGGACGATCCGCCGCGCGGGTCCGGCGGCCAAGGCCAGTTCCGACGCGCGTTCTGCCGTGACCGGGCGGGTGGTGGATGCCTATACCAACATCCATTCGGTCAAGCTTTTCGCCCATCATCAGGGCGAGCTGGATTATGCCAAGGAGTCGATCGAGACCGCGCGCGAGACGTTCAAGCAGGAAATGCGGATCATCACCAAGATGGATCTGTGGCTGACGGTGCTGAACGGCTTCCTGATCGTGGCGATCATCGGCTGGGCCATTGCACTCTGGCTGCAGGGCGCGGCTTCGGTGGGCACAGTGGCGGCGGCTTCGGCGCTGGTTCTGCGGCTGAACAACATGACCTATTGGATCATGTGGGCGTTTTCCTCGTTGGTGCAGGCGCTTGGCGTGGTGCAGGAGGGGATGGAGACCATCACCCAGCCCATCGGTCTGGTCGATGCGCGCGGCGCGAAACCGCTGGATTACCGCGCCGGTCTGATCGAGGTTCAGGGCGTGTCGCATCATTACGGCCGCGGCTCGGGCGGGTTGCGCGACATCACTCTGACGCTGAAACCCGGTGAGAAGATCGGGGTGGTCGGCCGCTCCGGCGCCGGGAAATCCACGCTGGTGAAGCTGATGCTGCGGTTCTACGACGCCGAGACGGGACGCATCCTGATCGACGGTCAGGACATTGCGCAGGTCACGCAGGACAGTTTGCGCCGCAAGATCGGCATGGTGCAGCAGGACAGCAGCCTGATGCACCGCTCGGTCCGGGAGAACATCCTTTATGGCCGTCCCGACGCCAGCGAGGAGGAGATGGTCACCGCCGCAAAACGGGCCGAGGCGCATGATTTCATCCTGACGCTGGAGGACCCGCAGGGCCGCAAAGGCTATGATGCCCATGTCGGCGAACGGGGGGTGAAACTTTCGGGCGGGCAGCGGCAGCGGGTGGCGCTGGCGCGGGTGATCCTGAAGGATGCGCCGATCCTGATTCTGGACGAGGCGACCAGCGCCCTGGACAGCGAGGCTGAGGCCGCGATTCAGGAGGCGCTGTATGGCGTGATGCAGGGCAAGACGGTGATCGCGATTGCGCACCGCCTGTCCACCATCGCGGCGATGGACCGGATCGTGGTTCTGGAAGACGGCGCGATTGCCGAAGAAGGCAGCCATGCCGAGCTTCTGGCGCAGGACGGGCTTTATGCCCGGTTCTGGGCCCGGCAATCCGGCGGATTCATCGGGCTGGACGAGGAGGCGGCGCAATGAACGTGATCCAGAGCCTTGGTAATCTGGTTGATGCCTTCCGCCCGGCGGATGGCCCGCCTCCCCGCCATCTGGGCGCCTTCTTCCGCTGGTGCCTGAAGGGATCGTGGCCGGCCCTGTGGCTGGCCGCGGTCATTTCCGCCATCGCCGGCGCGACCGAGGTGTTTTCGGCCACCATTCTGGGTTGGGTGGTGGACGCAGTAAGTAACGGCGAACCGGCCGTGTTCTTTGTGGAACATGCGGCACTTCTGCTGTTGTTTCTGGCCTTCTACCTGATCCTGCGTCCGGTGGCCTTCGGGCTTTCTTCGGCCTCGAACTCCATCGTGATCGGGCCGAATGTGATGCCCCTTGTGCTCAGCCGGTTGCACCGCTGGACTTTGGGGCAGGCCGTTACCTTCTTCGACAATGACTTCGCGGGCCGCATCGCGCAGAAGCAGATGCAGGCCGCCCGCGCCGTCACCGACACGGTCACGGAAATGATCAACACCGTGGCCTTTGCGCTGGCCTCGGTCATTGGTTCCGTCATCTTCCTTCTGGCGATCGACTGGCGGATGGCGGCGGCTCTGGGCGTCTGGCTGGTGGCCTATATGCTGCTGATCCGGTTCTTCATGCCGCGGGTGCGGGTGAATTCCGCCGCGCGGGCCGGGGCGCGGGCCATGGTCTCCGGTCAGGTCGTGGACACCATCACCAATATCAAGACGGTGAAGCTGTTTGCCCATGCCGCGCATGAGGACCGCGTGGCGCTGGACGCGATGGAGGTGTTCCGCGACAAATCACTGGAATTCGGTGAGATTTCCACATGGTTCCGGCTGTCCCTGATGACTTTGGCCGGGCTTCTGCCGGTGCTGCTGATCGGCGGCACGGTGCTGATGTGGACGCAAGGCGCGGCCACCCCGGGTGAGATTGCGGCAGCGGGGGCCATCTCGATCCGGATTTCGCAGATGTCGGGCTGGGTCAGCTTTACCCTGATGGGGATTTATACCTCGGTCGGGGAAGTGGAAGACGCGATGAACACCCTCGCCGTGCCGCATCTGCTGGCCGATGCGCCGGATGCCCTCGCGCTGGACCGGGTGCAGGGCGCGGTGGATTTCGACCATGTCAGCTTTGCCTATGGGAAGCGGCGTGGTGGGGTGCAGGGGCTTGATCTGCATATCCGGCCCGGAGAGCGGATCGGGATCGTCGGCGCCTCTGGCGCGGGGAAATCCACGCTCGTCTCGCTTCTGTTGCGGCTTTACGATGCCGAAGAGGGGCGGGTGACGGTGGACGGGCAGGATGTCCGCGGCGTCACGCAAGAGAGTTTGCGCCGCAACATCGGTATGGTCACGCAGGAAACCGCGATGTTCAACCGGACCGCGCGGGACAACATCCTTTACGGCCGGCCCGATGCCACCGAAGAGGACATGATCGCTGCCGCCCGCGCAGCCGAGGCGCATGAATTCATCCTCCAGATGCAGGATGACAAGGGCCGCAAGGGCTATGACGCCTTCCTTGGCGAACGCGGAGTGAAACTGTCCGGCGGGCAGCGGCAGCGCATCGCGCTGGCCCGGGCTTTCCTGAAGGACGCGCCCATTCTTGTGCTGGACGAGGCGACCTCTGCCCTCGATTCCGAGGTGGAGGCCAGCATTCAGGCCGCCCTTGGCCGGGTGATGCAGGGCAAGACCGTGCTGGCCATTGCGCACCGCCTGTCCACCATTGCGGAAATGGACCGGATCATCGTGCTGGATCAGGGCCGCATCGCCGAACAGGGCAGCCATGAAGAGCTGATCGCACAGGACGGGCTGTATGCCCGCTACTGGAAGCGGCAATCCGGCGGTTTCATCATCACCGACGAAGATGAGCCCGAGGCCGCGGAATGAAGCTGACCGTCGAACGTCTGGGCCATCACGGCGACGGCATCGCGCCGGGGCCTTCGGGTCCCGTCTTCGTTTCCGGCATCCTGCCGGGCGAAGAGGTGGAGGGCACGCTGAACGGCGACCGGCTGGAGGAGGTGCGGATTGTCACCCCCAGTTCCGCGCGGGTGAAACCGCCCTGTGTCCATGCGCGGGCCTGCGGCGGATGCCAGTTGCAGCATGCGGCCGATCCGTTCGTGGCGGACTGGAAGCAGGGGGTCGTCCGGCAGGCGCTGGTGCAGCAGGGGCTGTCGGCACCGATCCGGGACGGGGTGGCGACCTCTCCACCTAACAGCCGGCGGCGGGCCACCCTGTCCGGGCGGCGTACCAAGGGCGGTGCCCTTCTGGGCTTTCACGCACGCGGCCGCGATCTGATCATTCCGGTGCCGCAGTGCCGGTTGCTGCATCCTGATCTGATGGCCACCCTGCCCGCGCTGGAGGCGCTGGTTGTGCTGGGCGGATCGCGCACGGCGGAACTGTCGCTGACCGTCACCCGCAGCCTGACCGGGCCGGATGTGACGGTGACCGGCGGCAAGCCTGCCGATGCCACATTGCGGATGGATCTGGCCCGTCTGGCCGAGCAGTTCGGGCTGGCCCGGCTGACCTGGGACGGTGAAATCGTGGCGCAGCGAATCGAACCACAGGTGACCATGGGCGGTGCCCGCGTCGGCTTTCCCCCCGGCGCTTTCATGCAGGCGACCGAGGCGGGCGAGGCCAGCCTTCTGTCCGCCGTGCGTGAGGCCGTGGGCGGGGCAGCGGGCCAGCCGCGCCGGGTGCTGGACCTGTTCAGCGGCATGGGTACCTTCAGCCTGCCCCTGGCCGAGGTGTCCGAGGTTCATGCCGTTGAAGGCGATTCCGTGCTGACCACCGCGCTGGACCGGGCCGCCCGGATGGTGCCGGGGCTGCGCCGGGTGACCGCCGAAACCCGCGACCTGTTCCGCCGCCCGCTGGAGAGCGACGAGCTGAAAGGATATGGCGCCGTGGTCATCGACCCGCCCCGCGCGGGGGCCGAGGCGCAGGTGGCGCGGCTGGCCGCTTCGGCCATTCCCGTCATCGCCATGGTCAGCTGCAACCCGGTGACATTTGCCCGCGATGCGCGGATTCTGGTGCAGGGCGGCTATGCTTTGGACTGGGTGCAGGTGGTGGATCAGTTCCGTTGGTCGGTTCATATCGAGGTGGCCGCCCGGTTTCACCGCGCAACATAACGAATCCGTGAGCGACGCCTTTCTTCGTGGTGCTGGCCTGAAGCCCGAAAATCGGCTATCGGAAAGAAAAAACAATCAGGCAAAACAACGATGCGGGCATTCCGGTTCCTTCTGCTTTTCGTGCTGGCCCTTGGGCTGGCGGCATGCGGCAATTCCAAGTTCAAGACCTACCGCGGACCCGAGGTCACGCAGGTGCAGGTCCACAAGGGCGCGCGCAAGATGTACCTTCTGCACGATGACAAGGTGCTGAAGGAATATGACATGGCGCTTGGCTTCGCGCCGGTCGGCCACAAGGAGTTCGAGGGGGACGGCAAGACGCCCGAAGGCGTCTATTACGTCAACTACAAGAACCCGAATTCAGAATATCACCTGTCGCTGAAGATCTCTTATCCCAACCCGCAGGACCGGGCCTATGCCAGTTCGATGGGCAAATCGCCGGGTGGGGATATCTTCATCCACGGCGGGCCGAAGAAGAAGATCTATCAGCGCGACTGGACCGCGGGCTGCGTCGCCGTCTCGGACAAGGAGATCGAGCGGATCTATGCCATGGTGAAGGAAGGGACCCCGGTCTACATCTTCCCGTGACCGGGTTTTTCTGCGGGATCATATAAGAACAGGGCGGCCGCGGCCGCCCTTTTGCATGTCAGGCGCCGGTGACCATGGTCCACCAGATCTTGCCGCCTTCTTCCTGATACCAGGCGAACCCCAGCTGCCGTGCGGCGGGGTCCATGATGATGGCACGCTGATCGGGGGCCTCCATCCAGGTGGACAGGGTTTCCAGCTCGGTCTGGTAGGTTTCCGAGATATTCTCGCCCAGAAGCTTGCCCGTATAGCCCACGCGCTGCACCCGGGTCAGCGGCGAGGATCCGTCCGAACCGAAGTGCCACGGCCGGTTCTGCACCGACATGTCACGCGAATGTGTTTCCGCCGCGGCATTCAGCTGCGCATTGAAGGCCAGCGGCTGCAGCCCCTTGGCCGAGCGCAGGGTATTGACCGAGTCGAGAAATCTGTAGGGAATCTGCTGCGCGACATCCGGGGTGATCCGGTAAACCCGCGGCAGGGGCTTGCCATCCGGGCCCAGCTGGACCTCGCTTCCGCCCGATACGCAGGCTGCGAGGAAAAGCGCCGGCCCAAGCAGCACGACCGTTCTTCTGTTCATTTTTTCCACCACTGCACGAGCCCGCGAAACGGGCACCTCGCCTTTCGTTTAGCGAAAACGCGCCGCGCTGGCAAACATTCGCCAGCGCATTGCCGCCGTGTGACGGGGCTTTGATTTGCGGGTTTCCGCCGGAAGGCGTATGAAAGCGGCAAAGAACAACATCCCGAGGAGTCGAGGAGTTTATCATGAGTGGCAGCCCGCTGAACCGCCGCCGCCTGCTGGGCGGGGCCGCCGTGGCCGTTGGTGCATTGGCCGTGCCGGCGCTGGTGCGCGCGCAGGATTCCGACGCGATCATCCGCAACAACGCCTCCAGCTTCCGGATGCTGGACTGGAACAGCTATTTCGACAACACGCGCAAGGGGGCCATCCTGGTCGACATCACCTCGCGCGCGCTGCATTACTGGTCCGAGGATCAGTCGATCTACCGGCTTTATCCGACCTCGGTTCCGCTGTCGGACGATCTGACCCGCAAGGGCCGGACCGAGGTGGTGCAGAAGGTGGTGAATCCCAGCTGGCGGCCCACGCCGTCGATGAAGGAACGCAACCCCGAATGGCCGGATGTGGTCGAGGGCGGCGCCCCGGACAACCCGCTTGGCACCCGCGCGCTTTACCTCAGCTGGACCTATTACCGCATCCACGGCACCCATGACACCCGCAAGATCGGGCGCAAATCCTCGAACGGCTGCGTCGGTCTTTATAACGAGCACATCGAGGAACTTTTCGAGATGGCGCAAGTTGGAACACAGGTGTTGCTAATTTGACGATATCCGAATGGTCATCTGCAGGCTGCGACGTGCCAGATTGCAATTTCTGCGCACAGAGGTTTAACAGATGATCACGAGGACAGTCTTGGGTGCGTGCCGTCGCCTCTGCAACAACTGATGGCACGCGATAACTGGAGGTTTACTATGAAGAAAATCGCGCTCGCCGCTGCGCTGTCGGTTGCTGCTTCGTCCGCCATGGCTGGTGGCCTGGTTGAGCCGGTGATGGAGCCGGAAGTCGTCAAGGCTTCGACTTCGTCGTCGTCCGCTGGCATCATCGTTCCGCTGCTGCTGCTGGTGGTCATCGCCGCCGCCGCCTCGAACTAAGCGGTTCAGACTTCAGGAAAGGACGGCAGTTTCGGCTGCCGTCCTTTTCATTTGTGCGGATATTCCCTGTCCCGCATGGCGGGGAAAGGGCGCCTCAGCGCCCGATCCAGCCCGCCAGATTCTCCTCAATCACCGCGACCAGCGCCGTCACATGGGCCGGGTCGTCGTTCAGGCAGGGGATATAGGTGAAGACCTCTCCGCCAGCGTGCAGGAAGGCCTCCTGAATCTCGCCCTGAATTTCTTCCAGCGTCTCGATGCAATCGGCGCTGAAGGCGGGGGCCATCACGGCGATGCGCTTCTTTCCCTGCTTCGCCAGTCCGGCCACATGTTCCACCGTATAGGGCTTCAGCCATTCCTCCGGCCCAAAGACCGACTGGAAGGTGGTGTCGATCGTGCCCTTTTCCCAGCCCAGCCGTTCCCGCAGCAGGCGCGAGGTTTTCTGGCACTGGCAATGGTAGGGGTCGCCATCCGTCAGATAGCGTTTCGGCATGCCGTGGTAGCTGGCCACCAGAACATCGGGCCGGTGATCCAGCGCGGCATAGGCGCGTTCCACCGATCCGGCCAAGGCCTCGATATACAGCGGATGTTCGAAATATTCCGGCACGGTGCGGGCGGCGGGCTGACGCTTTTCTTCCATCAGGGCCCGGAAGAACTGGTCGTTCGCCGTGCCCGAGGTGGCGCCCGCGTAATGCGGATAAAGCGGGAAGAACACGATCTTCGTGCAGCCCGCCTCGACCATGGCGCGGACCTTGGATGCGGTGGAGGGGTTGCCGTAGCGCATGCAGAAATCAACCATCACCGCCGCGCCGTGGCGCTCGGACAGCGCGGCTGCGATGGCCGCCGTCTGTGCCTTGGTGATCGTCAGCAGCGGGGATTCGTTCAGCTCTTCATTCCAGATCAGCTTGTAATTCGCGCCCGAGCTGAAAGGGCGCTTGGTCAGGATGATGGTCTGCAGCAGCGGCTGCCATTTCCATGACGGATAGTCGATCACCCGCTTGTCCGACAGAAACTCGTTCAGATAGCGTCGCATCGACCAGTAGTCATAGCCGTCCGGCGTGCCAAGATTGGCCAGAAGCACGCCGATCTTCGGCGGTTTCACCGGCGGATGGCCGGCGGGGATAGGGCTGGCCGGGGCAGAACCGTCCATCTTGCGCGCTCCTTCTTCTGTTCCGTTCCCAGATATAGTCTGGCGCGCGGCGGTCAACCGGGCGTGCGGTCGCGGGGCAGGGGATGTTCCGTGGCATTCAGCGCATCGGCCAGCCGGGCCGCCGCCGAGCCGGGGCGCAGCGGTTTCTGTTGGCTTTCATGCGGGGTCCAGCCGGTCAGGCAGATCACCTCGAACGTGGCTTCGATCCGGTCGCCGGGTGAGGGGAAGCTGCGGGCGTAGATCTCGGCCGCGCGCAGGAACAGCGCGCGAGGCACGGGGCGGCGCAACCGGGCGGCCAGCGCGTTGCTTTCGCCCATGGCGCGCAGATCCTCGGCCAGATGGAAGAGGTTGCGATAGGCCACCTCACGGGTGAAGCCGTCGGCCACCGGCAGGGCGAACCCCGCGCGTTGCAGCAGGGCGCCTGCGTCGCGGATTTCGGCCATGGGCAGCACCCGGGGCGACAGGCCGCCCAGAACCTCAGCCTCGGCCTCGGCCAGAACGGCGCGCAGCTCGTGCAGGGTCTGGCCGCCGAAGAACAGCGCAAGGAACAGCCCGTCCGGCCGCAGCGCCCGGTGCGCCTGCACCATCTGGCCCACCGGATCGTCGGCCCAATGCAGCGCCATGGCATGCACCACGCAATCCTGCGCGCCGGGGGCAAGGTCCAGAATGGCACTGTCGGGGATGACGCGGGCCTGCGGGAAGGCGCGCTGCCACAGATCGGGGAAAGCCGACACGATCACCAGATCCGTAAAGGTTCTGTTAACCGTTGCCAGTCTCTCCTTCACCTCCAGAACCGCCTCTTCCTGCAGGAAGAAGGCCGGTTCCGGCAGACGCATGGCGCGGGTGCGGTGCTGCGCCAGCGCGGCGCGGTCGGTCAGAAGGGGGGGCTGCGACATGGGCGGGAACCATAGGCGGGCAGGATGAAGATGCAAGCGGTGATCGCGGCGGTTTATCCCCCGCAATGCGTGACCTGTGACACACAGGTCGCCAGCGACTTCGGCCTGTGCCCGGCCTGCTGGCGCGCAACGCCCTTCATCACCGGGCTGACCTGCGGCACCTGCGGCGCGCCCGTTGCGGGTGAAGGGGACGAGACAGGGGTTCAGTGCGACGATTGCCTTGCCAACCCGCGCCCGTGGTCTGTCGGGGCGGCGGCGATGCTGTACCGCGACAATGGGCGCAAGCTGGTGCTGGCCCTGAAACATGGCGACCGGATGGAACTGGCACGGCCGGCGGTCCATTGGCTGCGCCGCGCGGCGCAGCCGATGGTCCGGCCGGGCATGGTGGTGGTGCCGGTTCCGCTGCACTGGCTGCGGCTTCTCCGGCGGCGCTACAATCAGGCGGCGCTGCTGTCGGGCGGGCTGGCGCGCGATCTGGGGCTGCCGCATTGCCCCGATGCGCTGCTCCGCCGCCGCAACACCGGCAGTCAGGAGGGGCGGGACCGCGAGGCGCGCTTTGCCGCGTTGGCGGGGGCCTTTACCATCCATCCCCGCCGCGCCGCGCGGATTGCCGGGCGCCCTGTGCTGCTGGTGGATGATGTGATGACCTCGGGCGCCACTTTCGCGGGCGCGGCCACGGCGCTGATTGCCGCAGGTGCAACAGAGGTTTGCGTCCTGTCACTCGCACGCGTTGCGAAGGATGCCTAAATCCCTATAGTTCGCACCGAACCGGGGACCCCGCATGCAAACCGTTGAAATCTACACCACACCCTCCTGCCCTTATTGCCACGCGGCCAAGCGGCTGCTGACCCGCAAGGGCGCGGAGTTCACCGAGATCGACGTAAGTGCCGATCCCGACCTGCGCGCCGCGATGACGGACCGCGCCCATGGCCGCCGCACCGTGCCGCAGATCTTTATCGGCGGACAGCATGTCGGCGGTTCGGACGATCTTCACGCGCTTGACCATCAGGGCAAGCTGGACGCGATGCTGGCCGGATGACCCGCGTCGCGCTGATCCAGCTGACCGTGACCGACGATCCTGCCGCCAATCTGCGGCAGGTGCTGGGCTATCTGGATCAGGCGGTGGCGGGCGGCGCGGAATTCGTGCTGACGCCCGAGATGACGAACTGCCTGTCCTCCAGCCGCGATCATCAGCGCGCGATCTACCGGACCGAAGATGAGGATGAGACGCTGGCCGCGCTGCGCGCCGCGGTGGCGCGGGCGGGGGTCTGGCTGCTGATCGGCTCGCTTGGTCTGCAGACCGGCGATGCGGACGGGCGGTTTGCGAACCGATCCTTCCTTGTGGCGCCGGACGGCGGCATTGCCGCGCGCTATGACAAGATCCACATGTTCGACGTGAACGTGTCCGAGACCGAGGTTTACCGCGAAAGCGCGGGCTATCGGCCCGGCAACCGCGCCGTTCTGGCCGATACGCCCTTCGGTCCGGTGGGGATGAGCGTCTGCTATGACGTGCGGTTCGCCTATCTTTACCGCCGTCTGGCGCAGGCCGGGGCGCGGGTGCTGACTGTGCCCGCCGCCTTCAACCACATCACGGGCGAGGCGCATTGGCATGTGCTGCTGCGGGCCCGCGCGATTGAGACGGGGTGCTGGGTTCTGGCGCCCGCGCAGACCGGCTTTCACGCCGAGGCGCATGGCAAGGGCCGCCGCACTTTCGGCCATTCGCTGGTGGTAGCCCCATGGGGCGAGGTGGTGGCGGATGCCGGGACGGAGCCGGGCGTTCTCTTCGCCGAGATCGACCTTTCCGCCGTGGACCGTGCCCGCGGCCGGGTGCCGTCGCTGAGCCACGACCGTCAGGTCGAAGGGCCATGAGCGAGCGCAACGACGATCTGGCGGTTGCGCTGTTCGGAGAGCTGTTCATGGCCGATCAGCTGGCCCGCAACCGCGTGTCCAAGGCGCTGCCCAAAGGGATGGAGCTGTCGCATTTCTCGGTGCTGAACCATCTGGCGCGGATCGGTGACGAACGCACGCCTGCACAGCTGGCCCGGGCCTTCCACGTCACCCGCGGCGCGATGACCAATACTCTGAACCGGCTGGAATGGGCGGGGCATGTGCATATCCGCCCCGACTGGGACGATGCCCGGCAGAAATTCGTGGCGATCAGCCCCGCGGGTCGCGCGGCGCGGGATGCGGCGGTGCAATCCGTGGCGCCGCTGATCGGCGAGGTGGTCGATGCGCTTGGTGCCGACCGGGTGCGCGCGGTCCTGCCGGTGCTGCGCGAATTGCGCGCCCGGCTGGAGCGTGAGGGCTGAGGCGGCAGGGGCCGGGGAATAGACAATCCCTCCGGCCGGCCATAGTTTGCAGCGGTTCCGGGGGATGAGCCGCCCCCGCTGTTGCATGTAAGTCCGGAGGCCATCAGGGCGTGGTTGATCTTGTCGTGACCGGAGCGGGAGGGCGCATTGCCCGTTTCCTCCGCCTCGCCTGGGCCGAAGCTGCGCCTGCGGATTTGCGGCCGATTTGGGTCGGGCGCGGCGACGGATATGACCTGTCATGGGACATCGGGGCCGGAACCGTGCCGGTCTGGCCGCGCGGTGCGGTCGTGCTGCATCTGGCGGGCGTGGTGCGGGGGACAGAGGCAGATCTGGCCCGCAATGCGGCGTTGATCCCGCCGCTTCTGGCGGCCTGTGCGCAGAACGGCGCCGCGGCGCTGCTTTTCGCTTCGACCGCGGCGGTCTATCGCCCCTCGGCTGTTCCGGCCGGAGAGGACACGCCGCCCGATCCCCAGAACCCCTATGGCCGGGCGAAACTTGCGGCCGAGCATCTGGTTGCGGCGGCCACGCTGCCGGTCACCCGGTTGCGCATCGGCAATGTGGCCGGGGCTGATGCGCTTCTGGGCCGCAATGACGGTATCGTCCGGCTGGACCCGGTGCCCGGGCGCGACAGCGGTCCGGTCCGGTCCTGGATCGGGCCGAAGACGCTGGCCGTGGTGCTGGCCCATCTGGCGGCGCTGGCACCGCAACGCCACCTGCCCGCAGTGCTGAACGTGGCATCGGACCCGCCCCTGCCGATGGAGGCGCTGCTGGAGGCCGCCGGACGGGCGTGGCACTGGGGGCCGCCCAATCCGGCGGTGGTGCCCGATGCGGTGATGGCGGTGGACCGGCTGGCCGCGCTGTGCCCGTTGCCGCAGGCGGACGCCGCCGGTCTGATTGCCGAAATCCGCAGTCTTGGAGTGCGCGCATGACCCTGTCCAAGCGCCTGTTCGATATAACACTCGCGCTTTTGCTGATGTCCGTTCTGGCCCTGCCCACCGGGGTGCTGGCGCTGTGGGTGCTGATCCGTTCCGGCCGGCCGGTGTTTTATCTGTCCGAACGGATGAAGACCCCGACCGAGGCGTTCCAACTGTGGAAGTTCCGCACCATGACCGTGGCCTCGGGCGATACCGGCGTCTCGGGCGGGGACAAGACCGCGCGGATCACCCCCGAAGGCCGCATCCTGCGGCGTTTTCGGCTGGATGAGATCCCGCAGCTCTGGAACATCCTGAAGGGCGACATGAGCTTTGTCGGACCCCGCCCGCCGCTGCGCCAGTATGTCGAGCGTTTCCCCGGGCTCTACGGTGCCGTACTGCAAAGCCGGCCGGGCGTGACCGGGCTGGCGACGCTGCTGTTCCATCGCCATGAAGAGCGGATTCTTGCCGAATGCCGCAGCCGCGAAGAGACTGATTCTGCTTATGCGAAACGCTGCGTG
Source organism: Neotabrizicola sp. VNH66 (assembly GCF_049445895.1). NCBI lineage: Bacteria > Pseudomonadati > Pseudomonadota > Alphaproteobacteria > Rhodobacterales > Paracoccaceae > Neotabrizicola > Neotabrizicola sp. VNH66. The sequence goes on from NZ_JBMSDW010000002.1 coordinate 421,989, forward strand.
CCCAAAAAAGCGTATCTTGACCTGATTTATCAGCGAAACCGTACCCTGTGTTATGATGTTGTGATTGTCATCGACACCGTTAGGAGGGTATTCCGTAGGCATTGATCCCTACGGAGCATGCTATAAGGACGGCAGCTTCGCTTAATATGACCCATTTCGGACTGTCGGCCCCCGCTGGCCAATGAACACAGGACAGACCTTGATCATGGACTTGTTCCGCCGCTCTCTATTCGGCTTCTCACAGGCGTTGACGCGCCGCAGCAAACAAATTTCCATCTGGCTGATTGATGTGGGCGTGGCGCCAGCCGGGTTCCTGATCGCCTGCATGTTCACTTATTCCGCCTTCTGGCCCGAGGCGCATCTGTCGCGGCTGGCGCTGCTGTTTCCCATGCTGGCGCTGACCGGCGGGATAGCATCGCTGTTGCTGGGCCTGCCGTGGGTCAAGCTGAAAACCTATGAATCCTTCGGCATCGGGGGCATTTTGCCCTATTCTGTCATCCTCGGGGCTGCGGCCCTGACCATGACCCTGCTGCCCGAGCTGGCTTTCCCGGTGGTGGGTACACTGGCCTTTACGCTGATCGTGCTGTTCCTGTCCTACGGCATCCGGATGGCGCTGCTGACCATGTTCATCTGGGCGCTGCGCTACAAGAAACCGCAGGTCAAGGTGCTGATCTACGGCGCGGGGACCACCGGGCTTCAGCTGGCCTCGGCGTTGAAGTCGCATGAGACGATCACGGTTGCCGGCTTCATCGACGATGATGAGACATTGCACCGCGAACGGCTGGCGGGCCTGCGCATCCATCCGGGGTCGGAGATCGAAGAGATCGCCCGCAACCACGAAATCTCGCGCGTGATTCTGGCCATGCCGTCGATTTCGGCACCGAAACAGGCGCAGATCGGCCGCAAGCTTCAGGCGCTGGGGCTGGAGGTGCAGCTTCTGCCGTCCTTCGCGCAGCTGATCGGGACCGAGGTTCTGGTGGACCGTCTTACACCGCTGGTGCCGATGGCCTTTCTGGGCCGCGACCGGCTGGACGGCAGCCTGCCCAGCGGAAGCTCGGCCTATATGGGCGCGTCGATCATGGTCTCGGGCGCCGGTGGTTCGGTCGGGTCAGAGCTTTGCCGCCAGATTCTGGCCTGCCGCCCGCGCAAACTGGTGCTGTTCGAGGTCAGCGAAGTTGCGCTTTACAATATCGACCGGGAACTGCGCGAGCTGTGCAATGACAAGGTCACGCGGATCATTCCGGTTCTGGGTTCGGTGACGGATGCCCGCTCTACCCGGCAGGCGCTGGATGACCACGAGGTCGAGATTGTCCTGCATGCCGCGGCCTACAAACACGTGCCGCTGGTCGAGGAAAACCCGATCTCCGGCCTGACCAACAATGTCCTTGGCACGCGGACGCTGGCCGATGCCTGCGTGAAACACGGGGTCAAGCGGTTCCTTCTGGTCTCGACCGACAAGGCGGTGCGGCCGACCAATGTGATGGGCGCATCGAAGCGCTTTGCCGAACTGGTGATCCAGGATATGGCGCGGCGGTCCGGGCGGACGCAGTTTTCCATCGTGCGCTTTGGCAATGTGCTGGGTTCTTCCGGCTCGGTCATCCCGTTGTTCAAGGAACAGATCGGCCGCGGCGGCCCGGTGACCCTGACGCATGAGGATGTGACCCGCTATTTCATGACCATTCAGGAAGCGGCGCGTCTGGTGCTGCTGGCCGGTTCGTTCAGCGACGACGCCAGCCATGGTCAGGCCGATGTCTTCGTGCTGGACATGGGCAAGCCGGTGAAGATCCGGCAACTGGCCGAGCAGCTGATCCATGCCGCGGGCTATACCGTGCGCGACGGTGCGAATCCCTCGGGCGATATCGAGATCAAGGTGGTGGGCCTGCGTCCCGGCGAAAAGCTGCATGAGGAGCTTTTGACCGATGATCAGGATCTGAAGAAGACACCGCATCCAAAGATCCTGCGCGCGGCCGAAAACCCCGCGACCGGCCTTTCAATTCCGGGCGCGATTCAGGAGCTTGGCCGACTGGCTGCGCTGGGGGATGCGAATACAGCGCGCAAGCTGGCGCTGGATGTGGCCTTTGGCAAAGCGGATCCGGCCCCGTTCCGGGTGATGACTGCGGCGAACCAGTCATAGTCTGCGGGAATGGCGATGCCGGGCATGCGGAATGCTTGCCAGCGCCCGCTGCTCCGCCCATAGATGGGATGCCGGAGGGACCAAAGTGGCACGCAGCTGGACCAACACCTTTCTGATGGCCGCCATGGCCCTTGGGGCCACCACGCTGGCCGCCGGGGCCGAAATGCGGCCGACTCTGACCTTTTCGGGCGTTCCGGGCCTGGTCGACATGCCCTCGGGCGAGGCGATGCCCGACGGCGCCGTCACCATATCGGTTGCAGGCTTCGGCCCGATCAGCCGCACCACGCTCAGCTTTCAGATCGCGCCTTGGATTTCCGGCAGTTTCCGGCTCCAGAACGTGCGCAACTGGAACGATGCGGTGCTGGGCACGCCGCTGGACGATGGATATTCGTCTTACAATGACCGCAGTTTCGACCTGCGCTTCCATGTGCTGCGCGAATCGAACTGGCTGCCTGCACTGACCGTCGGGCTGCAGGATTTTGCGGGCACCGGGGTTTATGCGGCCGAATATGTTGCGGCAACGAAAACCTTCTCGGACCGGGTGAAGGTCACAGCCGGGGTCGGCTGGGGCCGGCTTGGCAGCTACAATTCCATCGGTGCGCCCTTTGGTGACCGGCCGGAACCGGACGTGGGGCAGGGTGCAAAGCCCAACCCCGAGACATGGTTCCGCGGCCCGGCCTCGGTCTTTGGCGGGGTGGAATGGAAGATCAACGACAACTGGACGCTGAAGGCGGAATATTCGACCGACGCCTATGAGGTCGAGGCCGGAGACCGCAAGACGTTTGAACGCGACAGCCCGTTCAACTTTGGCATTGAGTACCAGCGCGGCGACACGTTCCGGATGGGGGTTTACTCCCTTTACGGGTCAGAGGTGGGGCTGGGCTTTCACCTGATCCTTGATCCGAAAACCCGCAGCACGCCGGGCATTCTGGGGGCCGCACCGGTGGCCGTGAAGGTGCGCCCGTCGCGTGCTTCGGACCCCGAATCCTATGATGGCGGCTGGGTGACCCAGCCCGATGCAGACGCTTTGCTGCGCAAGAGCCTGGGCAAATATCTGGAACCCGATGGCATCTACATCGAGGATTTCAAATATACGGCCGGTACGGTTCAGATCCGCATCCGCAACAACACATTCGATTCCGGGGCCCAGGCCGTGGGCCGGACCGCGCGCGCGCTGAGCCATATCATGCCCGCTTCGGTCGAGGTGTTCGAGATCGTGCCGGTGGTCCGCGGCATGGGCACGTCGAAGATCACCATCCGCCGCAGCGATCTGGAAACGCTGGAACATACGGCGGGCAACCATGCCGTGCTGCATGATCGTGTCACCTTCTCGGCGGCAGAGCCGCGGCTTGGCGGCAGCGGCCCGGATGACGCGCTGTATCCCAAATTCACCTGGCGGCTGATGCCCGCGGCCCGGCCCAGCGATCCGCTGCGCGGCGACGTGGGTCTGCGATTCTCCGGCACTTATGAGCTGGCGCCGGGCTGGATCGCCTCCGGTCAGGTCTACAAGCGGCTGGCCGACAATTACGACAAGATCAGCCGTCCGAAGGAGTTTTCCGGGCTGCCTTATGTCCGCAGCGATGTGGGCAGATACAACAAGAACAGCAGCCTGTCGTTCGAACGTGTCACGCTGGCCTGGTATACCCATCCCGCAGACAATCTTTATACCCGCGTCACCGCCGGTTATCTGGAACGGATGCATGCCGGGGTTTCGGCCGAAGTGCTGTGGAAGCGGGTGGACAGCCCTTTTGCCCTGGGTGTCGAGGTGAACTACACCAAGCAACGTGACACGGATGGCGATTTCGGCTTCGGCGAATACGATTATTCGATCGTGACCGGTCATGTCTCGGCCTATTACGATTTCGGAAACGGCTATCTGGGGCAGCTGGATGTGGGCCGCTATCTGGCGGGCGACATCGGGGCCACCGTCAGCCTTGACCGTGAATTCGCCAACGGCTGGCGGCTTGGCGCATTTGCCACGTTCACCGATGCCAGCTCGGCCGATTTCGGCGAAGGCTCGTTCGACAAGGGCATCCGGCTGTCGATCCCGATGAACTGGATTCTCGGCGCGCCCGCCCGTCAAGAGATTGATCAGACCATCCGCCCGCTGCAACGCGACGGCGGGGCCCGGGTCGATGTGCAGGGCCGGCTGTATGATACGATCCGCGATTATCACGTGGACCGGCTGGACGATCAGTGGAGCAGGGTATGGCGCTGAAATCTCTGATCGTCGCGGTTCTGGCGACGGTCACCATCGCGGGCTGCGCGAAGATCAAGGAAAGCCCGGCAGGCACGCTGATCGCGTCGCTTCTGGCCGCGAAAGAAACCCCGGTCCCCGCGAAATCCATCCCGCGGGCCGAGATCGAGAAGGCGGGTCAGCCGGTGCTCTGGGCCAATATGGCCGAGACGAAGCGCGATACGCTGATGCTGATTCGCGACCGCAAGGCCAATGGCATTCTGTCCTGGGGCACCCCTGACGGCGTTTTGCTGACGTTCCGCGACGGTGTGCTGATCGAAACCCGCGGTCTGGGACCGGACCTCCTGTCCTCAGCCATGCCGCTGCGCACGACGCTGCTGCAGGGCAACGGCCATTCGCGGACCTATTTCGTGCTGGGGCCGGATGATGTGGCACAGCGCATTGATTTCACCTGCAGCATCAAGGGGCGCCAGGCGGACAATATCGCGGTCTTTGGCCGCGGTCATGCCACCACCCATGTCACCGAATATTGCACCAGCGGCATCGGCAGCATCACCAATGAATACTGGATGGATGGCGCGGTGATTCGCAAAGCGCGGGAATGGGTCTCTCCCGCAATGGGTTATCTGGAATTTGAGCGGATCATCGACTGATTTCTGTGCAAGGATGCAGAGTGGGCGGTCCAAAACGCTCGCGCCGCAGTGCAGAAAGCGGAAAGCTGCCCAAATTTGCCACAGCTCTGGACTTCGTTTCAGAATGTGCTCGAAAGTAGAATCTGCTTACTTTGATCTGACGCTGTCAGATGGTATGTGGAAACAGAAGTCATTTTAACCTGGAGGCATCCATGAAGAAAGTTCTGATCGCTTCGGTCGCTCTGTCCGTGCTTGGCACGGCAGTGTTCGCCGGTGGCCCCGTTGTCATCAAAGAAGAAGACGAGCCGATCGTCGTCACCGGCACGACCTCGTCGTCGGCCGCTGGCTGGCTGCCGCTGGCTGCCGGTGCCGTTCTTCTCTGCGCCGCTCTGTGCGGCGGTGACGGTACCTGATCCGACGGATCGTCCGAAGAAGCCAATGAAAAGGCCGGTCGAAAGACCGGCCTTTGTCTTTTCCTGATCAGGTGTGGGCTGGGGGTCCGGCCTCAGTAATCCTTTTCCAGGAACAGGCCGATCCCGCTGTTGCCGTTGCCTTTGACGCTGCCCTTGACGGTGACGCCGGGCCGCAGGTCAAGATTCAGGTTGATCTGGGTATTGCCGTTCTGGTCCACGCCCACCTCGGTATAGACATTCTCGGAGATGTACTTGCCGGCCTTCACCGTGGCGCTGCCATCGGCGTCGGTGGTCACATCCAGATCGTCGAAGCCGAATCCCTTGCGCAGCTTGCCGATGATGCCTTCGCCGCCGCGTCCGGCCAGCGTGGCCACCGCACTGGCCAGCTGGGCCGCCTGAAAGGCCGAGATCGTGTCCAACCCGCGGCCGAACAGCAGCCAGGCCAGCACCTCTTCCTGCGGCAGTTGAGGTTCGGACGAGAAGGTGACCTCAGGCGCATTCGCCGGCCCGGTGATCGAGACGATGCTGGTCACATCGTCGCTGGTATTGCTGGCCGTCACCGTCAGGTAGGGGTTGAAATCCCCTTCCATCACCAGCGATGCCTCGGACAGGTCCAGCCGCTTGCCCAGAATGTCCAGACGGCCGCGGATCAGCTCCAGCGTGCCGGAGGGCACGATATTGTTCAGCGTGCCGCCGACCCTGAACTCTCCGCCCAGTTCGGCATCCAGACCGCGGCCACGCACGAAGATCCGGTTCGGGGCCGAGATCAGGATATCCAGTGCCCAAGGCGGCAGGCCAGAGGCGCTGCTGCCACCGTCGCCGCCGCCTTCGCCCGCATGGGCACGGGCGCGGGTGGCCCGGACGGCGGCGCTGTCGCCGATATGGGACACCTTGTCCAGATCGGCCGCCGTGGCAAAGCCGGTGGAGGGCACCCGGATTTCGGTTTCATCCAGCGCGATGTTGCCGGTCAGCGCCGCCGATCCCAGCATCGGGCCGGAAAGCCGCAGGCTGCCGTTCAGCGTTGTCTCGTAAAGTTCAGGATCGCGCAGGCGCAGCCCGTCCAGAGTCAACGCCAGATCGGCGCGATAAGGCGCGGCGAGGGCGAGCGGACCGTCCAGCCGCAGCCGGCCGCCGCGTGGCAGTTCCGCCGTCGCGGTGACCCGGGCAGAGCCGCCGGACAGGTCGGCACTGACCGCCACCCGTTCCAGCGACAGGCCACGTGCGGGCACCGCGACGCTGCCACCGGACAGGGTCGCCCGGCCCGACAGGTTCTGCAGCGCATAGCCGCCTGAGAGCCGCATGTCGTAAGACAGCGCGCCCGCCAGCGTCACCGGATCTGTGAAGGGATTGGCCACGGCCGCATTGGCCGTGCCGGAAACGGCCAGGTCGGGTGCCGAAGCGCCCGCCCGCCCGCTGACCCGAAGGTCAATACCTGCAGGCCCCTGTGCGCGCAGGTCCAGCGTCACATCCTGTCCCGCCGGACGCACCGTGCCCGAGAGCGTGACCGGCCCCGGAAACTCCGGCTGGATCAGCGCCAGATCGCGGAGCCGCCCGGTGACGCGCAGGGTGCCGTCGCTGCCTGCGGCGGCCACCTCTGCCGTCAGGTTCGGGGCCGAAAGGTCAAAGCTGCGCAGAACCGGCGTTCCATTCTGCAAGGCGGCTTCCACGGCCAGGGTCGAGGCGCCACCGATGAGCCGGTCCACCTCTGGCTGGCCGATGCGAAGGTTGTTTCCGGTTCCGTTCAGCGACAGGGTGGCATTCTGGGCCGTGCCGTCGAACCGCGCGCTGGCCTTCAGGCCACCGCCATAGCGGCCACCCAGATCGGCAAGATCGCCCCAGTCCAATGTGGCATCCAGCACCGAGCCCGCGGTGGCCAACGTGCCCGCCGCGGTCAGCTTCAGCGTGCCCGCATCTGCGGTGAAGCTGCGCAGCGCCAGCCCGGTCTGATCCCGCACCAGCTTTGCCGTGATGACCGAGGAACCGGCCAGCAGGCGGTCCGCCTCGGCAATGCCGGATTTCAGCCCGGTGCCGATGACCGAAAGATCAAGATCGAAGGCGCCGGTCAGCGGCTGGATGGTGCCGGCAACCGTGGCCTCGGCCGCGCCGCCAAGGCTTTGCCCGGCAAGAGCCGAGAAACGCGACAGATCCTTTGCCGACAGGGCAATCCGTCCGGTCGTGGTCAGCGCGGTATCCAGTCCCTGAATGGCCAGCGAGGCCGTGGCACCGTAATCCGCTCCGTTCAGGACGATCTGCGGCAGGTCGAAACTGCCGCTGCCTTCGCGCCATACAAATTGCGTGGTGCCCGAGACATCGGGGCCAAGCGCCGCCAGCAGCGCCGCATCCAGTCCGCCGATGGCGGTCAGCGCGAAATCCAGCGTGCCTGCGACACCGCGTTGCCCCGCCAGCCGGTCGATAGTGCCGGAGCCTTTCAGCGTGGCGCGGTCCAGCGTCAGATCGGGGCGGTCTAGTCCTGTCAGCACCAGATTGGCGGTCCAGCCGCTGTCCTGCGCGGCATCGAACTTCAGGCCCAGATCGGCGCGGTCCACCCGCGTCTCATTCGGGCCGGAGATCGGCAGCAGCACCGGGCTGCCATCGGGCAAGGCAATCGCCGCGGTCAGGTCGAATTTCTCCGGCAGCCCATCGGCGGCCAGTGCAAGGGTGCCGTCCAGCGTCAGCGCGCGGCCCTGAAGCGCCAGTTCCGACAGGTCCAGCCGGCCGTCCGCAAATTGGCGGCCCTGAACGCCGATCCGCAGATCGGTGCCCAGGAATTCGGCATAGGCGGGCAGGAACAGCGGCGCGGGGTTGCCGGTCAGCTCGGCCGCGAAATCGCGCGCGCCCTCTCCGGCCGCCTTCAGTGTGATCGGACCGGACAGCCGCTCTTCCCCGTCGCTTTCCAGCCGGAATTCGGCGGCGAAATCATCCAAGGTGCCCTGACCCTGCAGGATCAGCGCGGCGGCAGGTGTGCCGGGCAGGCCAAGTTTGGTGGCCACGATCCCGTCCGCACCTTCACGGGCGTCAAGATTGACCGAAATCTGGCCGGTGGCGTTGGAATAGCTGGCGTCGAGCACGATCTGCCCGTCGGGGCCGGAATCGGTGCGCTGGATGGTCAGCCCGGCGGTGCCGTCGCCGCCCGCAAGGTGCAGCTTTGCCGAAAGCGTGCCTTCCAGCGGCTGGCCCAGAACGGATTCGCCCAGAACGATACGGTCGGCCCGGACCTCGCCGATGTCGATGGAGACCGGCAGTTCCGGCAGGCTGAATGTGCCCGCTTCGGGCGTGGGGGTGGTCTCATCCGCCGGCACCGCAGGAATGCGGGTCAGGATGATTTCCTTCGCGCTCAGCTCATTGACGATGACCTGACCGGAGAGCAGGGCTGTCCTGCTCCAGTCCAGCACGACATCGTTCAGCTCCAGCCAGATGCCAGTGTCGTCGGCGATGGTCATCTTCGCGATGGTCGCGCGGGATGACAGGGCGCCGGTGAAGCCGTCGATCACCACATTGCGCCCAGCACCGGACAGATTTTCCTCAAGGAAATTCGTGAGATAACCCTTGTCACCGCTGTCCTGCGCAAGGATGGGGGATGCCAGAGGAAGGGCAAGGGCGGCGGTCAGGGCGAAAGGAACAAGCGCGCGCATCAGAAAGACTGCCCCAGACCAATGTAAAGCTGAACCCCGTCGCCGGTATCGCCGCCTACGGGGGCGGCCACGTCCAGACGGATCGGGCCGAAGCCGGTTTCATAGCGCAGGCCAAGCCCCGCGCCCGCATGCCAGCCGCCCAGATCGTCGAAGAACCCCTCGCCCCCGATGCGGCCGGCATCGACAAAGCCGACCACGCCGATGCTTTCGGTCACGCGGGCGCGCACCTCGAACGAGCTGGCCAGCATGAATTTGCCACCGATCAGGAATTCGGACCCCATGCCCCGCAGGACGGGAATTCCCAGAGATTTGTAGGGCTGTCCGCGCACCGTGCCGCCGCCGCCGGAAAAGAACAGCTCATCCCGGGGCGTGCCCAGCAGGCTGCTGCCATAGATCGCGCCGCCTTGGATGCGGGCGGCCAAAGTAACGCGGTCGCGCTCGCCAAAGCTGCGGTAGCCCCGGGTGTCGAAGGTCAGGCGAATGCCGGAATCGGTGGTGCCGAAGCCGAGGAAGGGCTTGGCCGTGGCGTCGATATAAAAGCCGCGGCGCGCATCGGTGGTGCTGTCGCGCCGGTCCCAGGTCAGGCCCAGCGGCAGCGAGAGGTTGCGGTATTCGAACTTGCCGCCCGGGTCACTGCCGCGGACGTATTCGTATTGGATACCGGCCCGTGCCGTCAGCTGATCCGAGACATATTGGGTGAAGGTCAGCCCGAACTCTGCCAGATCGGCCTGATAATCCTCTTCGTCCAGATGGCCGAGGGTGAAGGTCAGCCCGGCGGTGGTGTCGCGGGTCAGGGTTGCCGGGCGTTCGATCGAAATGGTCAGCCCGTAATCGGCCCCGCTGTTCTTGGCGCCGATGTTCTGGATCGCGCCTTCGATCTTGAACCGCTCTCCCCCGCCCAGAAGATTGCGGTGCAGCCAGTAGCCGGTCAGCGCCAGCCCCTCCTGGCTGGTCATCTCGGCGCCCACGGAATAGCGGCGGGGCTTCTGTTCGGCGACGGTGATCTCAATGGGAAGAAGGCCGCCGTTCAGGATCGTCTCGCTTTCCGACAGGGTGACCGAGGAGAATACACCGCTGCGCCGCAACCGGGCCGAGGCGCGGTCGAGTTCAAGCTGAGAAAACTTTTCCCCCTCACGCAGGCCGGCGATTTTCAGGATGCGGCGCACCTCCATCCGGTCGGCACCTTTCACGGTGACGGGGCCGAAGCGCAGTTCGGGGCCGGGGTCCAGCCGGATGTCGGCCGACAGGGTGGCCGAGGGGTGATGCGCCACGATGTCTTCGCGCACGGGGCGGACCTTGGCGAAACCGGCATTGCGCCAGTCCAGCGTGGCCTCATCAACCGCATCTTCGATGACGCCGGTGGCGGCGACCTCTCCGGGGGCGAATTCGACAGGAAGTTCGGTGTCCGGCCGCAGCGGACCGACCTCAGTCTTCGAGAATTTGAACCGGGGTCCGGTTTCCACGCGGACGGCCACGGTTCCGACGCGCGACGGCGCATCCAGCGGGGCGATGGCCGAAGCCTCGCGCCCGTCGATGGTGATGCGGATGACGGCAGAGAAATAGCCCTCGGCATAGAGTGCGCCAAGGATATTGGCGTAATCGGCCCGGGCGGCGGCAAACAGGTCTTCGGCATCGGTGTTGCCATCCACCTGCTGGGCCAGAAGAAGCGAGGCGCCACGCACCGTCTTTTCCAGCGCCTTGTCACCCCCGGTGACGGCAAAATCCAGCCGGTCCAGCGCCGGTGAGGGCTGTGGCACCGCGACCATGGCCAAGGCGGCAACCAGTGCAACGCCGGAGGATTTCAACAAGAATTGACGGATGGACACAGGTCGCACGAACACACCCCCAAGGATCGGGAATCAGTATGGCAGGCAGGGCGCCAAGGGCAACACCCTGCGGTAAACTCTGGCCCGGGGACCGCAACAGGTTGATCACGGGCCTGGGATACATACTTTCAATGGAATCAGCAGCTTGTGATCGGATGGCCGCCAAGCGACGGCTTTCGGTCATACGGGCAGGCCGCTTTCCGCCGTTTTTCCGGCCCTTGCGAAACGTGCGGGTCCGGCGTATATGCACATGCAACAGCGGTTTCGGGGTCCAAACCCGAAGCTACCGGAAAGCACGAGCGGGCCGCTGAGCCCGCTTTTTCGTTTTGGAACCAAGGATGAACGATCTTATCGCGAAAACCGCCATCGACCGCCGCCTGGCCGACATCGTCGGCCCGGTGATCGAGGGGCTGGGATTCGAACTGATCCGCCTGCGCCTGATGGGCGGGCATGGCAAGGTGCAGCGCACCCTGCAGATCATGGCCGACCGCCCCGAAGGCGGGATCGGGGTCGAGGATTGCTCGAAGATTTCCACCGCGGTTTCGGCCGTGCTGGATGTCGAAGACCCGATCGAAGACAATTACACGCTGGAGGTTTCCAGCCCCGGGATCGACCGGCCGCTGACCCGGCTGAAGGATTTCGAGATGTGGAAGGGCTGGGAAGCCCGGATCGAGACGACCGAGCTGATCGACGGCCGCCGCCGCTTCAAGGGCGGGCTGATGGGTGTTGAGGGCGAAGAGGTGCTGATCGAGATCGAGGAAGGCGGCCAGGACGTGACCATCGGGCTGCAGTTCGACTGGCTGTCCGATGCCAAGCTGATCCTGACCGACGAGCTGATCGCCGAGATGCTGCGCCAGAAGAAGGTGGCGCTGCCCGAAGACGGCGGCTTTGACGAGATCGAAGAAACCGAAGAGGGCGACGACGAGACCGACGCCCCCGAGACGAAACACTAAGGACTCCGGGAGAGACCCATGGCGATTACTTCGGCCAACCAGCTTGAGCTTCTCCAGACCGCCGAGGCGGTCGCGCGCGAGAAGATGATCGACCCGGATCTGGTGATCCAGGCGATGGAGGACAGCCTCGCCCGGGCGGCCAAGTCGCGCTATGGCGCTGATATGGACATCCGGGTGAAGATCGACCGCAAGACCGGTCGTGCCAGCTTTACCCGCATCCGGACGGTGGTCGAGGATGAGGCGGTGGAGAATTACCACGCCCAGCTGACCGTGAAGCAGGCCAAGCAATACCTGCCCAACCCGCAGATCGGCGATGAGATCGTGGACGATGTGCCGCCGGTCGATCTGGGCCGGATCGCCGCGCAATCGGCCAAGCAGGTGATTCTCCAGAAGGTGCGCGAGGCCGAGCGCGACCGTCAGTTCGATGAATTCAAGGACCGCAAGGGCAGCATCATCAACGGTGTGGTCAAGCGCGAGGAATACGGCAACGTCATCGTGGACGTGGGCCGCGGCGAAGGCATCCTGCGCCGGAACGAGAAGATCGGCCGCGAAGCCTATCGCATCGGCGACCGCATCCGTTGCTACATCAAGGATGTGCGCCGCGAAGTGCGCGGCCCGCAGGTCTTCCTGTCGCGGACCGACCCGCAGTTCATGGCCGAGCTGTTCAAGATGGAAGTGCCGGAAATCTATGACGGCATCATCGAGATCAAGGCCGTGGCCCGTGACCCGGGTTCGCGCGCGAAGATCGCCGTGATTTCCTACGACAATTCGATCGATCCGGTCGGCGCCTGCGTCGGTATGCGCGGCAGCCGCGTGCAGGCCGTGGTGAACGAGCTGCAGGGCGAGAAGATCGACATCATTCCGTGGAATGCCGATCAGGCCACCTTCCTGGTGAACGCGCTGCAACCGGCGCAGGTCTCCAAGGTCGTGGTGGACGAAGATGCCGGCAAGATCGAGGTGGTGGTGCCCGACGAACAGCTGTCGCTGGCCATCGGTCGCCGCGGCCAGAACGTCCGTCTGGCCAGCCAGCTGACGGCGCTGGACATCGACATCCTGACCGAGGCCGAAGAGGCCAGCCGCCGTCAGGCCGAATTCGCCGCCCGCACCGCGCTCTTCATGGAGACGCTGGATGTGGACGAGATGATGGCCCAGCTTCTGGTGGCCGAAGGCTTCACCAATCTGGAAGAAGTGGCCTATGTCGATCAGGACGAACTTCTGTCCATCGACGGCTTTGACGAAGGCACCGCGGACGAGCTTCAGGCCCGCGCCCGCGATTATCTGGAAGAGCAGGCCCGCAAGGCGCTTGAGGCCGCCCGGACGATGGGGGTCGAGGAAAGCCTTATTGAATTCGAAGGTCTCACTCCCCAGATGCTGGAGGCGCTGGGCAAGGAAGGTATCAAGACGCTGGAAGACTTCGCCACCTGTGCCGACTGGGAACTGGCGGGCGGCTGGACGACCGAGAATGGCCAGCGCAAGAAGGATGAAGGCATTCTTGAGAAGTTCGACATGAGCCTGGAAGAGGCGCAGACGCTGGTGATGACCGCGCGTGTCATGCTGGGCTGGGTCGATCCGACCGAGGCGGCGGCCGAAGAAGAGCCGGCGGCCGGCGAAGACGAGGAGGCCGAGGCCTGATCTCAGGCCTCGGGGACACGCGCATGACGCGCGGCGGCCGGGAAGATATGAAGGACGGGCCGGAGCGGCGATGCATCGTCACCGGCGAGACGGGGCCCAAGGCGGGCCTCGTCCGTTTTGTCGTTTCGCCGGATGGTCTGGTGGTGCCCGATATTCTGGGTCGCCTGCCGGGCCGGGGCATCTGGGTGTCGGCCGACCGGGCCGCCATCACGAAGGCGGGGGCGAAGAACCTGTTCTCGCGCGCGGCGCGACAGCCGGTGAAGGCGCCCGAGGGGCTGGCCGATCTGGTGGCCGATCTTCTGCTGCGGCGGGTGACCGATCTTCTGGCCATGGCCCGCAAGGCCGGCGAGGCGGTCACCGGCTATGAGAAGGTGAAGGACTGGCTCGTTTCGGGCCGGGCCGCAGTGCTGATCCAGGCCGAAGACGGGTCAGAGCGCGGAAAGACGAAGTTGCGCCCGCCAGCGGGCGAAGAAAGCCTGATTTCCTGCCTTTCGGCCGGGGAATTGGGTTTGGCATTCGGCCGGGAACGTGCCATACACGCCGCGCTTGCGGCTGGTGGACTCACGACCCGTGTTGTAGAGGAAGCGGCAAGGCTCGCCGGGGTCAGAACCCGGGGCGAGCAGTTCGGCGGCCAGCCCGCCGGGAAGGACATGTAGGACGGATGAGCGATACTGACGGCAAGAAACCCCTCGGGCTGGGTGGCCCGCGTTCCGGACAGGTGAAGCAAAGCTTCTCCCATGGCCGGACGCATGCGGTGGTTGTCGAGACCAAGCGCAAGCGCGTGCTGGTGCCCAACCCGGCCAAGCCGGGTGCTCCGGCAGGGGGTGGCGGTTCGGGTGCGTCGCATCTGGGCGACCCGTCCAAGCGTCCCGCCGGGATCTCGGACGCCGAGATGGAGCGGCGCCTTGCTGCTTTGCGTGCCGCCAAGGCGCGCGAGCAGGAGGACAATGCCCGCCGTGCCGAGGAAGAGCGTCAGCGGGAAGAAGACCGCCAGCGCCGCCGCGAAGAGATCGAGGCCAAGGAACGCGAGGAGCGCCAGCGTGAAGCGGCTCTTCGTGCCAAGGCCGAAGAGGAAGAGCGCCTGAAGCGCGAGGCCGAGGAAGAGGCGAAGGCGAAAGCCGCCGCCCGCAAGGCCGATGTGCTGGGCACGCAGCGCCGCCAGCCGGCCGCGCCTGCGGCTGAACCCGCGCCCGTCGCCGTTCCCGGCGACCGTGGGGCTGGCCAGTCGCGCCCGCGGCCCGGTGCTGCCCCGGCAGCCGCCGGTGGCGAAGCCGACCGCAGCGGCGGCGGGCCGAAGCCCGGCCTGACCCCGCGCAAGACCGACCGTGAGCGGGAAGACCGTGCGACCGACCGTGGCGCGAAGCGCGGCGAAGACGTGCGCCGTGCCGGCAAGCTGACCCTGTCGGCCGCGACGGGCGAAGATGGCGGCCGTCAGCGCAGCCTTGCCGCGATGAAGCGCAAGCAGGAAAAGGCACGGCAAAAGGCCATGGGCTTCTCGAAGCCCGAGAAGCAGGCCCGCGACGTGCAGCTGCCGGAAACCATCGTGGTCAGCGAACTGGCCAACCGGATGGCCGAACGGGCGGCTGACGTGGTCAAGTCGCTGATGAAGATGGGCATGCTGGTCACGATGAACCAGCCCATCGACGCCGACACCGCGGAACTGGTGATCGAGGAATTCGGCCACCGTGCTGTCCGCGTCACCGATGCCGATGTGGAACAGGCCATCGACAGCGTCGAGGACAAGGCCGAAGACCTGATCACCCGGCCGCCGGTCGTGACGATCATGGGTCACGTCGACCACGGCAAGACCTCGCTTCTGGATGCGATCCGCAAGGCCAATGTGGTCTCGGGCGAAGCCGGGGGTATCACGCAGCATATCGGGGCCTACCAGGTCAAGACGCCGAAGGGCGATCTGGTCACCTTCCTTGATACGCCCGGCCACGCGGCCTTCACCTCCATGCGGGCCCGTGGCGCGCAGGTGACGGATATCGTGGTGCTGGTCGTGGCTGCCGACGACGCGGTGATGCCGCAGACGATCGAGGCGATCAACCACGCCAAGGCCGCCAAGGTGCCGATGATCGTGGCGATCAACAAGGTCGACAAGCACGGCGCCGATCCGCAGAAGGTCCGGACCGATCTTCTGCAGCACGAAGTCATCGTCGAGGCGATGTCGGGTGAAGTGCAGGATGTCGAGGTTTCGGCCAAGACCGGCTTTGGCATTGACGCCCTGCTGGAGGCCATCGGCTTGCAGGCCGAACTGCTGGACCTGAAGGCCAACCCGAACCGGGCCGCCCGCGGCGCCGTGATTGAGGCGAAGCTGGACGTGGGCCGCGGCCCGGTCGCCACGGTTCTGGTGCAGAACGGCACGCTGAAGAAGGGCGACATCTTCGTCGTGGGCGAGAAGTGGGGCAAGGTGCGCGCTCTGGTCAACGACAAGGGCGAAACCATCACCGAAGCCGGACCCTCGGTCCCGGTCGAGGTGCTGGGTCTGGACGGCACCCCGTCCGCCGGTGACGTGCTGGACGTGGTCAGCTCGGAAGCGCAGGCGCGCGAGATCGCGGATTACCGGATCTCGGCCGCCAAGGACAAACGCGCGGCGGCCGGTGCGGCCACCACGCTGGAACAGCTGATGGCGAAGGCCAAGGCCGACAAGGAAGTGGCCGAGCTGGCCGTGATCGTCAAAGGCGACGTTCAGGGCTCGACCGAGGCGATCCTTCAGGCGCTGGAAAAGGTGGGCAATGCCGAGGTCCGGGTGCGCGTTCTGCACTCTGGCGTGGGCGCCATCACCGATTCCGACGTGGGCCTGGCCGAGGCGAGCGGCGTTCCGATCCTGGCGTTCAACGTCCGGGCCAATGCCACCGCGCGCAGCGCGGCGTCGCAGAAGGGCGTGGAGATCCGGTATTACTCGATCATCTACGATCTGCTGGATGACATCACCAAGGCGGCCTCGGGCCTTCTGAAGGCCGAAGTGCGCGAAAACTTCATCGGCTATGCGAAGGTCCTTCAGGTCTTCCGCATCACCGGCGTGGGCAATGTGGCGGGCTGCCTTGTCACCGAAGGCGTGGCGCGGCGTTCGGCCGGCGTGCGTCTGCTGCGCGACAACGTGGTCATCCACGAAGGCACGCTGAAGACGCTGAAGCGGCACAAGGACGAGGTCAAGGAAGTCCAGTCCGGCACCGAATGCGGCATGGCGTTCGAGCGGTATGAAGACATCCGCGAGAATGACGTGATCGAAATCTTCGAGCGTGAGGAAGTGCAGCGTTCGCTGTGATCCAGGGCGCCAGGAATGCGAAAGGGCCGGGAAATTCCCGGCCCTTTTCATTTGTCACACTGTTTGCAACAGGCGGTTCTGGCCACCCGTCCCGATCCGGTCAGTTCGGGCGGGCGGGCGCGACCGGATAGCCGACAAAGGTCTTGTCGTCCACGCGAACCATGATCTTCCCGTCCTTCGACTGTCCGACCATGATGCCCTGCACCGAGATGTGGCTACCGATGGAAATGGTCCGCAGCATTTGATTCTCCCCCCAAGAAACTGCCGTTCAGGAAGAGCGTAGCAGTGTCATTGTTTTTGGGAATATTTATTTTTACGCAACGGACACATATTTTGCACGAATATTCTACAACCAATCCCGCAGGATGGGGATAAGTGGCAAATCCGCTGGCGGCATCGGATAGTCCCGCAATCGGGCCGGGGCCACCCAGGCCAAAACCTGTCCCTCGCGCCCGGTCGGAATCCCCTCCCAGCGGCGGCAGGCGAACAGCGGCATGAGCAGGTGGAAATCGTCGTAGCTGTGGCTGGCAAAGGTCAGCGGGGCCAGGCAGGACTGCCAGGTGTCTATCCCCAGCTCTTCCTTCAGTTCGCGGATCAGGCAAGCCTCGGGCGTTTCGCCCGGTTCCACCTTGCCACCCGGAAATTCCCACAGACCGGCCAGCGATTTGCCCGGTGGGCGCTGCGCCAGAAGCACACGGCCATCGGCGTCGATCAGCGCGACGGCGGAGACGAGAAGAGTTTTCATCGGTGGCGCTTTCGGCAGAACGAAGGCCGGGGGCGCCGCCCCCGGACCCCCGGGATACTTAAGGACAGAAAATGAATGGCGCCGGTCAGGAACGGTAATCGGCGTTGATCTCGATATAGCGGTTGGTCAGGTCGCAGGTCCAGACCGTGCGCTTGGCGCGGCCCATGCCCAGATCCACCGCGATGACCAGTTCCTGCCCCTTCATATAGGCGGCGCCGGCCTCTTCGGTGTATTTGGGGGACTTCCAGCCCTTTTCGGCCACCAGAACATCACCGAAGCGGATCGTCAGGCGGTCCCGCTCGGCCGCGGCGCCGGATTTGCCGACGGCCATGACGATGCGGCCCCAG
Source organism: Neotabrizicola sp. VNH66 (assembly GCF_049445895.1). Lineage (NCBI taxonomy): Bacteria > Pseudomonadati > Pseudomonadota > Alphaproteobacteria > Rhodobacterales > Paracoccaceae > Neotabrizicola > Neotabrizicola sp. VNH66. Next base: position 439,771 of record NZ_JBMSDW010000002.1, read on the forward strand.
TTCGGATCTTCGCCCGCGACGGCGGTTTTCACGAGCGGCGAATTGGCGATGGCGAAGGCCACTTTGGCAGCGTCTTCGTCGCTGGCGGCGCCGGTTACCCGGACTTCGACCAGCTTGGTGGCGCCTTCACCGTCCCGGACGACCTGCAGGGCAAGGTCCTGCATCACCCCGGCCAGTGCGCTATCGAAGGTCTTCAGCACCGGACCCTTGACCTCGGCCGCAGCGGACTGGCCCGTGGCGGCCACCAAGAGCGTGTCCGAGGTCGACGTGTCGCTGTCGACGGTGATGGAGTTGAACGTGCCGCCGACATGCTTGCTGACCAGCTTCTGCAGGGCGGCGGCGCTGATCTTAGCATCGGTGAAGATATAGACCAGCATCGTTGCCATATCCGGCGCGATCATGCCCGAACCCTTGGCGATGCCCGCAATATGGATCGGGCCGCCTTCACCCTCGATGGTGGCCGCGGCACCCTTGGGGAAGGTGTCGGTGGTCATGATCGCCTCTGCCGCGCCCTGAATGGCGGCTTCGGTCAGGCCCGAGACCAGCGCGGGGATCACGGCGGTGATCTTGCCATGGGGCAGCGGTTCGCCGATCACGCCGGTGGAGGAGGAGAAGACGCGGCTTGCGGGCAGGCCGAGCGCTTCGGCCACGCCGCCGGTGACGGCGGCCACGGCCTCATCGCCCACCTTGCCGGTGAAGGCGTTGGAATTGCCCGAGTTCACGATGATCGCCGCGCCCGCACCTGCGGGAACGCGGGTGGCCAGCTTCGTCTCACAATCGCGCACGCAGCCGGAGCGGGTGGTCGACCGGGTGAAGGCCCCGGCGATCACCGTGCCGGGCGCCAGATTCACCAGCATCACATCCGAGCGGTTCTGATACTTGATCCCGGCCCCGGTGGCGGCAAATGCCGCCCCGGCGATGACCGGCAGGACGGGGAAGCTGTCGGGCGCCAGCGGCGAGACCGGCTTGGCGGCCTTGCGCGCGGCGGCCATCACATTCGCCGCCGCATCGGCCACGGCATCGCTGATCCGCTCTGCCACCGGGGTGACAGTTTCGGTCAGCGAGGCCTTCAGCGCCTTCACCTTCTTTTTCAGGGACTTGGCCTCAGCCTTCCAGTCGGTCTTTGCCATTTGCCGCGCTCCGCTCAGTCGATCAGGGTGGCGTTTTTCAGCACGGCCGGGTCAAATCCGGCGCCGGGCTTTTCGATCTTGGCGGCTGTGGTCAGTTCGTTGATCTTCGCCTCGACCGCGGTGTTCTCGATCTCGGCGGCCAGTTCCTCGCGTACCTCGTCGATGGTGGGTTTCGCGGCGTCACGGGTTTCCTTGACCAGCACGAGGTGCCAGCCGAAATCGCTTTGCACCGGATCGGTGACCTTGCCCGGCTCTGCCGCGACGACGGCATCCTCGAAGGGCTTGACCATCATGCCCAGACCGAACCAGCCCAGTTCCCCGCCCGCGGCACCCGATCCGGTGTCCAGCGAATTGGCCTTGGCCAGTTCGGCGAAATCGGCGCCCTCATCCAGCTGCTTCTTCAGCTCGTCCGCCTTTTCCTTGCTGTCCACAAGGATATGGGCGGCGTTGTATTCCTTGATCGGGGGGGCATTGGTGTATTTGGCGTCATAGGCGGCCTGAAGCGCCTCATCCGTGACGGCGGCAGAGGCCACTTCGTTGATGACGATGCCGGAAAGATAGCCGCGCTTGTCATTGGTCAGGTTGGCCTGATCGCGGACCGACAGCTCCCCGGCGGCCTGACCCAGAACCTCCTGCTGGACCAGCTGGTCCATGATGCCGGTGAACAGCACGTCATCGGGAAGGGTCAGGTATTGCGGGGGCAGGTTCTCGCGCAGCGCGATCATCTGGCCCAGCGTGATGTCCACTCCGTTCACGGTGGCGACGACGGTGGCGGCGGTCAGGTCGGTGGCGGGGGCCGCAGCCGCATCGGCTGCCGGCTGCTCCTGTGCCAGAACCGGGCCTGTCAGGGCCACGGACAGCAGCAGTGCCGCGCCAAGGCGCAATTGTTTCGTCATTTCACCCACTCCTGATCGGGCCGCGCCGCTGCGCGACGTTGACTAAGACACCCTGACCCCTTACATCGCGACAGTCGCGTGAGCAGGGGCCTGCGGTCCTTCTCGGCTTTTCTATGGAAGGCGGTGAGGGCGGGCAAGTCACAGCCTCACACGATATCGCAAGAAGCGCCGCACGGAGTGATCATGCTGGGTCTTGGAACGCTCGCGAAGAAGGTCTTCGGCACGCCGAATGACCGCAAGGTCAAGGCGGTCCGCCCCTTGGTCGCGAAGATCAACGCGCTGGAGCCGCAGTTCGCCGCGCTGAGCGACGAGCAGATCATCGAGAAGACGCGGGAATTCCAGAAGCGGGTTCAGGAGAACGGCGAAAGCCTTGATGACATCCTGCCCGAGGCTTTTGCCAATTGCCGCGAGGCGGCGAAGCGGGCGCTTGGCCTGCGCGCTTTCGATGTGCAGCTTATGGGCGGGATTTTCCTGCATCAGGGCAATATTGCCGAAATGCGCACGGGTGAGGGCAAGACGCTGGTTGCCGTCTTCCCGTCCTATCTGAACGCGCTGACAGGCAAGGGCGTGCATGTCGTCACGGTGAACGACTATCTGGCCAAGCGCGACTCGGACTGGATGGGCAAGGTGCACCGGCATCTGGGCCTGACGGCGGGCGTGGTCTATCCGTTCCAGCCCGATGCCGAAAAGCGCGCCGCCTATCGCGCCGACGTGACCTATGCCACCAACAACGAGCTGGGCTTCGACTACCTTCGTGACAACATGAAGGGCAGCGTCGAAGAGATGATGCAGCGCGGGCACAACTTCGCCATCGTGGACGAGGTCGACTCGATCCTGATCGACGAGGCACGGACGCCCCTGATCATCTCAGGCCCGGCACAGGACCGCAGCGATCTCTATGTCTCCATCGACAAGCTGCTGCCGGGGCTGAGCCCCGAGCATTACAAGGTGGATGAAAAGGCCCGCAACGTGACCTTCACCGAAGAAGGCAACGATGCGATCGAGGCGCTGCTGAAATCGGCGGGCGTGCTGCCCGAGACGCAGCATCTGTTCGACCCCGAAAGCAGCACCATCGTCCACCACATCAACCAGGCGCTGCGCGCGCATACGCTGTTCTTCAAGGATCAGCATTACATCGTGCGTGACGGCGAGGTCGTGCTGATCGACGAATTCACCGGCCGCATGATGAAGGGCCGCCGCCTGTCCGACGGTCTGCATCAGGCCATCGAGGCGAAGGAAGGCGTGAAGATCCAGCCGGAAAACGTGACGCTGGCTTCGGTGACGTTCCAGAACTATTTCCGCCTGTATGAAAAGCTGGGCGGCATGACCGGCACCGCGGCCACCGAGGCCGAAGAATTCATGCAGATCTACGGGCTGGGCGTGGTGGAGATCCCGACGAACCGCCCGGTCCAGCGCAAGGACGAACACGATCAGGTCTACCGCACCGCGCGCGAGAAGTTCGAAGGCATCGTCAAGATGATCAAGGAGGCCCATGAGAAGGGCCAGCCGATCCTTGTCGGCACCACCTCGATCGAAAAGTCTGAGGTGCTGTCCAACCTGCTGACCGCCGAAGGCATTGCCCACAACGTCCTGAACGCCCGCCAGCACGAGCAGGAGGCCAAGATCGTGGCCGAAGCCGGGCGTCCGGGCGCCGTGACCATTGCCACCAACATGGCGGGCCGCGGGACGGACATCCAGCTGGGCGGCAATGTCGAGATGAAGGTGCTGGAAGAGCTGGCCGCCCATCCCGAGGCCCATCCCGAAGAGCTGCGCGCCCGGATCGAGGCGGAACACGCGGATGAGAAGGCCCGCGTTCTGGCGGCGGGCGGGCTGTTCGTGCTGGGCACGGAACGCCACGAAAGCCGCCGGATCGACAACCAGCTGCGCGGCCGCTCCGGTCGTCAGGGCGACCCGGGCCGTTCGTCCTTCTTCCTGTCGCTGGAAGATGACCTGATGCGGATCTTCGGCTCTGAACGTCTGGACAAGGTGCTGACCACGCTGGGTCTGAAAGAGGGCGAGGCCATCGTTCACCCTTGGGTCAACAAATCGCTGGAAAAGGCGCAGGCCAAGGTCGAAGGCCGCAACTTCGATGTCCGCAAACAGCTTTTGCGGTTCGACGATGTGATGAACGACCAGCGCAAGGCGATCTTCAGCCAGCGGCTGGAGATCCTGCAGGCCGAGCATGTGGCCGAGATTGCCGAAGATATGCGCCATCAGGTCATTGACGAGATGGTCGATGAATTCATGCCGCCGCGGTCCTATCCGGATGCCTGGAACCTTGAAGGGCTGAAGCAGGCCGGGCGCCAGCGTCTGAACATGGATATGCCGGTTGAGACCTGGGCCGCCGAAGAAGGCGTCGATCAGGCCGCGATGGCCGAGCGGATCATCGAAAACGCCGACAAGATGATGGCCGAAAAGACCGAGGCCTTTGGCGCCGACACCATGCGCCAGATCGAAAAGCAGGTCCTGTTGCAGGCCATCGACGCCAAATGGCGCGAACATCTGCAGCGGCTGGAGCATCTGCGGGCCGTCATCGGTCTGCGGTCCTATGCGCAGCGCGATCCGCTGAACGAATACAAGACCGAGGCCTTCCAGATCTTCGAATCCATGCTGGAAAGCCTGCGCCAGCAGGTGACCGAACAGCTGAGCCGGATCCGTCCGCTGACCGCGGAAGAGCGTGAACAGATGATGGCGCAAATGATGGCCCAGCAGATGGGCGCGCAGGGCGCCCGGGTTCTGGCCACCCTTCCCGCCGATGAACCCGCCGCCGAAGCGCCCGCGGCAGAGGCAGCGCCGCCCGCAGAGCCCGGGCCGCAGCGTCTGGCCGGGTTTGACGAGGCCGATCCGTCCACCTGGGGCAACCCGGGGCGCAACGACCTGTGCCCCTGCGGATCGGGCGAGAAGTTCAAGCATTGCCACGGCAAGCTGGCCTGAACCTGCGGCCCGGAAGCCCGGGATTGCGGCGATAACGGGGCGGCTTCGGCCGCCCCTTTGCATTTCCGGCGCGATGCGGCTGGAAACATACCCCATCCGCGCCACGGGATTGCCCGTTTCTCAGGCGATAACGGCAGGTGACACATCCTTGCCGGGGGCAAAGAGAATGGACAGAAAACGCAGCCTGATTCGTGCCGGTGCCGTTCTGGGCGTCGCGCTGGCGGCGGGCCATCTGGTGCAGAAGACCATGGCTCCGGAGACGGCCGCGCCGGTCCAGACCGCCGCCGTGACGCCACAGCCCACGAAGATTGAACCTGTCGTCGCCCCCGCGCAGGCCGCCGATCCGCTGCTGCCCGCAGGTGCCTTGCTGGGCGGCGGAGAGACGCCGCCGCCTGTTGCCGGAAGCCTTCCATCCGATACACCCCTGATGACGGCAGAACCCGTGACCCCCGCCGGGGAACCGGCGGTCGAACTGGCCGCACTGACCGACGATGTGCCGGCAAAGCCGCCGGTGGCCGCCGTTCCGGTCAGCCCCGCCGCGTCCTGCGATGTCTCTCTGACGCTGACGGCCGCACCCCAGGCGATGATCGCAGTATCCATCGCGGCCCCCTGTGCCGCGGGAGAGCGTGTTGTCCTGCGCCATGCCGGTCTGGCTGTTGCGGAATCGCTGGATGCCCAGGGCAATCTGATGCTGGACCTGCCCGCGCTGGATGCGAAGGGTGAGGTGTCGGCCCTGTTCCCCGGGGCCGAGGTGGCGCATTCCGCCGTGGCGATCACCGGGCTGGACAAGATGCAGCGGTTCGCCGTGCAATGGATGGGCGACGATGCTTTCCAGCTTCAGGCCTATGAGGATGGCGCCGCCTATGGCACGCCGGGCCATGTCTCGGCCGAAAATCCGGTTTCGGCCAAGGGCGGCTATATGGTTTCGCTGGGCAATCCGGGACTGGACCTGCCGATGATGGCGGCGGTCTACACCTGGCCCCCGGCGACCAAGGCCGAGCCGGTGGTCGAATCCGCGGTGACCGACCTGACCTGCGGAAGAGAGCTGCTGGGAGAGACGCTGCTGTCCAAGGGCGGCAAGGTCACCGTGACCGACCTGACGCTGGCAATGCCCGCCTGCGATGCCACGGGCGACATTCTGGTGTTGAATAATCTTGCCCCGGAAACGACACTCGCCGCGAACTAGAGGGTCGGGCAGGGGCCAATGCGGATGAATTGCTTGCGCGCGGCGGTCTTCGCCGCGCTTGCCTTTTCCGGCATGGCCGCGGCACAGGATGTGACGCTGTTGTCGCGCGAAGGCAGCGTCGAGGTGTCCGGCATCCTGCTGGGCTTTGACGGCGAATTCTACCGGATCGATTCGTCCTATGGTCCGCTGACGGTGGATGCACAGGGGGTGATCTGCGAAGGTCCGGCCTGCCCGGATCTGACCGCGCCCAAAGCGGTGATCCGGATGACCGGCGCCCCCGAAGGTGCGGCGGTGTTGCTGCCCGGATTGTGGCAGGCCTTTGCCGCCGCGCGCGGGCTGGACTTCCGGCCCGCCGAAGTCGGGCAAGGTGTGGTCTGGGCTGCCACGCTGCTGGACCCGCAGGACGGCCGGGTCCTGGCCGAACTGTCCTTTGCTCCGGCCGAGCCTGATCTGGCCGATGCGGCTCTTGCCGCGGGCACGGCAGAGTTCGTCCTGTCCTCGCGCAAGGCGGACAACGCCCGGCCGGTCGCGCTGGATGCGCTGGTGCCGGTGATGTCACCCGGCAATCCGACGCCCCGGGTTTCCACAGTGGATCTGGCGCGGGCCCTGTCGGGCGAGGCGAAGAACTGGGCCGATCTGGGCGGGCCGGACATGCCCGTTGTTCTGCATGCGCTGGCACCCGGCACGGATATGGGGCTGGCGCTGACGGAACGGCTGGGGGCGCCGGTGCAGGCCGATGTCACCCATCCCGACATGGCCACTCTGGCCGAGGCGGTGGCGCGCGACCCTTGGGCGCTGGCCATCACCGGACAGGCACAGATCGGGCCCGCGGTGCTGCTGCCGCTGACCGACAGCTGTGGTTTTCCGCTGCTGCCGCGGTCGATCTCGGTCAAGTCCGAGGATTACCCGCTGGCGTTGCCGTTGTTCCTGCACCCGCCACCGCGCCGCCTGCCGCTTCTGGCGCGGGAGTTTCTGGAGTTCCTCGCCACGCCTGCCGCCGATGCCAGCGTGGCCGGGGCCGGCTATATCGACCGTTCTGTCGAACGCGCGCCGATGACGCAGGACGGGCTGCGGCTGCTGAAGGCCATTCAGGGCGCGGGTGAGGATGTGACGCTGGCCGATCTGAAACGGCTGGCCGGTGTGATGGACGGTGCAGACCGGCTGTCGCTGACCTTCCGTTTCGAAGAGGGCACTTCGGTTCTGGATGCAAGTTCGCAAGAGAATCTGGCGCAGCTGGCACGGCTGATCGCCTCTGGCAGATTTCCGGCGCAAAAGCTGATTCTGGCCGGATTTTCGGACGGCAACGGCGAGGCCGCGGCCAATCTGGCGCTGGCGACCGGCCGGGCCGAGCGGGTGCGGCAGGATCTGGCCGCCCTGGCGCCGGATCTGACCATGGCGCAGCTGCCGGTGGTCGAAGGTTTTGGCGAGGCGCTGCCGATGGCTTGCGACGAAACCGCCATCGGGCGGCGGCTGAACCGCAGGGTCGAGCTGTGGATCGTGCCCGATTTCACCCCGGAAGGAGAGGCCGATGCATCGCCCTGAGTTCCGGCGCGAGGTGCGCGCCATGATTCCCGCGGCGGAGGTTCGGCTGATCCCGGGCACGCAGCGGGCCGATGTGATCGCGCCGCTGACCGGCCATGCCAATCGTGGGATCGAACTGGGGGTGGCGGCGGGGTCGTTCTCTGCCGCGATGGTGCAGTCCGGCCGGTTCGCACAATTCTGGGGCGTGGATGTCTATGGCGACGGCCATGGCCTGCAGGAATACAAGGCTGCGCTGCAGACTGTGGGCCTGACCGAGGATTACCGCCTGCTGCGGATGACCTTCGATCAGGCGCTGGACCTGTTCCCCGACGGGTTCTTCGATTTCATCTATTGCGACGGCTATGCCCATACCGGCGAGGAGGGCGGCCGCACCCTGATCCAGTGGTATGCGAAGCTGAAACCGGGCGGCGTGCTGGCCGGGGATGATTATGACATTGGCACTTGGCCGCTGGTGGTCTGGGCGGTACATCATGTGGCGGGACAGCTGGGGGTGCCGGTGCAGGTGACCGAGGGCACCTCAGAAGCGGCCTATAACCGTTACCGTTCGTGGTATCTGATCCGGCCGGAGAATGGCCCGTCCGCACTGGCCCGCCTGCCCGCGCTGGAACTTCTGGCCGATACCGAGAAGGAGCGCATCGCGCAGAAACGCAAAGCCCAGCGTCAGGCGCGGCGCGCGCAGGGTCAGAGATAGCCTTTCGACCGCAGGCTCAGCTCCCGCGATTTGCCGATGATCAGGTGATCGTGCAGGGTAATGTTCAACGTCCGGCAGGCATCCTGAATCTGCAGCGTCATGGAAATATCGGCCTCCGACGGGGTAGGGTCGCCAGACGGGTGGTTGTGGACAAGGATCAGCGCACTGGCATTCAGCTCCAGCGCCCGTTTTACCACCTCCCGCGGGTAAACGGGCACATGGTCCACCGTGCCGCGGGCCTGTTCCTCATCGGCGATCAGCACGTTCTTGCGGTCCAGAAACAGGATGCGGAACTGTTCGGTTTCGCGATGGGACATGGCAGTATGGCAATAGTCCAAAAGCGCATCCCAGGAGGACAACACCGGGCGGTTCATCACCCGGGCGCGCATCATCCTTTGTGCCGCGGCCTCGACCACTTTCAGATGAAGGGCAACCTGTTCGCCGACGCCTTTCACGGCCAGAAGCCGCGGAAGGGGCGCGGTGATCGCCCGGTTCAGATCGCCGAACGTGTCGAGAAGTAGCCGGGCGAGCGGTTTGACATCCTGCCGCGGAATGGCGGCGAACAGAATCAGCTCCAGCAGTTCGTAATCCGGCATGGCCGCAGCGCCGCCTTCGGCAAACCGGGCGCGCAGCCGGGCGCGGTGGTCGCGGATATAGCTGGGGAGCCGTTCGGGAAGCGGCGTCCCCTCCGCCTCATCCCCCGCGGGATCGGGGGTGAACAGGGGAAGCGCGCCATCGGAGAGACCGGATTGTGCCATGGGCCAGAGGCTGGCAGCACATGGTGAAGAAGCGGTTAACGAATCAGGGGGCTCGTCGTCGCCTTGGACGCTTCCCGCGAGGCGCCCGAAAAGAAGGGCCGGCGCTCCTCGCAAAGCTCAGCTGCGAAGAGCGCCCAGAGGGAGACGATGAGCGGCGTTCAGCCCTTCATCCCGTCCCAGAACCCTTTGACCTTCGAGAAAAAGCTTTGTCCTTCGGGGTTGTTCTCCTCGGACAGTTTCTCGAATTCGCGCAGCAGTTCCTTTTGCCGTGCGGTCAGGTTCACCGGGGTTTCCACCGCCAGTTCGATGACCATATCGCCGCTGCCACCACCGCGCAGGGCGGGCATGCCCTTGCTGCGCAGGCGCATCTGCTTGCCCGACTGGGCGCCCGCGGGCACTTTCACCCGGGCGCGGCCGCCGTCGATGGTGGGCACTTCGACCTCACCGCCGAGGGCGGCGTTCGGCATCGAGATCGGCACGCGGCAGAACAGGTGCACGCCATCGCGCTGGAAGATCGGATGCTCTTTCACCTCGATGAAGATATAGAGGTCACCCTGCGGCCCGCCGCGCAGGCCCGCCTCGCCCTCACCGGCCAGACGGATGCGGGTGCCGGTTTCCACCCCGGGCGGGATGTTGACCGAAAGCTGCCGCTCTTTCTCCACCCGGCCGGCGCCGTGGCAGGTTTTGCAGGGATTCTTGATGATCTGGCCCGCGCCCGAACAGGTGGGGCAGGTGCGTTCGACGGTGAAAAAGCCCTGCTGCGCGCGGACCTTGCCCATGCCCGAACAGGTGGGGCAGGTCTGCGGCTCCGCCCCGCCTTCGGCGCCCGAGCCGTGGCAGGTGTCGCAGGCGACAGAGGTCGGCACGTTGATGGTCTTCTGGACGCCCTTGAACGCCTCTTCCAGCGTGACGCGCAGGTTATAGCGCAGGTCGGACCCGCGCTGTGCGCGTTGACGTCCGCCACCGCCACCGCCGCGGCCCATGAAATCGCCGAACAGATCCTCGAACACGTCCGAGAAGCTGGAGGCGAAGTCGCCCTGCTGGTTGAACCCGCCGCGGGGGCCGCCACCGCCGCCCATGCCGCCTTCGAACGCGGCATGGCCGAACCGGTCATAGGCCGCCTTCTTGTCGGCGTCCTTCAGCACGTCATAGGCCTCGTTCACTTCTTTGAACTGGGCCTCGGCCTTGGGATTGTCGGCATTGCGGTCGGGGTGAAGCTCTTTCGCCTTGCTGCGATAGGCCTTCTTGATCTCGTCCGCGCTGGCGCCGCGCGCGACCCCAAGCGTTTCGTAGTAATCGCGTTTTGCCATTGCAAAACCCCTTTCCTGACCGGCGAAGGGCGGTCCGTTGCCAGACCGCCCCCCTGTTCCGGCTCAGGCGGAATTACTTCCGCTTGTTGTTGCCCAGATCCTCGAAGTCGGCGTCGACGATATCGTCGTCGTCGACCGGGCGCGGGTCGTCATCGCTTTGGGCGCCGCCGCCTTCGGCCGCCTGCGCCTTGTAGATCGCCTCACCCAGACGCATCGCGGCTTCGGTCAGGTTCTGGATCGCCGACTTGATCTTGCCGGCGTCTTCGCCTTTCAGCGCGTCTTCCAGCGGGCTCATCGCCAGTTCGATCGCCTCGATGGTGGAGGGATCGACCTTGTCCGAATGCTCCCGGATCGATTTGCGCGTCGAATCCAGCAGGCTTTCGCCGTGATTCTTCGCTTCGACCACTTCCTTGCGGGCCTTGTCCGCCTCGGCATTGGCCTCGGCGTCGCGGACCATCTTTTCGATCTCGTCATCCGACAGGCCGCCCGAGGCCTGAATGGTGATCTTCTGCTCGCGATTGGTGCCCTTGTCCTTGGCGGACACCGACACGATGCCGTTGGCGTCGATGTCGAAGGTCACCTCGATCTGGGGCACGCCGCGCGGGGCGGGCGGGATCTGTTCCAGATTGAACTGGCCCAGCATCTTGTTGTCGGCCGCCATCTCGCGCTCGCCCTGGAACACGCGGATGGTCACCGCGTTCTGATTGTCCTCGGCGGTCGAGAAGACCTGAGACTTCTTGGTCGGGATCGTGGTGTTGCGGTCGATCAGCCGGGTGAAGACGCCACCCAGAGTCTCGATCCCCAGCGAAAGGGGCGTCACGTCCAGAAGAACCACGTCCTTCACGTCACCCTGCAGAACGCCGGCCTGAATGGCCGCGCCCATGGCGACGACTTCGTCGGGGTTCACGCCCTTGTGGGGCTCTTTCCCGAAGAACTTGGTCACTTCCTCGATGACTTTCGGCATGCGGGTCATGCCGCCGACCAGAACGACCTCGTCGATTTCATCCTTCGACACGCCGGCATCTTTCAGCGCGGCGGCGCAGGGCTTCATCGACTTGGTAATCAGGTCACCCACCAGATTTTCCAGCTTGGCCCGGGTCAGCTTCACCACAAGGTGCAGCGGCTGGCCGGTGTTCTTGTCCATCGAGATGAACGGCTGGTTGATCTCGGTCTGCTGGGACGAGGACAGTTCGATCTTGGCCTTTTCCGCCGCCTCTTTCAGGCGCTGAAGGGCCATCTTGTCCAGCGTCAGGTCAACGCCATGCTCTTTCTTGAACTCATCCGCCAGATACTGGACGATCCGCATGTCGAAGTCTTCGCCGCCCAGGAACGTGTCCCCGTTGGTCGATTTCACTTCGAACAGGCCGTCGTCGATTTCCAGAATGGTGATATCGAAGGTCCCGCCGCCGAGGTCATAGACCGCGATCGTCTTGGTTTCCTTCTTGTCCAGACCATAGGCCAGCGCGGCCGCCGTCGGTTCGTTGATGATGCGCAGAACCTCAAGTCCCGCGATCTTGCCGGCGTCCTTGGTCGCCTGACGCTGCGCGTCGTTGAAATAGGCCGGAACGGTGATCACGGCCTGCGTGACGGTTTCGCCCAGATACGATTCGGCGGTTTCCTTCATCTTTTGCAGGATGAAGGCGGACACTTGCGACGGAGAATATTTCTCGCCGCGGACCTGAACCCAGGCGTCGCCATTGCCGCCGTCCACGATGGCATAGGGGACAAGCTTCTTGTCCTTTTCCACCTCGGCGTCGCCCAGACGGCGGCCGATCAGGCGTTTCACGGCAAAGACGGTGTTGGTGGCGTTGGTGACGGCCTGCCGCTTGGCAGACTGGCCGACCAGACGCTCATTATCGGTGAAGCCCACGATCGACGGCGTGGTGCGGGCACCTTCGCTGTTCTCGATCACACGGGGCTGGGCGCCATCCATGATGGCAACGCAGGAGTTGGTGGTGCCGAGGTCGATACCGATGACTTTGGCCATAGCTATCCCTTTCTTCAGGCGATCCTCCGACGCGGGCCCGATGCTTCGGCACCCCCGCCGGGGTATGGGTGCATCGGGGGTGATCCCCTTTGCTTGACTGGGCGTATATAGGCAGGTGGGTTTGCGCCTGCAACGGTTCCGCGACATCGTGTTGCGCGAATTTTCCGCGGTGATGCGGAAGGAGGCAGTTTGTCCGATCCGGTGGAAATCAGGGGATTCCGGCTGTGGCGGGGCCTTTTGGACCGTCCCGCGCAAGAGGCGTTGGTGGATGCGCTTCGGCAGGTTGCCGCCGCCGCCCCGTTTTATACGCCGGTCACCCCCGGCGGGCGGCAGATGAGCGTGCGGATGACCAGTGCCGGGCGGCTGGGTTGGGTAACCGACCGGCGCGGTTATCGCTATGAGCCGCGGCATCCTTCGGGCGCGGTCTGGCCGCCGATTCCGCCCGCCGTGTTGGCCCTGTGGCACGGGTTGACCGGGCTGGAGCGGGCGCCGGATTGCTGTCTGGTGAACTTTTACGGTGAGGGTGCGCGGATGGGCCTGCATCAGGATCGGGACGAGGGGGATTTTTCCTATCCGGTGCTGTCGGTCTCTTTGGGGGATGAGGCTTTGTTCCGCGTGGGCGGCGTGGAGACGCCCGCCCCGACAGAAAGCTTCTGGCTGAAATCCGGTGATGTGCTGGTGATGGGCGGGGCGGCCCGGCTGGCGTGGCATGGGGTGGACCGCGTGCGCCACGGATCGTCTACCCTGTTGCCGCAGGGCGGGCGCATCAACCTGACCTGCCGGGTGGTTCAGGGCGCCTGACCCTGTTCCCCGCGGAACAGCGCGGCCCGCGGCGAACGGGCATTCTGTCTTCATCAAGGACGGCGGATGGTTCGCCGGGCCGGATTGGAAAAGACAGGAGATTTCAGAATGTTCCGCAAGATCATCGCCGCCGCCGTCATCACCGCAACCCTGCCCTTCGCCGCACTGGCAGGGTCGTGGACCACCTCGGGCGTGAATTTCCGCAGCGGGCCGGGCACCTATTACGATGTGATCGGCTATCTGCCGAAATGCGCCAGCGTGACCGCCTATGACTGGCAGGACGGCTGGGTGCAGGTGTCGTGGGAGGGGCAGCGGGGCTGGGTCTCGGCCAAGTATCTGGCTGATTCGAACGCCCATTGCGGCTATGGCAAAAAGAAGAAGTCCGGCTACGGCTATTGATCCGGGCCAGAGGGAAACGGGCGGCGGGCCAAGGTCCGCCGCCCGTTTGCGTCAGAGGTCGAAGCTGGCGAAGACCGGCACGTGGTCGCTCGGCTGCTCCCATCCGCGGGTGGGGCGCAGGATGCGGCTGCCGTGTGCGGCATTCGCAATGTCCGGCGTGGCCCAGACGTGGTCCAGCCGGCGGCCCTTGTCCGCGGCGTCCCAGTCGGGGCTGCGATAGCTCCACCAGCTGTAAAGCCGGCCTTCGGGAATGTCCTTGCGCGTGACATCCACCCAGTTCCCGGCGTCCTGCGCCGCGCCCAGATGCTCCACCTCCACCGGGGTGTGGCTGACGATCTTCAGAAGCGCCTTGTGATTCCACACGTCATCTTCGCGCGGGGCGATGTTCAGGTCGCCCACTAGGATTGCTTTCTCGGGCCGGTCGGCGTGGAAGGCGTCGCGCATCTCGGTCAGGAAATCCAGCTTCTGGCCAAATTTCACATTCTGCTCCCGGTCGGGAATGTCGCCGCCCGCGGGGACATAGAAATTGTGGATGGTGACACCATTCTCCAGCCGGGCCGCCACATGGCGGGCATGGCCGAGGCTGGCATAATCGCGGTCGCCCGCATCCTCGATCAGCAGCTTGGACAGGATCGCCACCCCGTTGTAGCCCTTCTGCCCGCGGGCGACCATGTAACGGTAGCCAAGCGCGGCAAAGGCTTCGGTCGGGAACTTGTCCACCGGGGTCTTGATCTCCTGCAGGCACAGGATGTCCGGCGCTTCTTCGGTCAGCAGGCGGGACACCAGCCCCTCGCGCAGGCGGACCGAGTTGATGTTCCATGTGGCAAGGGTGAAGGGCATGTTCGTCTCCTGTTCTGGTCGGGAGACTACGGTCAGGGGCCGGGCGGGGCAAGCGTCCAGCGGCCGGACAAAGAAAAGCCCGGCGGAAAAACCAACACACCGGGCCAAGGTCCAACAGGGAGGTAACGAGAGGATAACACGGGAACCGGCCTTTTGGTTCCGGGGATTTTTCGGCGCAAAACTCTGTCCCGGACCGCGACTTTTCGGCCACAACCAAGGGTTGTCAATGCCTGTCAGGACATCGCAAGGTCCAGCGCGGCGGCGCAATGCACCAGCGTGGTGTCGAAGACCGGAACCCCCACATTGCCCGCGTGCAGCAGCATGCCCACCTCGGTGCAGCCAAGGATCAGGCAATCGGCCCCTGCCGCCATCAGCCGGGCGGCGATTCCCTCATAGGCGGCGCGGCTTTCTTCGGTCACGATCTCGCGGCACAGCTCATCATAGATGATGCGGTGCGTGGTGGCGCGGTCATCGGCGCCGGGCAATACGACCTCCAGCCCGGCGGCGCGCAGGCGGTCGGTGTAGAAGGCCTGCTCCATGGTGAAGGCGGTGGCCATCAGTCCGGGCCGCCGCAGCCCCTGCGCGCGGATCGCCTGCGCGGTGGCATCGGCAATATGCAGCAGCGGGATCGAGACGCCCTGCATCATCGGACCGGCCAGTTTGTGCATGGTGTTGGTGGCAAGGATCAGCAACCCGGCCCCGCCCTGTTCCAGCGCGCGGGCCGCCGTGTTCAGGATCTGCCCGGCCTCCTCCCACCGGTCTGCGGCCTGAAGCTGCGCGATCGGTACGAAATCCAGCGACCGGATCAGCAGATCGGGCGAATGCAGCCCGCCCAGCCTGCCGCGCGTCAGGGCGCAAAGCTCGCGGTAATAGATCTGGGTCGATGCGGCGGACATGCCGCCCAGAATGCCGATGGTTTTCATGTCAGCCCCCTTTCTGTGCGGGGCAGGCTAGACCGGCGCGGCGCCGCTGTCGAACGGACAAAAAAAGGCCGGGCAAAAGCCCGGCCAGGTCCAACAGGGAGGATGCCGTGTCATAACCCCGGCACGGCAAGGGGATTCGTCAGGGCAACAATGTCGCCCATACTCAGTTAATAACGGTTGAATCGGGCGACAATACGACCTTCGGACTTTTTGTAACGCCTGTTCAGGCCACCAGCTTGTAGCCACCCGATTCCGTCACCAGAAGCCGGGCGTTCGAAGGATCGGGTTCGATCTTCTGGCGCAGGCGGTAGATGTGGGTTTCCAGCGTATGGGTGGTGACCCCCGCGTTATAGCCCCATACCTCATGCAAGAGCACGTCCCGCGGCACGACGCCGGTCTGCGCGCGGTAGAGGAATTTGAGGATATTCGTTTCTTTCTCGGTCAGACGGATCTTCTTGTCCTTCTCATCCACCAGCATCTTCTGGGCGGGTTTGAAGGTATACGGGCCCAGCTGGAACACCGCGTCTTCGGACTGTTCATGGGTGCGCAGCTGCGCGCGGATGCGGGCCAGAAGGACCGGGAACTTGAACGGCTTCGTCACATAGTCATTCGCGCCGGAATCAAGGCCCAAAATGGTGTCGGAATCGGTGTCATGGCCGGTCAGCATCATGATCGGGCATTTCACGCCGGATTTGCGCATGCGGCGGCACAGTTCGCGGCCGTCGGTGTCGGGCAGGCCCACGTCAAGGATCACCAGATCGTAGATGGCGCCCTTGGCCTTCTCCATCCCCTCAGCCCCGGTGCGGGCCTCGAACACGTCAAAGTCTTCGGTCATCACCAGTTGTTCCGACAGCGCCTCGCGCAGATCGTCGTCGTCATCCACCAGCAGGATCTTGCGAAGTTGCGCCATGGGGGCCTCCTCTTTTCGTGAAAATCAGATGCGCCCCGATCACGCCCCCCGCAAGGGATGCTTCAGTGCCCTCACGCCGACGTGTCGGTGCGCGGGGGAATGTTTCAATCCTGTCATCCACCGGCTAGAGAAAGGGGGCAGGAGACCGCAGCATGACCCTTGGCCCGAATATCGTTGAACGCCTGTCCCGCGCGCGGGGCGATCTGCGCATGGGGGTGCCGGTGGTGCTGACCGGGGCGGGAACGGCGGCGCTGGCGGTGGCGGTCGAAGCGATGGCGCCTGCGCGGCTGGCCGAACTGCGCGGCCTTGGCACGCCGGAACTGGCGCTGACCGGCTGGCGGGCCGAGACGCTGAAGGCCCGCGCCTATGACGGTGATCTGGCGCGGATCGTGGTGCCGGGTGATGTGGATCTGGGCTGGATCTGTGCGCTGGCCGATCCGGTCGATGACCTGCGGGTGCCGATGAAGGGGCCGCTGCGGTCTTTGCGCGAAGGGCCGGCGGATCTGCACCGCGCGGCGATCCTGCTGGCGAAATCGGCGCACCTGTTGCCCGCGGCTTTGCTGGTGCGGGTGGGCAATCCGCTGGAACTTGCCGCGCAGCATGGGCTGACGCTGCTCAGGCTGGATGAGATCGGGCCGGAGCTGGCGCGCCTGTCGCCGCTGGATGAGGTGGTGTCCGCCCGGCTGCCGATGGCGGCGGCCGGGGCAGGGCGGGTGCATATCTTCCGTCCCGATGACGGCGGCGATGAGCATTACGCCATCGAGGTGGGCCAGCCCGACCGCAGCCAGCCGGTGCTGGCGCGGCTGCATTCGGCCTGTTTCACCGGCGATGTGCTGGGCAGCCTGAAATGCGACTGCGGCCCGCAATTGCGCGCGGCGCTGACGCAGATGGGGGAACATGGCTCGGGCGTGCTGCTCTATCTCAATCAGGAAGGCCGGGGGATCGGTCTGGCCAACAAGATGCGGGCCTATTCGCTTCAGGATCAGGGCTTCGACACGGTCGAGGCCAACCACCGTCTGGGGTTTGAGGATGACGAGCGCGATTTCCGCATCGGGGCCGAGATCCTGCGCGGCATGGGGTTCCGCGGGGTGCGGCTCCTGACGAACAACCCGCGCAAGGTGGCCATGCTGGAATCCTGCGGGTTGCAGGTGGTGGAGCGGGTGCCGCTGAAGGTGGGCCGCACCGCCGAGAATGCCGCCTATCTGGCGACCAAGGCCGCGAAATCCGGGCATCTGCTGTGAGGCCGGGCGACCTGCTGCTGACGCCCACGGGCCTGTTGTTCGGCGGCCGGCGCTATCCCTGCACATGGGGGCGGGGCGGCGTCACCACGGCAAAGCGTGAGGGCGACGGCGCCACGCCTGCAGGGTCGCACCGGATTATCGGCATGCTCTATCGTCCGGACCGCATCGCGCCCCCCGCCGATTGGGCGGTACCCTTGCGGCCGGGCGATCTGTGGTCCGACGATCCGCGGGATGAAGACTATAATCTGATGGTCCGCGCGCCGCATGGGTTCAGCCATGAACGGCTGTGCCGGGCCGATCCGCTCTATGACCTGATCCTTGTGACGGACTGGAACTGGCCGCGGGCGCAGCCGGGCAAGGGTTCGGCGATTTTCCTGCACCGCTGGCGGCGGCCGGGCTTTCCCACGGCGGGCTGTGTCGCGCTGGCGCCGGGCGATCTGCGCGCCATCGCGGCAGCGCTGCGGCCCGGGGCGCGGCTGATCGTGCCCGCGCGTATGGCGCCTAAGCAGGGCTGAGGTGCACGGGGCCGGGGTCCTGGCGCACCGCGGCCAGATCCTCCAGCGGGGGTGGAACGAACAGGTCCGGCAGATGCAGATAGGGCGCAATCTGCCGGGGATCTCCCCAGACCGAGACGAAGATTTCAGGCGGACCGGAGGTGGCCAGATGCTCGGGCGTCAGCACGACCACCCGCAGCCGCAGCGCCACCCCCCCGGCCAGCGCGGGCGCAAGGACCTGCGCGGCCACCGGGCCCAGATGGCCCAGATAGGTGGGGCGCCGGGCCGGGATCAGCCCTAGAAGCGGGCGCTTTACCCGGGCAAAGATGCCCACGCGCCCGTCCGGCAGAAGCTGGGCCTGCGCCTCATCCCCCATGCACAGGCCCGCCCGCCCGATGTGGATGGCGATGCCCTCGATGGGGACTTGGGGCAGGATGGGTTCCAGACGCTCGGCCATGTGCATTCCTTTTTCGGGCAGGGTGCGGGCAGGCGGCGGGGCACGCAAGGCCGCGGGTTCAGGGGCCGGGCTTTGCCGCCGATGCATGTTGCCCGGATCGGCGGAAAAAGGACCAGCCGTGCTGCGGTGCGGAATCTGTGGCCCGCCGGGCGCATGCTCTTGAACCCGGAACCGGCCCGCCCCAGATTGAGGCCAAGGCCGGTGCGGACGTGCCTTTTCAGGGCGTTCGCGGGGCGGTGCTTGGAAAAGGAGAAGACGGATGAACATGGAAAAGTTCACCGAACGGTCGCGCGGTTTCCTTCAGGCGGCGCAGACCATTGCGATGCGGGAAAGCCACCAGCGTGTGCTGCCCGACCATCTGCTGAAGGCATTGATGGATGACGATCAGGGACTGGCCGCGAATCTGATCCGCAAGGCGGGCGGGTCGCCTGAACGTGTCAATGAAGCGGTCAATCTGTCGATCTCGAAACTGCCGAAGGTTTCGGGCGGCGATGGTCAAAGCTACATCGACCCGAGCCTTGTGCGTGTGCTGGATGAGGCGGAGCAGGTGGCGAAGAAAGCCGGTGACAGCTTTGTCCCGGTGGAACGCCTGCTGACCGCGCTGGCGTTGGTGAACACCCGCGCCAAGGATGCGCTGACGGCGGGTGCCGTGACGGCGCAGGGCCTGAATGCCGCGATCAATGACATCAGGAAGGGCCGCACGGCCGATTCCGCCTCGTCGGAAGACACGATGGAGGCGCTGAAGAAATATGCCCGCGACCTGACCGAAGCGGCTGAGCAGGGCAAGATCGACCCGATCATCGGCCGCGACGAAGAGATTCGCCGCGCGATGCAGGTGCTGAGCCGCCGGACGAAGAACAACCCGGTGCTGATCGGGGAGCCGGGCGTGGGCAAGACCGCGATTGCCGAGGGGCTTGCTCTGCGCATCGTTGACGGCGACGTGCCGGAATCCCTGCGCAACAAGAAGCTGATGGCTCTGGACATGGGCGCGCTGATCGCCGGGGCGAAATACCGCGGCGAGTTCGAAGAGCGTCTGAAGGCGATCCTGAAAGAGATCGAGACCGCCGCCGGCGAGATCATCCTGTTCATCGACGAGCTTCATGTGTTGGTCGGTGCGGGCAAGACCGATGGCGCGATGGATGCTGCGAACCTGATCAAGCCCGCGCTGGCCCGGGGCGAGCTGCATTGCGTCGGCGCCACCACGCTGGACGAATACCGCAAGTATATCGAAAAGGACGCGGCCCTGGCCCGCCGGTTCCAGCCGGTGCTGGTGACGGAGCCCACGGTCGAGGACACGATCAGCATCCTGCGCGGCATCAAGGAGAAGTATGAGCTGCACCACGGGGTGAAGATCAGCGACTCGGCGCTTGTTGCCGCGGCGCAGCTGTCGCACCGCTATATCACCGACCGCTTCCTGCCCGACAAAGCCATCGACCTGGTGGACGAAGCCGCCAGCCGGTTGCGGATGGAGGTGGATTCCAAGCCCGAGGAGCTGGACCAGCTGGACCGGCAGATTCTGCAGTTGACCATCGAAGCCGAGGCGCTGAAGAAGGAAGATGATGCGGCGTCGAAGGACCGGCTGGAGCGGCTGGAGAAGGAACTGGCCGACCTCAAGGACCGCTCGGCCGAGATGACGGCCAAGTGGCAGGCGGAACGCGACAGCCTTGAGGCGGCTCGCGGGCTGAAGGAGCAACTGGATCACGCCCGGGCCGAGCTGGAGCAGGCCAAGCGCGAAGGCAACTTCGCCAAGGCGGGTGAGCTGCAATATGGCCGCATCCCGGCGCTGGAAAAGCAGCTGGGCGAGACTGAGGGCCGCGAGGGGACCGAGATGGTCTCTGAATCGGTGCGGCCTGAGCAGATTGCCGAAGTGGTGGAACGCTGGACCGGCATTCCGACCTCCAAGATGCTGGAGGGGGAGAAGGACAAGCTTCTCCGGATGGAAGACGAACTGGCCGCCCGTGTCGTGGGGCAGCGTCAGGCGGTGGAAGCCGTCAGCCGCGCCGTGCGCCGGTCGCGCGCGGGCCTTTCGGATGAGAACAAGCCGCTGGGCTCTTTCCTCTTCCTTGGCCCCACCGGCGTGGGCAAGACCGAGCTGACCAAGGCCTTGGCCAATTATCTCTTTGACGATGACAACGCGATGGTCCGCATCGATATGTCGGAATTCATGGAGAAGCATTCGGTCGCCCGCCTGATCGGCGCCCCGCCCGGCTATGTGGGCTATGACGAAGGCGGTGTCCTGACCGAGGCGGTGCGGCGGCGGCCCTATCAGGTCGTGCTGTTCGACGAGGTGGAGAAGGCGCATCCGGACGTGTTCAACGTGCTGCTGCAGGTTCTGGACGATGGCCGTCTGACCGACGGTCAGGGCCGCGTCGTGGACTTCAAGCAGACGCTGATCATCCTGACCTCCAACCTTGGGGCGCGGGCCTTGTCGGAACTGCCGGAAGGCGCCGATGCCACGGCGGCCAAGCGCGAGGTGATGGAGGCGGTGCGGGCGCATTTCCGCCCCGAATTCCTGAACCGTCTGGATGAGCAGATCATCTTTGACCGGCTGAACCGGGCGGATATGTCCGGCATCGTCGATATCCAGCTGCGGCGGCTGGAGAAACGTCTGGCACAGCGCAAGATCACGCTGGAGCTGGATCAGGCGGCGAAGGACTGGCTGGCCGAAGAGGGCTATGACCCGGTGTTTGGCGCCCGCCCGCTGAAGCGGGTGATCCAGCGCCAGCTGCAGGATCCTTTGGCCGAGATGCTGCTGGCGGGCGATGTGCTGGACGGCACCACGGTCACCGTCTCTGCCGGGGCCGAGGGGCTGATCGTCGGTGACCGGGTGATCGCCTCGCGCCGCGAACGGCCCGCACAGGTGCCGCTGCACTAAGAAAGACTGACACAGACGGAACGGGGGCTTTCGGGTCCCCGTTCTTTTTTGCGCACAGATGCGTGAAGCCATGCAACTCTGGCCCGGCCCGCCCCGTATTGGGGTATAGTGATCTCAACGGCGGAGAAGACGATGAACGCGTTTCGCAAGGCCCTGACATGGGCAGACGTCACCCCGAAGTCCGGCTGGCTGAACCGGCGACAGATCATTGCCTCGGCCGCGGCGCTGGCGGTGACCGGTCCTGCGCTGGCAAAGATCACCGCCAGCCCCAGCCCGCTGTCCACGGATGAAACGCCGAACAGCTTTGAAGAGATCACCACCTACAACAACTTCTATGAATTCGGCTGGGGCAAGGAAGACCCCGCATCCTACGCCGGCGCGCTGACCGTGGACCCGTGGGCGGTCGAGATCGGCGGGCTGGTGGACCGGCCCGGCACCTATGATCTGGCCGATCTGGTGAAGGGGCAGCCGCTGGAGGAACGGATTTACCGCTTCCGCTGTGTCGAGGCCTGGTCGATGGTAATTCCCTGGATCGGCTTTCCGCTCTCCGGCCTGCTGAACCGGGTGGGCGTGCAGCCGGGTGCCAAATATGTGGCCTTCCAGACCCTGTTGCGGCCCGAGGAAATGCCGGGTCAGCGCGGCGGCGGCATCGACTGGCCCTATGTCGAGGGGCTGCGGCTGGATGAGGCGATGCATCCCTTGGCGATTTTGGCCACCGGGCTTTATGGCGAGGAGATGCCAAAGCAGAATGGCGCGCCGATCCGTCTGGTGGTGCCGTGGAAATATGGCTTCAAGTCGATCAAGAGCATCGTGAAGATCACCCTGACCGAGGCCGAACCGCCGACCACATGGAATATCCTGCAGCCGCAGGAATACGGCTTCTATGCCAATGTGAACCCCGAGGTGGACCATCCCCGCTGGTCGCAGGCCACCGAGCGCAAGATCGGCGCCGGGCTGTTCGGCGGGCGGCAGGACACGCTGATGTTCAACGGCTATGCCGATCAGGTGGCCGGGCTCTATTCCGGCATGGACCTGCGGGCCAACTATTGATGCGCGCGGTCGAGGCGGTGAACAACGCGCTGCGGCGCGTTCCGTCCTGGGCTGGCTATCTGGCGGGACTGATCCCGCTGGCCTGGCTGGTCTGGCGTATCTTCACCAATGATCTGGGCGCCGATCCGGTGAAAGAGGTGGAGCATACCCTGGGCAAGATCGCCCTGTGGTTTCTGGTGGGGGGGCTGTGCATCACCCCCCTGCGCCGGTTTGCCGGGCTGAACCTGCTGCGGTTCCGCCGCGCCGCCGGGCTGCTGGCCTTCCTTTATGTGGCACTGCATCTGGTGGCCTGGGTGGTGCTGGATATGGGCATGCTCTGGGCTCAGGCCGCAGCCGACCTGATCAAGCGGCCCTATCTCTTCTTCGGCATCCTTGCCTTCGCGATGCTGATCCCGCTGGCGGTCACCTCGAACAACGCCTCTGTCCGGCGGCTGGGGCGGAACTGGCGGAGGCTGCACTGGCTGGTTTACCCGGCGGTCCTGTTGGGCGTCGTGCACTACCTTTGGCAGATGAAAGTGGTCTCGACCGAGGGCTGGATCTGGCTGGCGGCGGTGATTTCGCTGCTGGCAGTCCGGTTCTGGCCGAAATCGCGACCCGGTACGCGGTGATTCACCCCGAATCCACGGGGGATTCGGGAGATTCGCGCCAAGTGGTTGAATTTCCTTACTTTGAATCGGGTGATTTGCGACAGATTCTTGCCCGAGGCCGGGTTTCTCCGGAAAATCACCGGCCCGGCCCAAAAAAGATGAGCCCAAAAACGCCTTGTTTTGTTGATGATTTCAGAGCCCTGCGAAGATTTTGTGAATTTACCGGAAAAAAGGCTCTTGCGGCTTTCAGCTGCTCTCCGTAAATACCGCCTCACCGAAACGGACCAGACGGAACGAAGCGAAAGCGGGGGACGGCAGGAAGGTTGAGGGAGGCGCGGCGGGGACGCTGTGCTGAAGGAAT